>JBPCLN010000165.1:0-3930 GCA_051003235.1 Chloroflexota bacterium | reverse complement strand
GGCGGCTTCGGCGACCAGCGGGCGCGGGTGCAGACGCTCTCGGCGCAACTGACGGAGCTGGCGGCGGCGGAGCAGCTGCCGGTGCTTGCCATCGTCTCGCTCTCCCGCACCGGCTACGGCGAGCGGGCCAAGGGGTCCAGCAACATCGCCGCCTTGAAAGAGGCGGGGGAGCTGGAATACGACTGCTCGGCGGTGCTGTTCCTGCGGGAGCCGGAGCAGGACGCCGCGCCGCCGCTGGGCGGCGGGCAGCCGGTGCTGCTGGACGTCGCCCTCAACCGCTTCGGGGAGAGCCGCGCCGGCATCCGCCTGCTGCTCCAGCGCGACTACGCCGAAGTGGGTGAACTGGACAACCGGCGGTGAGCGCCTTGCCGGCCATGACGCCGGCGCTCTCGCTGGCCGACGTGGAGGCCTACGACCCGCGCACACGGCGCACGGCGCAGCGGCTGCGCGCCCGCTGTCCGTTGCACGGCGGCGACCACCAACAGAGCTTCTCGGCGGACTTGGAAACGGGTGCCTACTGCTGCCACGCCTGCGGCGCGAAGGGCAAGCTCGCCGACTACTGGACGGACCGGCCACGGGAACGCCCGCGTCGCGACGAGCGGCTGGTGCTGCACCGGAAGCCGCCGGAAGCTGCACCGCCGGCGGTCGCCGTTCTGCCGGATACTCCGACCGCTCGGCTGGTGCCGGCAGCAGTATCCGGGCTGGAGCAGCTCCCGGCCTGGCAGGCGGCGCTGCCCAACTCACCGGGGGAAACCTACCTGACGAAGCGGGGCATCCCGCTGCCGCTGGCGCGGCAGCACGGCCTGGGCTGGGCGGCGCCCGGTGCCTGGCCCAACGGAGATCTGGCCTACGGCTACTTGGTGTTCCCCCTGAGCGTCGGCGCCTATGGTCGCGCCGTGCATCCGGAGTACCCGCGCCGGGATGCACCCAAGGCCGTCCGGCACCGCAAGACCAGCGGCCAAGTGGGGCTGTTCAACGCCGATCTCCTCGCCGACCCGCCGGCCTGGCTGCACCTCTGCGAGGCGCCGCTCGATGCCTTGACGCTGGCGGTGTACGGCCTGCCCGCCGTGGCGCTGGTGGGGACGGCGCTGGGGGAGCAGGCGCGGGTGTTCCGGCGTTGTCGGGGCGTCCTGCTGGCCCTGGACGGCGACGTGGCCGGGGAGAAGGCCACGCTCGCGGCGGCCGGCGCGCTGCGGGCCCTGGGGATCGTGGTGCTGAGGCTGCCGGTGACGGCGCTGGGCAGGGCCGACGACCTCAACGCCGCGCATATGGCGGGGATGCTGCGATTGCCGCAGATCCCGCCCGGGTGAGCGCGCTACGCCGGCGGCACGGTCCCCTTGACGAACTCGAAGGGCGTGGCGAGGGTGCGCTGCTCCGGCGTGGTCTCGGCGCAAAGTTTCGCCCCTTCCCGCTTGAGCGTGGCGATGAGGTCCTGGCGCGCCTGCCAAGGTAAGAGCTCCAGTTCCCGCTGGAAGAAGCTCAGGCCTTGGATCAGGAAGGCCACCGCCAGGTCGGGGTCCTGCAGGACCAGGCTGGCCTGGTAGGGCACCGTCTGCACGTCCTGCAGCCCGGCTTCGGCGAAGGCATCGCCCACCGCTCCCGGCTCGTGCAGGTGCTGCTGGACGCTGCCGCCGTGGCGCTCGGCCAGGTCGAAGATGGGCGCGAACCAGCGCCGGAACCAGGGCTGCGCCAGGTCCCAGCGGCAGGCCGCCACCACCGCCACCGTGCCGCCCGGCTTGGTCACCCGCCGCAACTCCCGCAGCGCCTTGGCGACATCGGTGAAGTGCAGGAAGAGCACGCCGACGGTGGCGTCGAACTCGCCTTTCCGGAAGTACATGCGCTCGGCGCGGCCGTCGACGAACGTCACGTTCTGGGCGCCTCGCTGGGCTGCCTTGGCCCGGGCGCGCGCCAGCATCCCCGCCGAGGGGTCCAGCCCGGTGATCTGGCCGCTTGGTCCCACGGCCTCCCATAAGCCGCCCTCGAAGGTCTGGCTGGCCATGCCGCAGCCCACCTCCAGCACTTTTGCCCCTGGCGCCAGGCCGCTAAAGGCGGTGAAGGCGCGGCGGTACTCCAGGGCATTCGGCACCATCTGGGCGACCTGGGCGTCCCAGTCGGCGAAGAGATTGAACTGGGAGAGGTAGATGAGCTGCAGCCGCCGCGCCAGGTAACCGGAGCGCTCCAGCATGCGGCGGGCCCGGCGGGCGTAGCGCGCCCCGCGCGGCGTCTCCAGCACGCAGCGTCGGCCGTCACGGACCTCCAGCCGCACTGCTCCCAGCACCAGCCCGGCCAGCAGTTCGTCGTCCAGGGTGTAGGGCACCCACGGCCGGTGCAACGCCGCCTCCACGAAGTCTTCTTCGCTCATGGCGCCGTAGTGTTCGAGGGCCAGGTGGTTCTCCACGAAGGTGACGAGGCCGTAGACCAGCACCAGCGTGCCGAAGCTATGGGCTTCCAGGAAGTGGCGCAGGCGCAGGATCGCCTCGATTGCTTCCTCCTTGTCGATGTGTAGCGTGCCCCGTCGCTCGTGGGCGACGGTGCCCGCCGTCGAGACCAGCACCTCGTGGGCGGCGGTGCGCCCCAGACGGCGGGGCAGGGGGGAGGTGCCGAGCGTTGCGCTGATCAGCGGCTCTCGCCACTGCTGGGCGGCGATCCGGGCGGCCTCGTCGGCCACCAGCTCCTGGGCGGCGAACTCGAAGTTCTCCTTCTGGAGGCCGGCGAGCCAGGGATCGAGCATCAGGCCGGTGCGCAGGAAGGCACGCAGGGCGGGGGTGAGATCCGGGAAGCCCCGGTCGGTTGCACGTACGGCGCGCGTCGTCACGGCTGATCCCTTCCTGCACGAGGCATCGTAGCAGCACCGGAACCGCACTGCATGCAACCGGATTGGGGGAGGCATATGGGGCTAGAACGACGCGCCGTCCTGCTCGTTAACGTGCATGCAGCCCCTCGCTGGTCGGTGCCCACTGGTACCGCCCTGGCGCCTCCGCTCCAGCCCCTGTATGTCGAACATTTGTCCTATCATGCGCCTGGTGGTGCTGCTCACGGGATATGCGGGAAGAGAGGTGCGCCGTGCGGGTCCGCATCATCGCCAAGGGCGGTGGGTTCCGTGCTGATCTCGCCCGCATCCTGCGCCAGCGCGGTGTGCGTGTGGATACTGCCTCCTGGCCGGAAGCTGGGGCCATCGTCATGGAAGCCGTTTCCGATGCGGAGCCGGCACTGGTGCTCTTGGAGACCGAGACGTGGGATGAACGAACGGAGGCGTCCGCCATCGGACTGTTCGGTGAGCACGTCACGGTACAGGTGGTGAGCGCTGCTGCTGGTGACCCTGCCATCCGGGGGCGTATCCTCGCCTGGGGTGCTGCCGCGGCTATTCCCGACGACGAGAGAGTGTTCGTTCGCTGCGTCGCGGCCGTCCAGTGGTGGGTGGCGCACCAGCAGCCCGCGCTGGTGCGCCTGGGCGACCTGCGCTTCGATACGATGCGCGACGAGTTGTATAGCGCGACGATCATCGTCAAGCTCACCGGCATGGAACGTCGACTGCTCTGGCTCCTTTACCTGGCCGCGCAGGCGGGCCGAGGGCCGTTGTCCGCCAAACAGGTGGCGAGCGAACTTGGGAGCACGGCCGGTGCAATCCGCCAGCACGTGCGGGAGCTGCGGGCCAAGATTGAGGAGGATCTGGGGCATGCTCGGCTCATTGAGCATGATCGTCGCGGCTACTTCCTGGAGCTTCCGCCGCCGAAGCCGGCGGTGCGCTGACCTGCTGCGTGTCCAACCGCGCGGCTGACGGGTGGGAACGTGAAGAAACCGGTGTGAAGGAATCTTCACGCGTAAGAGGGCTCCCACGTGAAGCCAACTGCCGTGGCGATGGCGGAGGATGGAGCGGGGAGCATTCGACGCTCTCCCGTTCGGTGGAGGGGCCCGTCGGCCGTTGGCTCC
>JBPCLN010000164.1:0-5984 GCA_051003235.1 Chloroflexota bacterium | reverse complement strand
TTCTGACGAAAGGGCATGCGCTGGTGCAGCGTTTTTGCACGCTCTTGCAGGAGCACGACCTCGCCGCCTTCCCCACATGGCTGGCCGATGCCAAGGCCAGCGCCCTACCGAGCTTTGTCGGTCTGGCGAACGGCATGCTGGCCGATCGGAGCGCCATCGAAGCGGCGATCACCGAGCTGTGGTCCAACGGCATCGTGGAAGGACACGTTCACAAGGTGAAGCTCATCAAACGCCAAGGGTATGGGCGTGCCAAACTCGATCTGCTCCGCCGCCGCGTTCGGTCCACCTGACCCGGGCCACCAGCGAGGCCGGCAAGATACCCACTGGCTCCGCCAGTCTGCCGCCGCATGCCGAGCTCCCGCCGGAGCGGCGCCCCGACGGGCGGCGCTCGTCACCGCTTGAGCGAAACGACCGGTGACGGCGAAAGCGGCGCGTGAACGTTGCTGTCCGCCCCACTTTATGCACCAGAGCCCCATGGCAGCCAATTCGTACATGGCGGATGCGCATGCCCAGCTCGCCTTCGTGGCGCTGGAACTCGGGGAGGCTGCCACGGCCGCGGCGCACATGCAGGAGAGCCGGAACCTGCTCGGCAACTCGCTCCCCGCCGTCTATCTGGCATGGCTGCTTGAGGGTTACGCCGGCTTCGCCCTCGCCGCCGGTCGGCCCGAACGCGCCTACCGTCTCATCGGCGCGGCGGCAGCGCTCCGGCGCACGGTGGCGCGGGCGGCTCCGCTCCACGAGCAGCGCCGCCTCGAACGCTGGCTCCTCCCGGCCCGACAGTCGCTCGGCGAGGAGGCGGCGATGGCGGCCCAGGCGGAGGGCCATGCTATGACGCCTGAGCGGGCCCTGACCTCTGCGCTGGCAACGGAGGGCTGATGGGGCCGGTTTGGTAGCGTCTGTTGCCGCTGTTGCATCCGTTGCAAAGCGTCGTGCATGATTAGTCCTGATGGTCGGATTGATATGGGCAGGTGACGATGCGGAAGTCAGTTTGGGACGATGTCACGACCTGGCCGAGTCTCAGTGACGCCGCAAGCATGCTGCGCTTGCACAAGGCAACGCTTTCGCGGCAGGTGCAGCGGGGGAACATTGCCGCGCAGGTTGTCTTGGAGCATGATCTTGCCGTCTTTGGCGCAGAACGAACTCACTCCGATGATGAGCGTGATGAGCAGGATTCGGCAAACGCGACAGGGGGTACGGACGCAGTGGGGAAGCCATCTTTGTCATCCGACCGAACGTCAGTGGCGCCGGGTACGCCCCTTTGGATCTTGGAGTGTAGGCAGCTCCTCGCTCAGCCGACCTTGCAGGCGGATACTGCGCCATTCATCGCCGATCCCGAGGCCGAACGTGTGTATGCCGGCTCCCATCGCGAGGCAGACGACGTGACGCTCGTTGAACTGACCGGGCTCGACCCCGCCGTTGTTCGTTCTTTGGCCGTGCCGGCATCCGGCTATGTCCTTTTTCATCGTGAGTGGGACCGGTCGATCTCCTTCGCCCGGTCCAGGAAATCCGACTCCTCCAGGATCAGGCGCGGCTGGAATACCTCCTTGTCGGCCGGCAACGCGTCATGGTTTTGCCACCAGGTTTTCACGCCCATCTCGATCTGCGCGTTGCCGCCGGTGAACTCGTGGATCAGTTGGAGCGCGTCCGCGGCCAGGGCCTGGGCGGCCGGCCCCGCCGGGTCTTCGCCGGCCGCGACCAGGCGCTTGACGCCGGCATAGAGCGCGTCGTAGCGCGCGTTGACGCGGAGTTGATCCTCTTCCGTCCACGGGCCGCGTTCCGGGAGTGTGACATTGCCCCGCGCCGCCTGGGCCTTCCGGCCGACTTCTTCCATGGTCTGCAGTTGCTCCTCATTGAAGTACTTCCGTCGCCAGTCCTGGTTCTGTTCCATTTGAATCGCCCGGATCACATGCACCAAAGACTCCCAATCATTGTGGTCGGCTTGCAGTAGCCGCTCCGCCTCCGCCAGAGCCTGGATGACCGTGTCGAGCCGCTCACGCCATTCCTGCGCCATGCTGCGTTGTTCGGCCAGCGCCTCTTGCAGCCCCTTTGGTTCTCGCTGCAGGCAGATCTTGATCTCCTCCAACGAGAACCCCAGGAACTTCAGCGCCAGGATTTGCTGCAGGCGAACCAGGTCCCCGTCGCTGTAGAGGCGGTAGCCAGCATCCGTTCGCTGCGAAGGCGAAAGCAGCCCGACCTGGTCGTAGAAGCGCAAGGTGCGGATGGACACTGCGGTTTTCTCTGCAAACTGACCACTCCGGTAGAGTTGCTGATCCAGGGCGTTCCTCCTTTCTGTAGCAACAGCCTACAGGGTGACGCTACGTCAGGGTCAAGGGCCACATGTCGCAGTGTAGTAGGATGAACTTCGGGAGTCGGTCCGGCCAAAAGGGCAGGCGCTTCGCTCCCAGTAGCCGACAAGGAGGGGTGGCGCCATGAACGGTCTGCTGCACGGGCAGGTTGCGTTGGTCACCGGTGCGACGCGTGGCGCAGGTCGGGGAATGGCGATCGAGCTGGGCGCCGCCGGCGCTACGGTATATGTCACCGGCCGCAGCACGCGGCAGTCGCGCAGCCCGCTCAACCGTCCGGAGACGATCGAGGACACCGCTGACCTGGTGACCAGGGCGGGTGGGCGGGGCATTGCCGTGCGCTGCGACCACCTGGTTCCCGCCGACGTGACCGCCCTGGTGCGTCGGATCGAGGATGAGCAGCAGGGCCGGCTGGACGTCCTGGTCGACGATACCTGGGGCGGCGACCAGTGGATTGAGTGGAAACCGATCTGGGAGCACAACCTGGACTATGGCCTGCGCGCGCTGCGCAACGGTCTGGAGACGCACCTGATCACGTTGCACACGCTGCTGCCCCTGTTGGTGCGGCGCGGCACGGGCCTGGTCATCGAGATTACCGACGGTGACGACATGTTCAACGACCGCTACCGGGGCTCGATGTTCTACGACATGATCAAGGTAGCGATCACGCGGCTGGGCAAGATGCTCAGTGATGAACTGCAGCCGCACGGCGTCACGTCGGTGGCGCTCACACCCGGGTTCCTGCGTTCCGAGGCGATGTTGGAGCACTTTGGGATAGCCGAGGAGAACTGGCGGGACGGGATCGCCAAAGACAAATGGTTCGCGATCGCCGAGACGCCGCACTACATTGGGCGCGCGGTCGTCGCGCTGGCCGCCGATCCGGATGTCGCTCGCTGGGCGGGTCAGGCGCTGTCGGCGGGTGTGCTGGCCAAGCACTACGGCTTCACCGATCTGGATGGCTCGCAGCCGGAGGCTAGACGGTTCTTCGCCGATGCGTACTTCGGCGACAAGAAAGATGCGAACGTCGAGGATTATCGGTGATCGGGAAATGCACAGATGCGGGTCAACACTTGATGTTTGTCATTGGGCTTACGACGGGCTTGCCATCATCCGAAGTAGCTGCTGCCGGCCTGGTGGCAGGCCTACTCTTTGCCAGTTACCGCCCGGCGGGAACGCTCGCCTGCGCGACGATCTCCTCAGAGAAGTCGATGTCGCGGCGGAACTGGCTCATGTAGAGGTCGTAGTAGAAGCCACGCACTTGCAGGAGCTCTTCGTGCGTGCCGCGTTCGATGATCTGACCGTCTTTGAGCGCCAGCACCTGGTCGGCGTGGCGGATCGTGCTCAGGCGGTGGGCGATCACGAACGAGGTGCGGCCGCGCAGTAACTCCTCCAGCGCCGTCTGGATCAGGCGTTCCGTGCGCGTATCCACGGACGACGTGGCTTCGTCCAGAATCAAGATGTGCGGACTGGCCAGGGCAGCGCGGGCGATTGCCAGTAACTGGCGCTGGCCAAGGCTCAAGCCGCTGCCCCGTTCTCCTAGCACCGTTTCGTACTGCTGCGGCAGTCGCGCAATGAAACCATCGGCGCGCGCCAGCCGGGCGGCGGCGATCACTTCCTCGTCGGTGGCGCCGGTGCGGCCGTAACGAATATTGTTCATCACCGTATCGCTGAACAGGAAGGAGTCCTGCAACACGATGCCAACCTGGCGACGGAGGCTCCTGGCTGTGACGTCGCGCACATCGATGCTGTCGATCGTGAGCGTCCCCGCCGTCACGTCGTAGAAGCGCGGGATCAAGTTCGCCATGGTCGTCTTGCCGGCGCCGGTTGGACCGACGATCGCAATGGTCTGGCCCGGTTCGGCGACGAGGTTCACGTTGCGCAGCACCGGCTGCCCCGGCACATATTCAGCCCAGACCCGAGCGAATTCCACTCGCCCCGTGATGGCGGGGAGCTCGCGTGCGCCAGGTTCGTCGTGCAGGTCGGGGACGGTGTCAAGCAAGCCGAAGATGCGCTCGCCACCGGCGACGGCGCTCTGCACGTTCGTCCACATGATCGAGATCTGGGAAACAGGTTGGTTTAATCGCTGGGTGTAGGCAATGAAGGCGACGATCAACCCGAGCGACATTGTTCGACCGAGCAAGGTGTGCCCGCCGAGGAGGATCAAGCCCCCGATGCCGGCGACGAGGGCGATCGAGACGTAGCCCAGCGCTTCCAGGGCCGGCGAAAGGGCGCTGGTGAAAGCGACGGCGCGGATGCTGGCGTCCCGCGAGGCGGCGTTCGATTCCGAAAACGTCTGGATATTCTGATCGCCGCGATTGAAGGCCTGCGCCTCGCGGACCGCCGAGAGGTTTTCCTGCAGGCTGGCGTTGACGTCGCCCACTTTGGTGCGCACCTGGCGAAAGGCGTTGCGCGCCTGGTTCGAGAACCACAACGTCGCCCAGAACATCAACGGCGTCACGGCGAGGGCGATGAGGGCGTAGATGGGATTTAACTGCAGCATGGTCAGGGCGATCCAGACGATCAAGAGGCTACCCTGGACCAGGCTGACCAGCGGGAAACCGACCGCCTGCTGGATCGTGTCGGCGTCGTTGGTGATCCGGCTCATGACGTCACCCGCCTCGTGCGTCGTGAAATAGCTGAGCGACAGACGGTGGATGTGGGCGAATACCTCGACCCGCAAGGCTCGCAACACATGCTGGCCAATATAGTTCATCAGGAAAAACTGGAGGCCGGTGAGCAGCGAACTGACGATGAAGATGCCGACGACCAGCAAGACCAGACCACCAAGGCCGGCGAGATATTCCGCCGGCGTCGCTTGCGGGCCTAGGTGGGCATACCAGCAGTTGGTATGCGCCGGCGATGCGGCTACGGCACTCGCCGGCGCGGCGTGCTGGACGAGGGCGGCCTGGGTGGCCGGCGTCAGATAGCAGTCGACCGCCTGGCCGAGCAGATCAGGGATTTTCACCTGGAGATAGGTGCTGATGACGATGAGTACGGCAACAGCGATCAGCACGTGGCTGTGGCGGCCGAAATAGCGCCAGAAGCGAGCCAGCGTCTGGCGCACGGCCGTTGGCTTGCGCGCCTCCTGGCGCAGGGCCCAGTCGCGATTGCCCATCATACGGTAACACCAGCCTTCTCAATCTGCGGCGTCGGGAGGGTCGGCGTCGAATCATCCACGAGTTGCGAACTGTAGATGTCGGCGTAGATCTCCGACGACTCCAGCAATTCTTCGTGCGTGCCGCGTGCGACGATCTGCCCCTTCTCCAGGACCAGAATTTGATCGGCGTTGAGCACCGTGCTGATGCGTTGGGCGATCACGAACGATGTCCGGCCCTGCATCAACTCGTCTAACGCCTGCTGGATGCGATATTCCGTGGCAAGGTCGACGCTGCTCGTCGAGTCATCGAGGATAAGAATGCGGGGGTTTAATAGGAGAGCGCGGGCGATGGCGATACGCTGCTTCTGGCCGCCACTCAGGGTCGAGCCGCGCTCGCCTACCGGCGTCTCGTAGCCGGCCGGACACTCCATGATGAAGTCGTGGGCGGCGGCGGCCTGGGCAACGGCTACGACTTCATCCAGCGTGGCGTCCGACCGCCCATAGGCAATGTTGTCGCGGATTGTGCCGCTGAATAGCGTCGTCTCCTGTAGGACGATGCCGATCTGGGCCCGCAGGCTCTCCAC
>JBPCLN010000163.1:0-20134 GCA_051003235.1 Chloroflexota bacterium | reverse complement strand
GGATCGGGTTGAGCCGCGCCGCTGTGACTGAACATGGCCAGCGCCTGCCATCCGGATACCGCCTGGCCCCAGTTGATCATCCCGACCAGCAATCCCACGGCTGGACCCAGGCGCGTGTGGGCGGTTCCGCTGAAGGCGCTCTGCCAGTCGGCAAAGTGCATCTGCCCTTCGGCGTACAGGTACGGCAGCATGACGAGGACCGCCAGCGCGCCCGAAGTCATACTGATGCGCCAGGAAAAACGCGCCGGCCAGAGCAGTAGCGCGACAACGGCGATGACCGGCAGCACGATCGCCGAGGGGTGCAGTTGCAGCGCCACGCCGGCAGTAAGGCCGCAGACCAGCAGGGCGCGGGGCTTGCGCCCAACGACCACCGCAAAGAGGGCGAAGAAGAAGATCAGCACGACGGGCGGCAACGCATCCTGTTCCCAGATTTTGCGGGAGTAGATCACCGCCCACGGCGCTGTGGCAAAGAGCACTCCTGTCACCAGGGCCGGCAGCGTCCCGAAGTAGCGCCGGGCGAAGACCATAGCGAGGGCGACGGCCAGGACGTTGAGCGCGGCCACCAGGCCGGTCAGCGCCAGAGGCGACGCCCACAGCAGGGCCGGCAGCGCCTCGAGGTAAATGAAAAGGGGCGAGTTGTACGTCCCCAGCGAGCTCAGGATGCCCCGCGCCGGCCACCGGCCGTGCTGGGCGAGCGCAAAGGCGAGCTGGGTCACTTGCAGTTCGTCGCCCTTGAACTCCGCCAAATCCAGCCGCCAGAAGCGCAGCACGGCCGCCAGGAGCAGGATGGCGCCGGCCGCGGCCGGGAAAAAAGGATCAAACGCCGTCGTCGCACGCTTCGTCTCCAAGGCAGAGGTGCCCGACGGGGGAATTATGTCCGATCGAGGAGCCGCGATGAGGTCAGCCGTCATGTTGCGCCTTCCGTCAGCATGGCGGCGAGCGCGATGCCGGCCCGATTGGCTTCCGGCAATCCTCGTCCCTCTACCGAGCGCTTTACCAGAGCTGTCTGCTGCCAGCCGGTGACTATGGCGGCGACCAGCCAGGCGATGAAGTACAGCGAGATTGCCCCCCGTAGTGCCAGCGCCGCCGGACCGAGCAGGATCAAGGCAAGGCACGGCGGCCAGAAGGCGAACGCAATTAAGCGCTGCAAGGCTGGCGACGGGCGATCCTGCAGCAGCAGATAGGGCACCAGCAGCAAAGCAGCGCCATGGATATGGCTGTGGTAAGCCGCTAGCAGCGTGGCAGCCGTTGCCACCAGGAAGGGCCAGCCAAAGGGATCCTGCCCCATGTTTATGGCACGCCGCCACACGAGCAGCGCCACCCCAATCGTGCCGACCGCCAGGATATTCGTCAGGAGGAAGCCGGCAGTCTCCGGTAGGGAAGGGGCCACGTGGAGTAGCAACGCCCGCCAGTTCACCATGACCGCCGGGTCGATCAGGTAGGCGCCGTTCCCTCGGTAGGGGTCCAGGGCACCGATTTCGCCCAGGTAGGAGCGCATCCCGCCGAGGCCGACCAGGACGACGGACAGGAGCGCCAGCACGCCTCCCCCCAGGACCGCGGCGACTATCGCCCTCCACCGCCACTGCACCAGCACAATCAGCAGCAGGACCACCGCATATTGGGGCTTGATCGCGGCCAGCAGGGCAAGGGCGACCCCGGCCCGGCCAGGATGGTCGTCGCGGAGCCAGTAGGCGCTGAGCGCGTACAGCAGCAGCACCAGGCCCATCATCTGGCCATAAAAGAAGCCGAGAAAATCCGGCCAGAAGACGAGCAGGCCGAACGCCAGGGTGAGCCAGGTGAGGCCAGGCGGCGGCGTGCGGCGCAGAAAGATCCAGGCGACAAAGAGCGTACAAGCGACATTGAGCATGGTCCAGACGGCGAGTCCGGCGGCGGTGGGGAGCAACGCCAGGGGCGCCAGCAGGAGGACGACCGGCGGCGGATTATCGAAGGCCAGGCGGAACCGCTGCGCAACAGGCACGCCGGCGGCTGTTTCGATGGCGTCGCCCACGCGCTGCTGCAGGGTGAGGTCGTAGAGCCGCCGTATGTCCCCTTGGTCGACGATCCGGCCGGCGGTTTCGTAGGCGATGAAGTCGCCACCAACCAACCCAGGCAGTCCGAGGGGGGAGGCGGCGACCACGGTCTGGACAGCGCGCAGCAGGCACAGGAATAGGATCGCTGCAACCAGGAACCGTCGATTGATTTGGACCACGTTCTACGCTACCCCGCCAATGGTCCGGCACACAATAGCCAGTCTGGGGTGGGTCGGTCCGCCGTTAGCGCCAGGTCGCGGCGATCTGGCCGTAGGCCTGGTTGAGCTCTTTCATCCGCCCTTCGCTGCCGCCGAGGTCGGGGTGGTGACGCTTGGCGAGTGCTCGGAACGCCTGGCTGACGTCGGCCCGCGAAGCGCCGTTGCGCAGTCCCAGCGCCGCATAACAGGGGGCGAGATTACTGCGGGGCGCCATTGCGCCACTGGCTGACCCGCGCTGCCGGCGGCGTTCTTGCTGCTCTTCATGCCGGCGCTCCACGTCGGCTTGGAAGGCGCGAATGACTTCCTCCTGGCTTTCGGCAAACGCCCAGACGCGTTCCAGCGTCGTCAGGTCAAAGTAGCGATCTACCAGCGACTCGGCCAGGGCGGCGTTACCGAGGAGCATGTGCGCCCAGATCCCCAACTCGACCAGGCGCGTGCGTTCGGCCTCGCTGAGCAACCGCCGCCGTAACGCTTCGACCGGCGCCTGGGCCGCCAGCCGCCGGGCGTACTCGTCCTGTCGCGCCTGCATGCGGTCGTGGACCAGGGCATGCAGCTCCCGCACGATCGCTTGCCGATCCTCGGGCGGAAAGTGATCGAATAGCGCAAGATCGCCGGGGTCGATCCGGCAGGCGTCGAAGAGATGGCGCCGCAGCCGCTGCAACTCTTGCGTACTGGCCGAGAGCATCGCCGTGCCCGCATACGACGTGAAGACGCGCCGCAACCCCGGCGAGAGGTCGCCAAGCTCGGCCAGCGAGGGATAGGCGCCGGCGATCATTCGCTTGCCAGCACCTGCGCCAGCATGGCGGCATCGACGTTGCCGCCGGAAAGCACGGCCACCAGCGGCCCCTCGGTGGCAGCAACAGCGCCGCGTAACAGCGCCGCCACGGCCACCGCGCCCGACGGTTCAACCACCAACTTGGCGCGCAAGGCCAGGAAGCGCATCGCCTCCCGCGTCGCGGCGTCCGGCACCGTGACGATGGCGGCGACATAGCGCTGCAGAAAGCGGAAGTTGAGCTCGCCGATGCGGCGCGTCCGCAAGCCGTCGCAAATCGTGTCGATGCCCTCCGCCTCCACGACCGTTCCCGCCGTCAACGAGGCTTGCGCGTCGGCCGCCGTGGCCGGTTCGACGCCGATCACGCAGGCCTGGGGGCGCAATTCGCGCACGGCCAGCGCGACGCCGGAGAGCAGCCCGCTCCCGCCGCACGGTACCAGCACCGTGGCAACGTCCGACAACTCTTCCACAATTTCCAGCCCCACCGTTGCTTGCCCGGCGATGATCGCCGCGTCATCGAAAGGTGGGACAACAGTGTAGCCGTGCTGTTGCTGCAACTCCAGCGCCTTTGCCTGCCGCTGCAACGAGTCCAGGCCGGCAAACACCACCTCCGCGCCGTAGCCGCGGGTTGCCGCCACTTTGGCGGGGATGGCATCCTCCGGCATCACGACAACGGCCTGCACCCCTAAGAGCCCGGCGGCGCAGGCCACGCCCTGGGCGTGATTGCCGGACGAGTAGGTGATCACGCCGCGCGCCCGCTCCTCGGCGCTCAGGCCGGCGATCTTGTTATACGCGCCGCGCAGCTTGAAAGATCCCGTGCGCTGCAAACACTCCGGCTTCAGCCACACCGCTGCGCCGCCGGCGGCGAGAGTGCGCGACTGCTGGAGCGGTGTGGCGTTGATCACCCCGCGTAGCCGTTCACGGGCAGCGTAGACATCGTCCAAAGTGACGGGCAAACGCTCCACAGCGAGGTCGATACTCACGGCTGCTCCTCTTGTTGCATGGGGCAATCATAACAGGGGCGGCGGCGAGCCGGCACGTGCAGCGTGCGGTACGATACCTCCCTCTACCGTCTGTGAGAGGAGCGTGCCGTATGGCAGCCGTGGCGACCGAACGCCGACGCTACACCGTCTCCGAATTCCTGGCGCTGGCGGCCGACCTGGAACTGGCCGGCGTCCAGCAGTGGTTCGAAATTGTCGAAGGGGAACTGGTGGCCTACGCTTCGCCGGTCGATCCGCACATGCGGGCGGACATTGCCTGCCTCATGCTGCTGATCGACGCCCAACGCGCCGGCTACGGTCGTGCCGGTAATGACCGTGTCGTGGTACTGGACTATCAAGCCCCTGATATTACGGTGGAACACGCCTACAAGCCGGATGCCTTCTTTGTAACGAGCGAGCGTGAAGTGATCCTGCAACATCCCGAGGTTCCCGCCGTAGTCGGCGCTCCGGACATCGTCGTTGAGGTGCTCTCCCCCAGCACCGCCCGGCATGACCGGCCGCCGCGCGGCAAGAAGTTCAAAGCGTATGAGCACTATGGCGTGCGCTATTACTGGCTCGTCGATACCGTCCGGCAGACGATCGCGATCTACGAACGCCGGGGGAACCGCCTGGTCGAGACCGCGGTGCTCCAGCCGGACGAGACGCTGCGCTGCCCGCTATTCCCAGAATTGGGCGTGGAAGTGGCCTGGCTCTTCCGATCCCGGTGACCAGCGATCGCCCCACCCAACTCCGTTCGCAGGGCTTCGTGAATGGGGCCCGACGACTTAAGACTTTGGTGGCGAACTCGGACCGCAGCGCGTCTCCGGACGCCAGGCCATGAATGGCCGCCCAGCCATTCACCCAGCCTTGAAACGGCTGGGTGATGCCCTGGAGCGATCGCACCCGCGAGTTCGCCACCAAAGTCATTTATCGTTGGGGGTTGTACGCAACTACTACAACGTGATCCATTGCCCCTCCGGCTGGGTATAGGCCTCATACCAGCGGAGCAGCGTCAGCGCATCGCTCAGGCCGGCCTTGCCCGGCGGCGTATTGTTGAGCACGCTCTCGCAAAAGGCCAGCACTTCCGGGGCGTAGCCAAGCAAGAAGAGGCCATTGTTGTAGCGCTGGCCGAGGGAGAACTCCGGCTCCCAGGTGTAGTTCAATGCCGCCACCTCGCCCATGAGCAGGTGGATAATGGAGGCGGGATGGAAGAGGTGGTCGAGAAAGCCCAGCATCGCCTTCCGATCCTGGCGCAGTTCAGGGGCGCGTAAGGTCTGCGGATAGCGCGCGTAGATGGAACTTACCGCCCCGAACTCGGATTGCAAGGTGATCGCTTTGACTTTGGCGGTCGCCGGAAAGAACCTCTTCTTGAAGCCAACCTGGACAAACCTGCCGGTCTGCCGCTCCGCCGCCAGCATTTGCTCGACCTCGGCGACGCTTGCTGCCGGCGGCTTTTCGATCCAGGCGTGCGCGCCGGCTTGCATCAAGTCGCTAGCGATCTGAGGGGAGCGGGGGGCTCTGTTCGTCGTAGTTGGTCACCACGAAGACGGCGTCGAGTTGCTCGTGCTCCAGCGTCGCCGTATGGCTGCCATAGGCCTGCGCGGCGCCAAACTCGCGGGCGTAGACCTTCGCGCGTTCCAGATCAAAGTCGCAATCGGCCATCAGATCGACCGGCGCATAGCGCAGTGCCGGATAGACATTGCGGAAGGCGTGGCCGCCACAGCCGACGAAGCCGACCCGCACCCGCCGCTCGTACTCAAAGTTGTAGCGTAGGGCCGCTGATGGCGCGGTCGCGCCGGCGTTTGCTGGTCCGCCCACCATACTGTATTCCCGTCTCCTCGCGCCTGCACCAGTGGCGATCGTCTGACATCCAGGATTCTAGCGTGCTTCGAAGTGCCATCAGGGGCGCCACGACACCGCCGGCATAGTATGCTCCTGGCTATTGCAACGTGGTGAAAGGGGATACCATCCTGAAGGCATTGAAAGCGCTGATCGTGCGGGGCGGCTGGGCCGGCCACGATCCATTTGAGACCTCGGCGATCGCGGCGCGGGAGTTGGAGGCCGAAGGCGTGACGGTCGAACTGGCCGACACGCTCGACGCGCTGCGCGATCAAGAGAAGCTGCTGGCACTGGACCTGATTGTGCCGGTCTGGACGATGGGTACGATCGAAAAGGAGCAGTTGCAACCGCTGCTGGCGGCGGTAAAAGCCGGCGTCGGGCTGGCTGGTTGGCACGGCGGCATGTGCGACACGTTCCGGCAAGCGACCGATTACCAGTTCATGACCGGCGGTCAGTGGGTCGCTCACCCGGGCAATGCCACGGCCAGCTACACCGTGCGCATCGGGCCGGCGGGCAGCCCGATTACCGCCGGCCTGCGCGATTTCGCCGTGACGTCCGAGCAATACTACATGCACATTGATCCCGGCGTCACGGTGCTGGCCCATACCCTCGTCGCGCCTGGTAATGGCTTCGGCGACCCCTACTCGGCGGAAGCCCAGGCCGAGGTGGAGGCCGGACGGGCGCCAGGCGTTACTATGCCGGTCGTCTGGACCAAGCGTTTCGGCAAAGGGCGTGTCTACCATCTCACCCTTGGGCATCAGGCGAGCGTCTTTGCTATCCCCGAAGCGTTGACCCTCATGCGGCGCGGGCTCATCTGGGCGGCGGAGGGGAAGAGCGTGGCGGGGACCTAGTGCCGGCTTTCCACGATGAAGAGGATGCCGCCGACCAGGATCCAGCCAAAGCAGATCACGCCGCTGAGTTGCAACCAGTTCTGCATACTGGGGTGACGAAAGAGGTACACGGTCAACAGGACGACGCTGCCGGCCAGGAGCAGGCAGCAGACGGCGGCGACGAGGCGGTCGCCGTTCTTCACCGTGGGTCGGCGGCAGGTGGCGGAAGGCAACGCCGGATCGTGGCGGCCGCTTCGGCCAGCGCCGCTTCACTGGGGTCGGCGTCCTGGTTGCCAAAGTCAAGGTCATGCACGGACCAGATCGTCACGAGATGGATATGGACGTGGGGCACTTCCAGGCCGGCCAGCATCATGCCGACTTTCGCCGGCTGGTAGCCGCGCTGTAGCGCCTGGCCGATCACCTGCGCCACGCGTGTCAGGTGGGCCAGCAGCGCGGGTTCCAGGTCGAGCCAGTGGTCGACTTCCCGCCGGGGCACGACGAGGGTGTGCCCCGGCTTCAGGGGACGATTCGCCAGAAAGGCGACGCACTGTTCGTCCTGCCAGACAAAATGGGCCGGCAACTCGCCAGCAATGATGCGGGAAAAGATCGAGGCCACCGGTCCCTCCGTTTCACTCCACCATACCGACGCCGCCGTTTAGGCCGGCGCCGGCACGGCCATCGCAATGGCGGCTGGTTTGGCCGCGTTCAGGCCCGACAGAAGGCGCACCTGCCGTTCGATAGCGGCGGCGAACGCCGTCACATCGGCGCCACGCTCCAGGAACTCCGCCGCTCCGAAGCGCAAGGTCACACTGTAGCGAGGGCCGCGCCGATATTCGAATCCGGCAGGTACGACGGCGATGCGGCGGTGGCTGCTGCGCTGCGCCAAACGCACAAGCTTCGCGAAGCCGTTGCGAAAGGGCAGGACATCGTCATCGCCGCTCTTGGGCGTATAAAAGAGGTCGATATTCGGGTAGCCTTCGGGGAAGACAAGCAGCGCCCGGCGTTCGGCCATGAGGGCGCTCGTCATGCGCAGCGCCTGGCGCATGTAGCGGCCACCTTCGTCGGGGGGATCGGCGTTCCGCCGGGCCGTCGGCCGTTCTGCTTTCCCCTGGCGATCTTGGCGCAATACCGCCGGCCAGCGGCCGACACGGCAGAGCGCCTCCGTCAGCCCGCGCACGCGCCGGTCCTGCACCCAGTCCAGACCGACCATAATCTGCAACGGCCGGGGCACAGTCGCCAGCAATATGCAGCCGTCATAGAAGTGATGGTAGTGACGGGCGGCGATCACCAGCGCTCCGGTCCTCGGCAGATACTCCAGGCCTTCCACTTGCAGATGCAACCGCCGGGCGACAAAGGCCTTGCAAAAAGCGCTCAACAGGCGCCAGCCAAGACGATCGATCATGTACGGCGTGCCGCCCTTCAAGACGCGGCAATAGCCCCAAGCGCATGCAACACCTTGGCGGTGTCGGTGTAGTCCTCGAAGCGACAAAGCGTGCCGTCGCGCACGGTCCAGACGTGGACAAACGGCACGTCGAGCGCGCGGCCACTTTCCTTCGCTGTGCCGCGGAATCGCCCGACGACAGCAACGCGCTCGCCGGTACCCAGGTATTCCTCCGGCTGCACCTGGACGTCGTCCCACGCCGCGGCTAGGGCGGTGAAGATATTCGTGACGACCGACTTCGGACCGAGATAGATGCGGTCGCCGCCGGGCGGCGGAAAGCCGCGTAGCCCCGGCTCGTGCCATTCAATCGCCGGGTTCATCACGGCAACGATGGCGGGGATATCGCCGCGCCCGAACGCCGCATACGTATCCTTGAGCATCGGTATCGGATCCCCAGCCACGCGGTCCCCTCCCCCCACTGCCCACTCGCCACAGTGCGCCCTCACCCCTGGCAGGCACACTGTAGCGAACCCGTGATAGGTGCGTCAAGGGGCCATTTCAGCCGCCGGTTGGCGGCGCGCTGCGTGTTAGCCACTCCCGCTCCCAGCGCGCTTCAATGCCGGCCCGCCAGGCTTCCGCTGCCAGGCGCAGCTCCTCCACCATTTCGGGGTGCTGCGCGCGCCGGTTGTAGCGTTCGCTCATGTCCCTGGCAAGGTCAACAAGAAAGACGTCATCATCCGGCGGCGCACCTTCTACGAGCTGGCCCTGCAGCACCAGCTTCCAGTCGCCGCGCCGGATGGCGGTCTGGCGATTCATCTCCCAGTAGAGGTCGCGGTGCGGACTGGCCGCCCCATCCGCTATCATCGGCAGTACGTCACACCCATCTAGCTCGTAAGCGTCGACGCGCCCGCCGGCGGCGGCAAGGAAGGTGGGAAAGATGTCCATGGCGATGCCGGGTTGGGTAATCACCTGCCCCGCTGGAATGCGCGCCGGCCAGCTCATGATCGCCGGCATGCGAATGCCACCTTCGTAGAGGCTGAATTTGTGCCCCTTCAACGCGCCGGCCGTACCGCCGTAGTAGGGATCGCGCCGGCCATCCAGCCAGTTGCGCGTCTCGCGCGACGGTCCGTTGTCGGAGGTAAAGAAGACACAGGTATTGTCCCACTGGCTCTGGCGTTCGAGCTCGGTCAGCACCGTACCGACGGCATCATCGACGGCGCTGATCATGGCCGCCATGATGCGACGATCGGGCGCGAGGTCGGGAAAGCGGTCGAGATAGCGTTGTGGCGCATGCATCGGATAGTGCGGCGCATTGAAGGGCACGTACAAGAAGAACGGCTGGTCCTGTCGAACGGCCCGCCGGATCGCGGCCACCGCTTGCTCGGCGAACAGGTCGGTCAGGTATTCGCCGTTGTGGTAAACCTCCTCGCCATTCGACCAGAGATCGTGCAAGGGGTCGTTGCCGGCTCCTCGGCCCATCCCCCAGTAAAATATGTGACTGTAATAGTCGACGCAGCCGGCCAGGAAGCCGAACCATTCCTCAAAGCCATGGTCTTCCGGGCGGCTGCCCTTGGCGACGCCCAGGTGCCACTTGCCGCACATGGCCGTCCGGTAGCCCTCCGCCCGTAAGGCGGTCGCCAGGGTCGGCGTCTCGACCGGCAGACCACTGGCCGTGCGATGACCGGCGAGGATGGAGCGCACGCCGGCGTTGCCAGGGTAGCGTCCGGTCAGCAGTGCCGCCCGCGACGGCGAACAGACCGGAGAGTTGGAGTACCACTGCGTGAACCGAGCGCCGGAGGCGGCCAGACGGTCCAGATGAGGGGTGCGAAAGTCCGTCGCGCCCATACATGATAGGTCGCCGTAGCCCTGGTCGTCGGTCAAGAAGATGATGAAATTGGGTAGTTCGGCGCCTTGCCTTGCCACGATGCTGGTCCCTTCTCCGGTTGTACAGCCAGTGTACCGATCTTCTGTAGTACTTTCGGCGGGGACGTCCCGCCGCTCCCGTTTCCCATTTACAATAAACGTGGCGTCGGGATAGGCTTCCCGACGGTTTCGTTAACATCGGCAGAACAACCGTGACGTGCGACCATTCACTCCGTCCCAAGGCAACAGCCACGTTGCTGCATCGCGTCAGCCGGCGATGTCTTCTCCGTGGCGCCGGCGTTGCAGTTTTCGCCGCCGCGAGTTCCGCCGTTCCCATTCCCGGCCTTTCTTCCTCGGCGTCGGCGTCGAGTGTAGCGGGCCTGAGCGGCACTGCCAACTACGGCGGCGGCCCGTTAGCGGGAGACAACGCCCTGCCGTCGATCCAGCAGCGAACGATGGGATCGGACGGGTTGCAGTTCCTGAGTAGCGCGGTTACATTGCCGTCCACCGACAGCGCCCTGGCGCATATCCGCCTGTTTGGCGACATGCATTTTGGCTTCACCGATCCGGCGCGGCTAGCGGCAGTAGCCAACGATCTTGCTGCCCTGCCGCCGGCGGACGCCTTCCTTTCTCCCGGCGATGAAACCCACTTTGGGCTGCCGGCGGAGTATGACACGGCCCGCGCCTGGCTTGCGCAATGGCGGGCTCCCTTTTACACGGTCACGGGGAACCATACATTTTGGAATGCCGCGTTACACCGGCAGGAAACCAGTGCGACGCAGTATTCCCGCTTCACCCAGGCCTGGGGACAGCCGATGCCGTACACCTGGGAATTGGGCGGCGTCCGGTTTGTGGGGGCCGGCCCTATCGAATCAGGCGTCACCCTCACCGGCGCCAGTATGAGCGTTTCCCAGGTCAACGAGTTGGCTTCCGTCCTCGCCGCAGCACCGCAGCAGCCGACCGTGCTCGTGATCCACAGCCCGTTCCGTCATACCGTCCTGGGCGATGGGGGACCGGCGAACTCGGTGTATACCAGCGACGATTACGATTTCTTCCAGGCGCACGGCGAACGCTTGCTTTCGGTCCTGGCAGCGGCCCCGCAAGTGGCGCTCGTCATCACCGGCCACACCCATAGTCCACTCCATGCCAATGGTCTGCTGGCTCAAGTGTCGGTCGGCACGCGGATCGTGCCGCAGTTCAACGCCATGGCGCTACCGTTCGTGCGCCGCGATACTCCCAAAGGATCCCGCTATCAGCAAGATCTCGTGACCTGGGATATGGCGATCGGCACGACCAGCATCACCCTGACCGGGCGGGATCATCTGGCCCAGCGCGATGTCGCACGCGCCACAATTCCCCAGCCGGCGTCGATACCGAGCCCCTGGTCCGTAGTGCAGCGCTACTAGCAGCGACCGACAGCCGTAGCGACGGCGCAGCAGGGCCTTCCAACACCGCCAGGACTGGACCAGCATTTTAAGTAACCTGAGCGTCCAAGACCTGGCGCAGTAGGTCTGGACGGTCGCTTGTGATGCTGAAGACTCCCAGGCGAGCGAACCGCTCAATGTCGCGGCGGTCGTTCACGGTCCAGACAGCGACGCCGAGTCCCTCGTGGGCTGCCGCTATGATGTGCGCCGCGGTCAGGAATTGGCGCTCCAGGCCGAGGAAGTTGGCGCCGCAGGCCCGGGCATATCGGGCAAGGTGCGCGGGATCGTCCTGGAGGTCGCTCGGGAGTGAGGAATGCGACGCGAGGAAGCCCAGAGATAGATTGGGCGCCAGGGCGCGCGTCCGCGTCAGCGTGGGGGCGTCAAAACTGATGACCTGGGCCGTATCCGTCACTGCAGAGTCGCGGAAGGCGGTGACGACTTGCGATTCAATGCCCCCGTAGGCCTTACCATCCGGCACCTTGATCTCAACCTGGACGGCAACGTGTCGCTGTGTTATCGCCAGCAGTTCGGCCAGGGTAGGGATGCGCTGCGGCGCGAAGGCGCCGTCACCGAAATGCACCGCGCAATTAAGGCCCTCTAACTCCGCCAAAGTCATCGCCCCAATATGCCCGCGACCGTCCGTGGTCCGGCTGACGTCTGCGTCGTGCATGAGGATCAAGTGCCCGTCGCGTGTGCGATGAACGTCGCATTCGACGGCGTCGGCCCCGGCGGCGATCCCGGCCCGGAAAGCGGCCAGGGAGTTCTCCGGCGCCAGGGCGGCGCCGCCACGGTGCCCGATGCAACGAATCATAGGCCGTCGCTCTCCCAGTTCTGACAACACGGCGGCCACCTCTGCCGATTGTGCCATGCTAGCATCCCCCGACACGTCGGAAATCGGCGGTGCAATGTCAACGTGCTACACTGTCCCCGCTGTGAGGGGAGGGCACATGGCCGGCATCAGGCGCTTTTTTCAGACGCATCCTTTCCTGGTTGCCTGGATATTCCTGGCGATCGGAATGGTGGCGATCTTGCTCTGGACCAGCAGCGACGCCCACCTGTTGCCCAACCAGTTGGCCTTCCTGGTGTTCACCACGATCTTGCTCGCCGGCGCTTGCGTCTGGATTATTAGCTGGGAAGAGCCCTTACCAAGCGACCAGTAATATCGCTGCCCTACCCACTCAGGGGGCGGCGCGCCATTGCGCGACGTTGCGCAGAATGTCCGCCGGGTCGTTGATGGCAAGTTGGGTATTACGCCTCCCGATCGGCAGAAGCACTCCCTGCACGGCATACCGTGCCGTGGGCAGGTAGAGCGGTATCGCTGGTAGCTGGTCGGCGAAGCGTTGGGCGAACGCCAGGTAACCCGCATGGGCAGTATCTCGATCGGCGGCACGCGTGGCGTCGATCGCGGCGTCGGCCGGTGGATCGGACCAACCACTGATATTCAGGCTACCCCCGCTGTGCCAGAGCGTGGCGAGGTCGGGCAGCGCACCGCGCTGCTGTACGCCGAGGAGCGCGGCCTGAAAACGGCCAGGGGCAGCGAAGTCGCGGAGCAAGCCGTCGAGACCGACCGCTTCCACCGTCGTCTGAACGCCGACCGCCTGCCAATCGCCAGCGATCGCCTGCGCGACCGCCAGCCGTCCCGGATCGTCGTCCACGAGCAGCGTCACCGCCAAGGGTACTCCCTGGCGCACGCGCCACGTGCCGCCGGAAACCCAACTGTCCTGTTGCAGGGTGGCGGCGGCCGCCGCTACGGATGGCGGGGCAATATCCGCCGCCCCGACCGTCTCGCTCTGGCCCGGGGAAAAGGCGCCAGTCAGCGCAACCGCGGCGGCGTGCAGAGGGCCGGCGATCAATGTTTGTCGGTTGATGGCTAGATTCAACGCCTGACGGACGCGGACGTCGGACAGCGTTGCATCGCGGATATTCAGGAAGACAAAGACCGGTCGTGCCAACGCGGCACTCACCACGGCGGCGCCGGCCGCGGAGTCACCGCTGGTCATCAGCCGTACACTCCCCGCCGCCGGCTCCACATTCGCCGCGGACGGCGTGGCAACGGTCGTCATCGTGTCCGATATTCCCGACGTCATGGCGATGACGACGCGACGCGGAGCCAGGTCATCGGGCGCCGCTAACGCCAGTGTCGCCGACTGGCTATCGGCGGCCACCACGCGGTAAGAACCACTCCCCACTGGATGGCTACTGAACGGCAGGAGCGCCAGAGTGCTGACCGGCGACGCCGCGAGCAGGTGCGCGGGCAGGATCGGCAACGTTGCCAGGTCGAGCACAGTCGCGCCAACATTTGCCGTCACCGTCAGGATAACGGTGTCGGCATCCGGCGCCACATCGTGAATGCCTTGCCAGGCCTGGCGAATTGCCGGATCGACCGGGCTATCGGCGGCGCGAACGAGCCCCAACGTATAGGCGACGTCCGCGGACGTGACGGCGGCCCCATCCTGCCAGCGTCGTTGCCGGTCCATATGGAAGGTCCAGGTCAGGCCGTCACTGGTGCTCCAGTTGGCGGCAAGCGACGGCGCAAACCGGCCGTCACGGCGGGCAACCAAGCCAGGAAAGGCGAGCGCCGCCACGGCACGGGCGGCGGCCGTGCGACTCAGCAACGGATTGAGCGTATCGAGCACACCGGGCAAGAATACCTGTACTGCGGAAAGCACCGGTCGCGGCGTTGCCGTCGGGGTGGCAACGACCGGCGTTGGCGATGGCGTCGCAGAAGGGAGCCGCACTGGCGTTGGCGGAGCGAGCGGCGGCGTAGACCGGCTGCAACCGCCTGCCACTATTGCCAGCGTCAGGAGCCAACCGAGAGTCCTCCGGAGCGTCAGTGGACGACGCGGACCGTGAAGATGGACAGGGCGCAGAAGATGATGGCGACGGTAATCGTGATCTGGAAGATCACCCGCTCCGCACCACGCCGAGTGCGAAAAACGGCGTTGTCCTGACCAAAGACGGAGCCCAACCCGCTGCCGCGCGCCTGGAGCAAGACCAGGGCCACCAGCAGGATGCTGATGAGAATCTGGATGACGTTGAGATACGGACCCATATGGCACCTTGTCTCGCCGGCTACGCGCCGTGCGCCTTAGCCTGGATTGTACCTGCTCCGGCGAGGTTTCCTCATCGAGCTGGGAGTGACAAGGGGGAATTGAACTGTGCCGGGGTCGAAAAGAGCGCCAGCCAGCGCTTCCAGTTGGGCGGCGCCACTTTTACAGCGACCGGAGGGCGCGCGACCGGAGCCGGCGGGGGCGCCGTGACAGGACCGGACGGCCCCGGCGCGATCTGGACCCGGACCACGTGATCGCCCGGTTTCATCATGCCCAACTGCTCACGCGCCACCTGCTCAGCGTAGGCCGGCGTCTGCTGATACGCCATCTGGGCGGACAAAGCAGCATTCTGTTGAATGATCGTATTTACGGTGCTTTCGGCATTTTGCAATTGGATCGCCAGCGCCCGGTCGACCAGCACCGCGCTGGAGGTACGCACGGCGAAATAGAGCGACACTACCACGGCAAGGACCACAAAGACGTGCCGGTAGGTCGGGCGTACGCCGCGGATCATCGCGCCGCTCCCAACGGCGCTTCAGCCAGCACCGTGTAGCGCGCTCCATCCGGGAAGAGGTCACTGCGCATGAGGCAGACGCTCTGCGCCACAAAGGCGCCGCCGCCTGCCCATTGCCGGACCCGTAAGGCGCCGGCAATGGCAGCAGCCTGGCCGCGTAACAAGGGGGGGCGAAGTCTGCCCAGTCTGACGTGGGGATGGAAGGGGCGCACTTCCCGTTCGTAACCGCTGGCAGCGAGGGCCTCCACGGCATCCGCCCGAATCGCCTCCAAGGCGCCGCGGGTATCCTGCACGGCTGCCGCGATCACGGTGGGTTGGCGGCCCGGCGGAAAGGTTTCCGGTTGGACCAGGCTAACGGACACGGGGCGGCGTTCACGGACGGTGCGAGCGACGGCGGGCCAGGCCGCCGCCAACTGACGGGTCGGCGTCTCACCCATAAATGCGAGGGTGAGGTGCAACCCCTCCGGCGTCTGCCAGCGCACCGGCAACGCTTGGAGATCGGCATCGCTCCGCAGCGCCTCCAACATGGCGGTGGCGGAAGGGACGAGCACGGCCAGGAAGGCGCGCACCGCCCCGCCGCTACCAAGTCCGAGCGCTGGGTGCTCCAATTCCGCGGCCATCATCGCTCCCGTCGTTGTTTTTGCCAGGGTAAAGATACGACCGCGGCGCTGTCATGGCGACAGCAGTAGCCATCTCGGACCAACGTCAATACCGACCCGAACCGAGACGACGGCTCCTCCGGCTATTCCAACGCGCTGCCGGGGGAAACCACGTCGAGCGCCGCCACCGTGGGAATATGCGGCGCCGGTTCCGGACGCGCACCGGCGCCGCTGAATGCAACTAACGGACGCGACCGTGACCCGGCAAGGCGAGCGTAGTGGGCTTCCCAGGCGTGCGTGGACCAATGTTGATAGGTGAGGAGGGCGGACAGAAGGCCGCGGGTTCCAAGTTCTTGCTCCACGATGTCGCCAGCATGGGGGTCGGCATAGCGTTGAGGCAACGGTGAACCAAAGCCATGACTATAATGCACTAATTCATGAGCGATGGTGATAATGCAGACCTCTTCCGGCACCTCCGGGTGCCGAAGCAACCGGTTAATGCCGATATGGGTAGAGCGGCCGCTCTCGGAGAGGGCAATCCAGCCAAGACGGGTCTTGGATGGCCGACAATAGGCAATGTTTACCAGGTTCATCACCGGTACGTCGGCAAAATAGCGATCCCACACGGCCCGCATCGCCGTCTCCAGCCAGTGTTGCGTCCGAAGCTGTTTCATATCATCCCCGCCTCATGTACCGGTCGTTGGCCCGCACTCGCGGCCGGCATCAAGCCTCACCACCATGATGGGGAACCCGGTTCAGGCGATGGGAGCAAAGTACCAGCGGACAGGGAAGGCGCACGACCTTTGGCCCAGTTGTCCAGATACCAAGGGGTTTGCGCCCCTCGCTACCTTTTCATCCATTCTTGCTCCCCGGACCTTGGACCTCCTTAGCGACCGGTGCGTACCGTAAAGTGATGAAGTGAATTCTTGGACAGCACGGTGGCGCGAGTTCCGCCTGATCAGTGCCACTAGCGCGGCGCCGCTGCTCCTCCTACTCCTGTTGGCTGTCGCTCCATTCTTCTATCGGGCCGTATCGCCTGGCGCCTCTCTACGGCTCAGCAAAGTTGCCATCCTCGTCGCCTTTTCCGGGCCGCTACAGGCGCGCGGTAACGACTTGTCTGCTGCCATCCAAATCGCTGTGCAACACGCCAACGCCGGTGACGGGCGCACGCTAGCGGTCGTCAGCGCCCTTGACGACCAGGGACAGACCCTGGCCGCCAGTGACCAGGCGCGCGGCGTTGCCGCCGATCCGGGGATACATGCAGTGCTCTGTTGCACGACCGCGGGCGCGCTCGCGGCCGTTGCCGCCCTGTTGCCGGCCCGTGAATCGCTCATCTCGTTATTAGGGACGCCGTCAACCATGCCCAACGCGGAAGCAACCCTGCTTCAGCGCCAGTTTGGTAGCGGCGCCGTGGTCGTCCTTAGCGATCGTACGAGCCCGGAAGATGCCCGTGCCGGCACGCTGGCACCCGCCTTGCGGTCTCTCGGCGATACGGTCAACGTCGTGACGGCGGACTTTGCCACCGGCAGTAACCCCGACCGAGTGGCCGAAGCGGTCGCGCAGCATGAGCCGAGTTTGGTCATGCTGGACATGGACTATCCCGCGGCCGCCATCCTTGCCCCTGCTCTGCGTAACGCCGGCGTGCATGGCCCGCTGGTCGGCGACGATCGCCTCGATGGCGCCCCCGCCGCCGCCCTCCTGAGCAGCGTCGGCGCCGTATGGTACGTTGCTCTCGACCGCGATGCCCTCCTCCATCAAACGCCAACCACCTTCGCCGGCGATTTTAGCAGGATGCGCGGCCATCCGCCCTCCGGACGGGACGTGCTGGCCTATCTGCAAGCACGCGTCGCCCTCCATGCTGGTGTCGCCACTATTGACCCGGAGCGCCTGCCGCTCGTCCTGTACCAGATCGTCCCCGGTGTCTATCCGGGGCGCGTCGGCCTTTCCGGGGGGGCCGGCCGACCGTGAGCGGCGCCCGCCCTTTGATGCCGGCAGAGGTGCCACGTCTCCACCTGCGGTACGACAGTCTCTTCACTCGCGTGGCGCTGGAGGAACACGCCCGCGATTGTCCGGGCCTCGCCTGGACCAACGATCACTACGAATACATCGTCGCCGACCGGTGGAAGTCACGGGAGGCGATCTGTGACATTCTGGAGCTCAGTGGTCCGGGGCGCGGCTTCCGCGGCCTGTTGCCGGCGGCGCTGCGCGATGCTCACTGGTCGGAACGCCGGGCCGGCTTGATCGAAGGGTTAGTGGGCAACCTCCGGCAGCGCGGATGCTCGCTGGCCCTGGTCGGGGAGAAAGAGGCCGCGCGAAGCATCCAGCCTTTTCTTGCTCTCGGCTTCGAGCCGGTCGAGGACATCGTCTATTACCGCAAGCCCGATAGCAGCGTCTCGGGTTCCACGGGCAAGCTAACGGTTCGACCGCTTCGTCATGCCGACATACCGGAACTGGTACAACTGGAGGAGAAGGTCTTCCCCTGGCTCTGGTGGTACGGTGACAGCGAATGGTACCTGGTCACGCTGCTGGCGGACGTGGAGACCAATCTGGCGTACCTGGACGGCCGGCTCATCGGGTACGAAACGCATACTGTCCGGGGCGACCGCGGGCACCTTGACCGCCTGGGGATCGATCCGGCGGTCCAGGGCCAGCGACTCGGTGAGGAATTGCTCGTATTGTCGCTGCGGCGCATTTCCCAGTTAGGCGCGAAGGAAGTGGGCCTCTCGACGCAGCGCGACAACGCGCGAGCGCGCCGGCTGTACGAAAAATACGGCTTTCGTATGACCAGCCACACCCTCCGCTATTATGGGCGGATCTTGGATGCGAGCGCCAGGGCCCGGCTGGTTTTGCCAACCGCGTGAGCGTGACGAGCGACAGGCCCGACGCCTATTACCGGGTATCGGTGCGGCGGGCGCGGGTGGCGGCGAGCCAGGCGGAGCGAGCCTGTTCCATGTCCGCCAGGCGGACACCGCCATGATTGCCGGCGCAGACACAACGGGCGATGACGCCTTCGCTGTCCTGATCGTCACCAGTCTCAAAAGCCACGCACTCATGGCGGTCGATCCAGCTTCCCATCAGGCGGAGCGCCAGCTCGTAGCGTCCCGGGGTGATGGTCGGCCGTCCGGTGCCACGCCGCCCGCGCGCTTCGACAGCGATCTGCGCCAGTTCGTCAATGGCGTATCGCCGGCCGATGGGGACGCCACCGGCGCCGCGGCGGCGCTCACCTTCCACAACGAGAGCGGCATTGGGACGATAGCGAAGGCGCACGTTGCGCAGACCATCGGTATCCAGTTCGTGGCCAAGCGCACGCAGCCGGTCGGTCCAGGTCGCGCCGGCCGGCGTCTCACCTCCCGTTGCCTGCGATACTGCCTCCACGATCACCATCCCTCCAAGATTGCGCGCCGTCCGCGGCAAGGATCAACCGCAATCAATGCCCTCTTGCCCAAACGCACCATAGCATATCCGCGACTGCCGATGGGGCCATTGCGGTATCGCCCGCGCGGCATAATGGGCACTGGCGCGGACAAGTCGACAAGGAAAGGCGGCGACGGGATGCGGACATTGAACGTCGGTAACGTCAGTCTACAGTTAGTCCAAGGCGACATCACTACCGTCCATGTCGATGCGATCGTCAACGCCGCAAACTCCAGCCTGCTGGGCGGCGGTGGGGTGGACGGCGCCATCCATGCGGCGGGCGGCCCGGCCATTCTGGCAGCCTGTCGCCGGCTCGGGGGATGCTCCACAGGGGAAGCCCGCCTCACCACCGGCGGCAACCTTCCCTCTCGTTATGTCATCCACACGGTGGGCCCCCGCTGGCGCGGCGGCGGTTCGGGGGAAGCGGACCTCCTCGCCGCCGCCTACCGCAGCACGTTTGCCCTCGCGAAGGAACACCAAGTCACAAGCATAGCTTTTCCTTCTATCTCCACCGGCATTTTCGGTTACCCGATACGTCAGGCGGCGCCGATGGCGCTTGCCACGACCGTGATGGCCTTGCAAGTGCCCGATACGCTGCGGGCTGTCACGTTCGTCCTCTTCAGCGCCGAAGATCTCCTCGTTTATGAGCAGGCGCTGGCGGAGGTTGCACCGACGCTGTAGCCCCGGCGAGGTCGGAGCAGCCACCTGTGGCTGTCCCATTCGCGGCGGATCGTTGCCTTGGCTTGACCCGCCCCGCCGGGCAGGGGTAGCATGCGTCAGCTAGGGGGCTGTAGCTCAATTGGGAGAGCATCGCCTTTGCACGGCGGAGGTTTGGGGTTCGAGCCCCCACAGCTCCACCAAAAAGGAAACCCGGTTAGATGTACCGGGTTTCCTGCCTGAAATCTCTGCACTGGTCGAATCTTGGTCCAACAGGCT
The DNA here is from genome assembly GCA_051003235.1 of Chloroflexota bacterium. Lineage (GTDB taxonomy): Bacteria > Chloroflexota > UBA4733 > UBA4733 > UBA4733 > UBA4733. The sequence continues at coordinate 284 of JBPCLN010000163.1, read as the reverse complement.
GCGGGGCAGGTGAGCGCCAGCCTGAAGGCGCGAGTCACGCTCCGGCACGGCCGGCCCGCGCTCTGCCTCTTGCCGTTCCTCGGTAACCGGTCAGGGCGAACCATTGTGCGCGGCGGCAGTTAGCGAGCGGGCAGCAGCCCGTGGCGGCGCTGAGCGAGGTCCGCCAGGTCCGCATCGGTGGCGATCAGTACCGGGTCGTGTCGGCCGTCGTCACGCATCAGGGCATACCCGGTCAGCGCCTCCGGGCCGGCTTCTCGCACCGTGCGGTAGACAGCCGCCAGCGC
>JBPCLN010000162.1:0-27618 GCA_051003235.1 Chloroflexota bacterium | reverse complement strand
TCTATTGCCGGCGGCGGCTCGATATAGACGTGCATTCCCTGGTCCAGGGCAGTCAGCACTTGCTCGGCGTGCAGCGCGGCCGGCGTCGCAATGAAGATGGCGTCCAACTGTTCAAAGATCAGCATGCTCTGCCAGATGCTGTACGACGTGGCATCCCACGCTTGCGATGCCGCCTCCGTTCGCACCGGGTCAACGTCACACACGGCGACGATCATCGCCCCCGGCGCCCGCGCCGCGGCATGCGCCAGCGCCGTGCCCCGGCGCCCGACGCCCAGGATGCCGATGCGAAGTGGCGCCGTCACCGGCCCAGGTGTTCGCGGAGCCAGGCGCGACTGATCTCGGCGCTCTGCCGGGGACCGATGAGGGAGCGGTCCTGCTCGACCATAATCCAGCCGTCGTAGTGGTGAGGTTCCAGCGCCTTCAGGCAGGCCTCCAGATCAATAGCGCCCCGGCCCAACTCGGCAAAGCCGCCGATTGCCATGCACTGGCCCTGGTTCATCTTCTCCCGACGCGCCTGGTCAATGGCCTCGGCGTTCGCATCCTTGAAATGCATGTAGCGAATGCGACTGGCATAGTCACGATACACCGCCACCGGATCGGCGCCGCCGTAGTAGAGGTGGCCGGTGTCCGGCGCCAACGCCAGCAACTCCGGTTCGACCAGCGCCATCAACTTGTCCAGTTCGTCACGCGTTTCCACATAGGTGCCGACGTGATTATGAAAGGCGGCGGTGATGCCCAGCTCCCGGCAGCCGGCACCCAGCCGCTTCATCGCGTCGGCAAGGGTCCGCCAGCCGGCGTCATCGAGACCGTCCGGGCGGTGGCCCTGGGGGTAAAAGCCAGGGCTATTGCGACGCTCGGCGTTTCCGCCGGTAGCGACACAGAGCACGTTGCCGCCGAGGGTTTGGACGAAGCGCGCCGACTCCAGGGCCCGTTCGACCGCGGCGTCGGCCTGGGCCGGATCATAGTAGGGTCCGCCGGCATAGACTGTGGCGTTGACCAGATTGCGTTGGCTCAACTCCCGCCGGTAGGCGTCGGGATCGCCTTTGAAGGCAGCCCCGCCTTCCGTCCCTTGATAGGTATTGGCGGCAATGTCGTCCAGAATTTGCGTGAACGGCACGTCTTTCCAGGCGATCGGGTGGCACCCCAGTTTGGCATCCGGCAGATTAAGCATACTATTGTTCCCTTTTCTTCCCGCACCGCTTGAGCAGCGCGCTGCGATTGTAGCGTATGCGCCGTATAGTGAAGGGGTGAAAATGACGAGGGAGCGCTGGTGGTGAGTGAAGTGGCGCATGATGGCGGCGCTTCATTGACCGGGGAAGCGAAGGCCCGGTTGGTGCGCCGCATGTTCGACCGCATCGTGCCCAGCTACGACCTCATGAACCGGCTGATGACCGGCGGCATGGACGGCTACTGGCGCAAAAAGGCGGCCCGCCTGGCGATGCCGGCAGGGAAGCGCGTGCTGGATGTGGCGACCGGCACCGGCGACCTGGCAGCCGAACTGCACCGGCAGGGGGCGACCGTCTCCGCTGCCGACTTCGCCGGAAACATGCTCGAGGTCGCCCAGCAGAAGCTGCCATCCAGCATCCCGCTGGTGCTGGCCGATGCCCAGGACTTGCCGTTTGCCACGGCGTCGTTCGACCGCGTCACCAACGCTTTCCTGCTCCGCAATCTGTCGGACCTGGAGCGCGGATTAAGGGAGATGCGACGGGTCCTCCGTCCCAACGGGTTGCTGGTGTGCCTGGAGATCACCCGACCGAAGCCGGGCTGGTTCGCCCAGCTTTTCGGTTTCTACTTTTACCGCCTGGTGCCGGCTCTCGGAGGCGCCATCACCGGGCAGCGCCCGGCGTATCGGTACCTGCCCCACTCCCTGACCACTTTTCCGCGCGCCGGTGAACTGGCCGGCAAACTGCGGCAAGCCGGCTTTCGGCGGGTTGATTACCGCCTACTCGCCTTCGGCACCGTCGCCATCCATATTGGGCACGTCGCCTAACAGCAATTTTCGGCACGCGGATTGCCGTGAGTCCGTGCCGTATAACAGAAAGAGAAAGTAATTACGACCTTTACCGAACTTCAACTGAGCAATGACCTACTGCGGGCTCTCGGAGATATGGGCTTCGAGGAGCCGACGCCGGTGCAGTGCGAGGCGATCCCCTTGCTCATGCAAGGGCGGGATGTCATCGCCCAGGCCCTGACCGGCACCGGTAAGACTGCCGCATTCGGCGTCGCCATCATCGAGCGCTTGACCGAACCGCAACGCTTACCGCGCGCCATCGTGCTGGCGCCGACCCGCGAACTGGCCCTGCAAGTGGCGGAGGAGGTGCACCGCATCGCCAAATACCGCGCGCTGCGCGTGCTGCCGATTTACGGTGGCCAGTCCTATGAGCCGCAGTTGCGCGCGCTGCAACGTGGTGTCGACATTGTGGTGGCAACGCCGGGTCGCCTTATGGACCACATGCGCCAGGGGAAAATCGACCTCAGCGAGGTCGAAGTGCTGGTGTTGGATGAGGCCGACGAAATGCTCAATATGGGCTTCCAGGAGGACGTCGAGTTCGTGATGGCGCACCTGCCGGAAGATCGGCAAACGGCGCTTTTCTCCGCCACCATCCCCGAGCCGATCCGCGTCCTGTCCCAGAAATACATGCGCGAGCCCATCATCGTCCAACTCAGCCACACCGCCGATCTCACGGTGCCGACCGTCGATCAGGAATACTACGTGGTACCTTTCCGGCACAAGCTGGAGGCGCTGCTGCGCTTGATCGAAGTCAAGCAAGCGGAACGGAGCATCGTCTTCGCCGCCACGCGCCGCATGGTGGACGAACTGGCGGAGAGCCTTCAGGCGCGCGGCCACTCGGCGGAGGCCTTGCACGGGGATATGAGCCAGACCATGCGGGAACGCGTCATGCGCGGCTTCCGCGAGGGCCGGCTCGACATTCTGGTGGCGACCGACGTCGCCGCACGCGGCATCGATGTCGAGAACGTCACCCACGTTTTCAACTTCGACATTCCGCCCGACCCAGAGTACTACGTCCACCGCATCGGCCGCACCGGGCGTGTGGGCAAGACGGGCCAGGCGATTACCCTGGTCAATCCGAATGAGCAACGCGAAATCCGCGTGATCGAACGCGAAACTGGCGCCCGCATCGAGCGCCGCAACATTCCCACCATGACGGAAGTGGCCGAACGCGAACGGGAGATCCTCGCCGGTCGGCTGGAGCGCCGCTTGCAGGAAGGGAACTGGGGACCGTTCCGCGGTGTCGTGGAGGGCTTGACCGGCGACCATGACCCGATCGACGTGGCGGCGGCTGCCCTCGCGCTCTTATCGGGACGCCAGGGTGGGGCAGCGCCGGGAGATCAACCGCTCGACGACATCAATGTGCGCGAGTTCGAAGAACGGGCGGCCTATCCGGCGCGCAACGGCCGCTTCAGCCCACGCGGTCGCTTCAGCGGCGGCCGCCCGAACTATGTCCCCGGTCGTCCCCCACAGCGTGGCGGGGAGCCGGGCGGCGATCGCCGCTTCCGCCCCAGTCGCAATCGCCCGGCGCGAGGGTGAGACTGGTGCTCTAACTCCGGCCGCACGGCAACGTAAAGGCAAAGACCGCGCCGTGTTCCGGCGCCTGCTCCACCCAGATCTTCCCGCCGTGCGCTTCCACGAAGCCGCGGGCGATCGCCAGCCCCAAACCGGTGCCGCCACCGGCCCGACCCCGCGCGCTGTCGCGCCGATAGAAGCGGTCGAAGACGTGCGGGAGATCGGCCGTGTCGACGCCTTCCCCACTGTCGCGGACGGCGACCGTCACGACATCCTCCCGCTGCCGGGCGATCAGTTCGACGGCGCCGCCGGCCGGCGTGTGACGTAAGGCGTTGTCGAGCAGATTGTCCAGAACCCGCTGCACTTTGCTGCCATCGGCCACCACCAGGGGATCGCCTTCCACCGCACCGTGAAGGCGCACGCCCTTTTGCTGGGCGCGCAACTGCATGCTCTCGAGCGTATCGGAGATCAGGTCGCGCAAAGACGTCTCCGTTCGGTCCAGGACGAGGCCTCCGCCTTCCAGGCGGGCCAGCTCGAACAGGTCGTCAATCAACCGGGACAGATAGGTGACATCTTGCAACATGGTGCGAAGGTAGCGTTGCACGTCCTCCGGTTCGGTGACGACGCCATCCTGTAGCGCCTCCGCCGCCACCCGCAGGGACGCCAGCGGGCTGCGCAAATCGTGGGAGACGCTGGCCACCAGGGAACGCCGCGCCGTTTCTGACGCCCGTTCTCGCTGGAAGGCCGCCTCGAGTCGTTCCGCCATGCGGTTGAAGTCCTGCGCTAGTTCCCGCAGTTCGCCGCGTCCCGTTTCCGCTACGCGGACACTCAAGTCACCATCGGCCAGGCGGCGGGCAGCGCCCACCACCTGCCGCAATGAGCTGATAAGCGCCCGAGAAATAACCGCCGCGAAGGAGAAGGAGACGAGGAGCGAGAAGAGCAGCAAGAGCAGAAGTAGGCCCAGGTCGTGGGGGGAGATAAACATGAGCCAGGCTGTCACGACCACATTGAGGAGCGCTACCACCGCCCCCCCGGCCAGCGCGATCGTGAGCTGCGGACGCAGCCCCAGTTGCGGCGAACCGTTGATCAGCCAGAGGACGATCGCTCCCAGGACGAGCGTCAGCCCGCCGGATATGCCAAGGAAACCGCCAATCGCCTCGCTCGTGGCGTTGGGAATGTGCATCCAGAGCGTCGCCACGGCAAGTGCAACCAGACCCGCGGCCAGGATCGCGCCGGCCAGCATGAGAATGTCGGTACGCGGGAAGGGCCTGCTCACGCCAACCTACCCGTCCGCCGCCCGGTCAGGGTCAAACTTGTAGCCCATACCCCACACTGTCTTGATGTACGACGGGTGCGCCGGATCGGGCTCGATTTTCTCCCGCAGCCGGCGCACGTGGACCGTAACGGTACTCGGTTCACCAACGAAGGAGTACCCCCACACCGCATCGAGCAAGGTGTCCCGGCTGAACACCAGGCGGGGGTGGCGCGCGAGATGGAGCAGGAGATCATATTCGCGGCCCGCGAGATCAATGCCGTGGCCGTCACGCTCCACCACGTGCAGGGCCGGACGAATGGTGAGACCGGCAAAGCGCAACTCCTGCCCGGCAGCAGCGTCGGGCTGGTTCGCGCGCCGCAGGATGGCGTGAGCGCGCGCCACGATTTCGCTCGGGCTGAACGGCTTCACTACGTAATCGTCCGCCCCCAAGGCCAGACCGCGAATGCGATCCTCCACCTCACCACGGGCCGTGAGCATCAGGATGGGCACATGGCTGCTGAGGCGCAACGTCCGGCAAACCTCCAGGCCATCAATCGCCGGCAGCGTCAGATCAAGGATCACCAGGTCAGGCGAATTGCGCGCCACCGCCGCCAGTGCCGCCGCTCCGTCGCGGGCAACCTCTACGGTGAAACCGTCCCGCTCGAGGTAACGGTGCAATACGTCGACCACCATTGGCTCGTCGTCAACGACAAGCACCCGGCGCTGTGGCATCACCGCCTCCTCTCGTCTATCACGCGCCGGCCGCTCGGGCCCGCGATCAGATGATCCGCGCCGCACCTTGCCGACGGAATACGGCGTGGTTCGCGCCTACGTGCTCCAGTTGGCGCCGCAGCCCGCACAGCAACTGGGCGGATCAGCACTCAGGAAGCGGCGCCGAAATTCTTGATAGCGTTCGCCATTCCAGATCTCCAGCAGCGGTTGTTCGAAGGCATTCCCCAACGTGAACGGCGTCTGATCCCGAGAGACGAAGGGCACGAAACAGCAAGGTAAGACGTCGCCGCGGGAGGTGACATAACTGTGAGACCAGGGCCGATTGCAGCGTTGCCAGGGATGATCCTCCGCAGTGCCGGAGAGGCTCAAGAACGGGTCGGTGGCGCCGGCTGCCGAAAAGGTCACGCCATGCTGCCGGCAGCGCGCTTCACACTCCGCCAGCAGCTCTTGCTCTCTACTCTCCAGCCGCTTGTAGAGGGACTGCTCTTCCACTGCCAGGCCTTCTCCGAAGTAGACGAGGCGTTGTACGTGGACTTCCGTAATCCCCGTGGCAACTGCGAACTCTACGACACCCGGTAACTCCTCGATATTTTCCCGGAGCGTCGTGAACCAGAGGGAAACATGGGGGCGTTCAGCGCGCTGTTGGCGCTTCGTCTCCATAAAAGAAGTCAGATTGCGCAGCACCCGCTCATAGGCCGGCACGCCGCGCACCTTGAGATAGGTGTCGGCGGTACTGGCGTCGAGCGAGGCCCGATATTCGTCCAGGCCGGCGTCAATCAACTGTTGCTGGCGGCGGGGCGTCAGCAAAATCACATTCGAGTTGAAGACAACGTGTGTCCCTCGCGCTTTGAGGTAGGCAATCATGCGCGGCAAATGGGGATTTAGCAACGGCTCGCCGATGCCGTGGAGGACCGCTCGCTTCAACTCGGGCACCTGATCCACCACCAGCTTGAATTCGTCAAAGCCCATGTTGTGGGGACTGCCGTTGCCGAAGAAGGTCAGCGGACAGGTCGCGCAGAGCGAGTTGCAATAGTTGCTGACTTCCAGATAGATCGACTGCTGCGGCGTGTCAACCGTTAGCGGCCGCCCTGCCGCCGGCGCCAGTGATTCCATAGGTCCTCCGATCTATCCGACCCTATACCGCATACCGGAAGCCAGGACTCTCCGCTGTCGACCCGGACCCCGACCCCGTTGATCTCAACAGGGGCGGCATCCCCATCATGACTATACGGGCTTGACCATGTAGGGTAGACGGCGGTTCTTACCGACTGATTACGACGTTGCCGTAATACCTATGCAATATACCCACGCCATCGTGGAGCGTTCAGTCTGCGCACTGGCCAGGGGCAGGGCGCACAGCGAAAGGCGACACCCGTGTCTGTCGGTGGCAGTTCCTTCACTCTACGGGAGCGGTTTATTAGCCTGCTTGCAAGCATCGTAGCGAGCGGTGCGGTGCTCTGGTTGATGTTCTTGGCGCGCAATGCGCTCCAGGTACGGAGCCTGCCGGAACGCATCATGGAGGCGATGCTCCTCGTCATCCCACCGGCCCAGTTTGAAGCGGCCATCGAACGCTTTGGGCCTGCCGCCAAGGACTACGCCCTCCTTGGCACGGAAGTGGGCATGTTTGTCGCCCTGGTCATCGTAGCCTTTCTCGCCCTCACGTTCATTGCCCGTCCACTCTGGCTGCTGGCGCTCGGTCCGGCCCTCTGGCTGGTGACGATGGTCGCGATCATGCCACTCACCGGCGCCGGGCTGTTTGCCGCGGCGCTCCTCCAGGGACCGCTGCTGGTCAACGCCGTCTATCTCGGCATTGGCTTCGTCTTTGCCAGTATCCTCCTGCTACGACGGTCACTCCCCCAGGCCGCCGTTCAGCCAGGAACGATCCTCCCCACCGATCCTGCGTCAGCGCGCCGCGTCTTCCTCAGTGGGGTCGGCGGCATCGCCGTGACCTATGTTGCCACGCTCTTCTTTGGTCGGAACGCCGGCAAGGTGGTCAGTAGCCTACCGTTAGCGACGCTGCCCGCCGCGGCGACGAGCGGTAGCACGGCAAGTCTGACGGCGACAACGACCGCCCAAATCGCGGCCACCCAATCATCGGCTGCTTCCAACACGAGCAGGAGCCTCGGGGCGACCACGTCGTCGGTCACGTCCAGCGCCGCGCCGACGACGGCAACCAGTGCCGCCGCAACCACGGCGCCGGCGCCGACGCCGGCCTCCGTCTACCCGGATCCCCCACCGGTACGCAGTGTGTCCCGTGACAATAACGGGGCGCTGGTGGCGGTCAACCGCCCGAAAGGTGTCCAGCAGCCGGCGATGACTGCCAACAGCGACTTCTACGTCGTCACCAAGAATGCCGCCGGCGATCCACACCTGGAAGCGCGCGACTGGCGCCTGATCATCGACGGTGCGGTGAACCATCCTGTACAACTGGACTATCTGACGTTGCGCAAGCTGCCGGCGGTGAGCGTCTACAAGACACTGGAATGCATCAGCAACCTCACCGCCAAGTGCGACCTCACCGCTTTCGGCTGTGACCTGATCAGTACCGCCAAGTGGACCGGCGCCCGCCTGCCCGACGTGCTCGCCCTGGCCGGTGGCTTGAGCGGCGGTGTGACGACGCTGGCGGCATTCGGGGCGGACGAGTTCTCCAGCGCGCTTCCGGCGAGCGTGGCAACCGATCCAAACGTGCTCGTCGTCTACATGATGAACGACCAGATCCTGCCGCGCGAGCATGGCTTTCCGGCTCGCCTGATCGTGCCGGATCACTACGGCTTCAAGAGCGCCAAGTGGCTGGTCAACCTGAAGCCGATGACGCAGAGCTTTCTCGATTGGTACGGCCAGCGCAACTGGAACCCATCCGGCATCGTCAAGACCATGGCGCGCATTGATGTGCCCGCCCCCGGCGCCACGGTTCCCGCCGGCTCCAGCAAGATCGCCGGCATCGCCTATGGCGGTTCGCGTGGCGTCGCCAAAGTTGAGTTCAGCGCCGATGGCGGCAAGAGCTGGCAGATTGCCGCGTTGGAACCGGCCATTGGCGCCGACACGTTTGTCCGTTGGTCCGGTGCCTTCACCGCCGGCAAGGGCGCGGCGATCGAACTCACCGCTCGCGCCACCGATGGTACCGGCCAGCTCCAGGTGGAGCAGTTTTCCTTGCCCCAGCCCGATGGCGGCGGCGGCTGGAACAGCATCATGATTCGCGGGGCGTGAGCACGGCCCGATTCATGCGTGAGCATCCACGCGAACCCGGTGAATGCCGTTCCGGGGCCGTCTGGGAAAGGAAAGACATGCCGGGGCCGCATTTTCAGACTGCCTGGCGCACCATTGATACGGCAGGCGATCCGCACCGCTTCGTGCGCTATATGGATGCGGCCCGCCCCGACGAGGCGGTGATGCTGCCCCTCTACCGGCGCCTGACCCGCTTGCTGGAGTTAGGCGCCCCAGGCCATGTTCTGGAGGTGGGGTGCGCCACCGGCGGGACGGCGCGCGAGCTGGCGCGCCTGCTGGCGCCGCACTGGCGCGTGACGGCCATTGATAAGAGCAGGACGATGGTGGCCGAGAGCCGGCGGCGCTGCCACGGCCTTGGCTTGCCGGTCGGCTACTACGTCGGTGACGCCGACGCCCTCCCGTTCACCGACGCATCCTTCGATGGCTGTTATGCGTTGGGCATCTTTGAGATTCTGGCGCATCCGCAACGGGCGATAGCAGAAATGGTCCGCGTGCTGCGGCCCGGCGCTCGCCTTGCCATTGTGGCTGGCGACCAACTCGCTGGCCACAGTAGGCAGGCGGACGGCGAATCTTCAGCCGGTGCGTTCAGCGGTGCCAGCAAGACGAGCGACCACCACATTGCCGGCCAGTTATCTGCTGCTTTTCATGGGTGCGCGCTGCTGGACGTCGCCGTGTCGCGACAATCGTTGCCTCTGCCGGAGTATGCCCTGCTCTATCAACTCTGGAGCGAGGATCATCTAGCGCCGCTCGCGAACGATGCCGACACACCGGCCGCCCAACGGACCTGGAGCCACCTTCCACCCACAACCGTCCACGTCGTTAGTGGTCGCCGCGCGTAGAGCACCAGTCCAGTCATGCCAGTGGTGACGATTGGCAGGATCGCCCGCTCACCCGGCCGGAGCGCGGGCGTCAGGTCCGCCCCCTGGACCCGACACAGCAAGGTCCCTGCAAACGCTGCACGGCGGAAGGGACTGGCGCAGGCTAGCTTCTCCGGTTGAGGAATACTACACTGGGTTGGCTACTCGCGCCTCGGAAGGAGAAGGAGACCCATGCCAATCGCTCCGGCGGTGGAGACCAGGCGCCTCACAGTGGCGGACCTGGAGTTGTTTCCGGACGACGGCAAGCTGCGCGAACTCGCTGACGGTCAAGTCGTGGAGTGGGATGTGACGAACTTCGAGCATGGCAGCCTGGCGGCGTTCCTCAGCCTCCTTCTTGGACAGTTTGTGCGCGAGCGACGGTTGGGCAGGGTGGTGGTCGCCAACGCTCTCGTGAAGGTCCAGAATAGCGACTACGACGCCCGGGGCGGTGATGTCACCTTCTATCGGAGGTCACGCATTCCCGGCGACCGGCGCGCACCGGCCACGGCGACGGCGCCGGACTTGGTGATCGAAGTGCTTTCCCCTTCGGATCGCGCGACGATGATGGAAGCGAAGGTCGCGGACTGGCTGCGGGCGGGAGTGCCGCTCCTGTGGTACGTAAACCCCCAGACGGGGATGACCACGGTGTACGCAGGCCAGGCGATCCGGCGCGTGCCACCGGAAGAGACGCTGGATGGCGGCGAGGTCTTGCCCGGCTTTGCGTTGCGCATGGCCGACGTGCTGCGCGAACTTGAGGAGCAGGACCAGGGCACAGCGTAGCGCGGGGCCACAGAGCTCGCCGCGCCTGCCCGCACGAGATCGCCCCTTATGCAGGCAGACGACGACCGCGCGCCTTGACGAACAGGTTCAAACGTTTTACCTTGATGGGAGTGCTGCCGTATGCTGATTGAAAGGACCACTTGATGCGCGCTGCCACGCTCCTGCCCACTTTGACACGACGCCGGTTGCTGCAGCGAATGGGTAGTTTCGGGGCTGGATTGGTGGGGACCGTTGGGCTGGCCGCCTGCGGCGGTGGGGCGGCGGCGCCGCCCACGACCGCAAGCAGTTCAGCTGTCGGCACGGTCGCCGGCAGCGCCGGAGCGTCGAAGCTCGCCACGACGGCCCAGCCCACGGCCGCCGCCCAGGCGAGTGGCGCCGCCCAACCGGTGAGCGTGTCCACCTGGGGCGGCGCCGACGAAGTGGCCGTACGCAAGGAACTGCTGCAGGATTTTAACCAGCAGCACAGTGGCGCCAACGCCTCGCTGCAGGTGGCGCCAGGCGGGCAGCCCTTCTACGACAAATTACAGGCGGCAATGGCGGGCGGCGTGCCGCCAGATGTCTTTTACATGGGCCCGGATAATTTTCCGGCCTTTGCCGGCAAGCAGGTATTGCAGCCGATCAGCCCGTACATGCAGCGGGATAAGTACGACCCCTCCGACTTCTGGCCCGGTCCGCTCAGTCAGTACGCCGCTCAGGGCAATCAGTACGGCCTGCCGCGCGGGGTTGCCTCCAACGTCCTCTACTACAACAGCGACCTCTTCAAGAAGTTCGGGCTGCCCCTCCCGCCAACGGATTGGAACGACTCCTCCTGGAACTGGCAGACTTTCCTGGATGCCGGCGCCAAGCTCTCGCAAGCGGGAGGCACGACCCAGAGCTTCGCCTTTGCCGGCCTCACTGGCTTTTATGCCTGGTTCATGTGGGTGCGCCAGAACGGTGGGACGGTGCTGAGCAGCGACTTTACGACCTGCACGATAGCCGACGCCAAAACGCAGGAAGCGTTGCAGTACCTGCACGATCTCATGTATAAGTACAACGTGGCGCCGACGCCAACCGACTTGAAGCAGCAAAGCGCCATGGCGCGGTTCCAGAGTGGGAACTTGGCGATGCTGAGCGGCATCCGCGCCGGCCTGGCCGGGTACCAGGCGATCAAGGGCTTCACCTGGGACATTGCGCCCTACCCGAAAGGCGCCGTGCGGCCGGCCACTTCGCTGCAAGGCGTCGGTTACTGTATCGCGGCCGGCAGCAAGGCGAAGGACAACGCCTGGCAAGTGACACAGTTCATGTGCTCGCCCACTGCCGAAACGAAGGAGATGGCAACCGGCACCGTCATGCCGGCTCGCCAGTCTGTCGGCCACTCCAAAGATTTTCTTGCCTCGCCCACCCACGCCGATGTCTTTCTTTCGGCGATGGACCACGCCGAAGTGCCACCTTTCAACGTCCACTGGCAGGCCATAGCGCCGATTTTGGATAAGGAGTTGACCAACCTCTGGGCCAACACGGCCACGGTGCAGGTAGCCACCCAGAATATCGTGAGCCAGGTCAATGCCATCTTGCAGCAGCCCGGCAGTTAGTGCGATCAAGTGCCGCCAGGCGCTACAATTCGGCGGGGAGAAATCTGAGCCGGCCGGCAAGGTAACGGAGGGGCAACGGATGGCGGAGCCGTACGCCGTGCGGGTCTACCGCCTTGGCCTGAGCAAAAATTTGCGGGCGGAGGTGATTCGCGACGGGATGGTGATCGCCTGGGCCAGCATCAGTGGCGAAGGTCCACCGGCCGACGCCGTGGCCCTGGCACGCCAGTGGGCGTCGTCGCTTGGCTACCCCACGCCCGACCCACCAGAACGCCTCCCAACGGACTCCCGCTGAGGCGCTGCCGGTAACGCCATGGGCCGCGCTGCCGGTAGGCGTATCGTGAAGGTGCTGCCCCGTCCCAGTTCGCTGGCCGCCATGGCGCTGCCGCCATTGGCGTGGACGATGGCCTCCACGATGGCTAGGCCGAGACCACTACCGCCGGTGGCCCGACTGCGCGCGCTATCGCCACGGTAAAACCGCTCAAAAATATGCGGCAGGTCGTCCGGGGCGATACCGATGCCGCGATCACTGACCGCCAACACGGCGGTCATGCCGTCTCGGACCAGGGAGACCGTCACCGGGCTGCCGGCGGGGCTATAGCGACGAGCATTTTGCAACAGGTTGCTCACCGCCCGCCGCAATGCCGCCGGGTCCGCCGAGACCGTCAGCGCCGCCCGTTGTTCCCAGGTTACCGACACGTCCTGCCAGGCAAGATCAGCGATCGCGGCATCGACCAGATCAGCCAGTTGCAGCGCGGTAGGCGCCCCGGCCAGGCTCGCATCCAGCCGTGTGAGGTCCAACAGGTCGCGCGTGAGTTGCTCCATGCGGAGCGCCTCACGCTGCATGGCCTCCAGGGCGTGCTCGGCGTCCACCGGATCGTCCTTCGCGCCCCGCAGCAGCACGTCCACGTAGCCGCGGAGCGCCGTTAACGGCGTTCGGAGCTCGTGCGAGGCGTCGGCGGCAAAACGGCGTAGGCGGTCTTCCGTCGCCAGTTGGGCGGCGAAACTCCGCTCCAGGTTCGCCGCCATATTGTCCAGGCTGTGTGCGAGCTGTCCGACCTCGTCCTTGCCGTGGCCGAGGGCCGTGCGCTGGCTCAGATCGCCCGAGGCCAACCGTTCGGCGGTATCGGCCATCCGGCGGAGCGGTTGTAATGCGCGCGCCGCGACCGCCGGACTGCTCACTAGGGCCAGCACAAGGACGCCGAGGCTGCCCCCACCCAGAATACGCCGGAGGTCAAGGAGCGTACTGTTCAATGGTGCCAACGACAGCGCCACCTGCAGAATGCCTGGCATCCGCCCGCGTCCGCCTACCGGCAAGGTGAGCACCAACCAGGCCTCTTGACCCTCCGCCGCCTGTTGCTGCATCGTGCGGAAATCGGGCGGCAGACGCCCTGCCGGAGGACCGGACCGGTCCGCCGGGCGGCTAGACTGGCGGCCGGCCGGCGTCGGCAGCGGCGTCGGCGCCGGCAAGGCGGGGAAGTCGGCGCGCCCGCCGTTGGACGTCGCCATCACCACGCCCTGGGCGTCGTAGAGCTGGTAGACGACGCCAGGCGAAAGGCGGCGGCCCTGGTTCGCGCCAGGCGGCGCATTGTCGCTGTTGAGGAGATCCATCAGGGTGGTGGCGTTGGCGCTGAGGATCGCTTGCTGGCCTTGGAGCAAGGCCCGGCGCAACTCGGCATAGACAAAGAAGTCGAGCGCGATCAGGAACAGCGCCAGAATTCCTGTGTACAGAAACGTCAACCGCCAGCGCAGCGGCAAAGCCTGCGGTCGGCGCATCAGGGACTATCACCGGTGGGCCGGAAAGCGTAGCCGACACCGCGCACCGTTTGGATCAAACGGGGATCACCGAGCTTCGTCCGCAGGTACCGAACGTACACCTCCACGACGTTGTCGTCGCCCCCGAAATCGAAGCCCCACACGTGTTCGAGCAACTGCTCCTTGCTCAACACGGTGCGCGGATGGCGCAAGAAGGTCGCCAACAGGTCGAACTCCGTCGGCGTCAGGCGCACCTCGCGTCCATCGCGGCTCACTTCACGCGTCCGAAAATCCAGGGTCACACCACCGCCGCTGAGCACCGTTCCCGGCGGCGTCTGCCGCCGTCGCAACAAAGCGCGCAGCCGAGCCATGAGTTCCTCGAAGGCGAACGGTTTGACCAGGTAGTCATCGGCGCCGGCGTCGAGGCCGGCGACCCGATCCGCCACGGCGTCCCGCGCCGTCAGCATCAGGATCGGCACCTCGGAGATCGCGCGAAGGCGCCGGCAGACCTGACGCCCATCAAGGCCCGGCAACATGACATCCAGCACGACCACATCCGGCTGCAGCCGCCGTGTAGCATCCAGTGCTTCGGGCCCACTAAAGGCGCCGGCGAAGCGATACCCCTCGTACTTAAGACCAAGCTGAATCATGTCGACGATGCCGGCTTCATCATCCACCACCAGGACCAGCGGTCCTTTGACGCCCCGGTTCACCGGCGCCACCCTATTATTAGGCACGTGTGCCACACCCCTTACGCTCGCCGGAGGCCGCCACCCACCATCGTCGCTCCTTCAGCATGGCCGCTCTGGTTGTTAAATCGCTGAGAAGCTGAAGGTCAGGCGCCGGCGGCGCGCTCTCCCGGGTTAAGGTTCGCGCTGCTCCGGCTGCCCCGCCCGATAGAGTCGCCCGGCGGCCGCATGGTAGACAATCGCCTGCATAAAGGCGGCATCCTCCGGCGCCAAATTCGCGATATGCAAATCAGCCGACACCGAGACGGCACTCACCCGCCCGCTCGCCGCATCGTCCGCCGTGCTAACGCCCGTAATGGCACTCAATGGTACGGCCATCGTGGACTCTGTGACGCCGCTGCTGTCGAACGCGATCAAGCGCTCGCTCGTCAGCACAATCGCGTTGAGCGGCGGTCCGCTCCAGGCCGGTCGTGCCACGACCAGCGCCGGGAAGACACCGAGCATATCCTCGTAGGCAAACATCGATCCGACCAGGAAGGCGGGCGTTTCGAGCAGGATGCGCGGCCGGACAAACTCGATAGCGCTCATCGCTTCCCTCCTGTTGGGGCGGTCATCCCAGCACCTGGGCGGGCCGGCGGCGCAGGATCACTTCCGCTTCGGCGACGATGCGGCGGAGGATGTCTCCCGCCGGCTCAATCGCGTGAATGAGCCCGACGGCGTTCCCGGCGCGCACGGCGGCAAGCTGGGCGTCTCCTTGATGGGACGCTTGCTCCAAACGCTGCCGCCAGCCGGCCCGGTCCCGCTGCAGCTCCTCTTCGCGCCCATGCCACGTTTGCGTGTAGCTATTCTGCAGGACGTGATCGGCAATGCCCGGCGGAAACGACGCTTCACTGATCAGGTCATAGACCTTCGTGAGCACCGTGTCGTCGGTACTCGCCGCGACGATGCGGGCCTTGCCCCACTCGCTCCCTGCCGACTCCTTGCTGGCGGCGAAGCGGGTCCCAATCCATGCTCCTTCGGCGCCCAACATGAGCACGGCGGCAAGTCCTCTGCCGTCGGCAATGCCACCGGCGGCGATGACGGGAATGTCGCCCACCGCGTCGATCACTGCCGGCACCAGCGGCAGGGTGGCGCTGCTGGTGCCGGTGTGGCCGCCGGCCTCGACCCCTTGCGCCGCGATGGCGTCCACCCCTGCGGCGGCTGCCCGTCTCGCCTGCGCAACCGTCTGCACCTGAGCGAAGATAAGGATGCCGGCCGCGTGAGCCGCCGGCACGAAGGGGGTCGGATCGGCGAAGGAATGGGTGATCACCGCCACACGCTCCTCGATCGCCGTCTGGACCATGGCCTCCAGCCCTGGCGCGGAGGAAATGAAGCCGACGCCGAAGGGACGCGTCGTCCGCTCCCGGACCAGGCGGATTTGTTGGCGTAGCCAGGATGGGTCCCCACTGGAGCCGCCGATCAAGCCTAGACCGCCGGCCTCCGCCACCGCGGCCGCCAACTCCGCTGTTGCCGGACCCGCCATCGGCGCGTTCATGATCGGGTGGGCGATACCGAGGATATCGCAAAGGCGCGTGTGCATGGGCCGTATTCCTCTCCGCCGCCTGTGGCTACGTCGGTTCACCCGACGACACCTTCGCCGGGTTGGTGCTACTCTCATGCCTGTCGCTCCGTGCGGCGTCATCATACTTGATTCGTCGATCCGGCACCGGGTAAAGGCTCCGCAAGTGGCAGAACAGCATGCGCCGGGGGAAGAGCGGGCCTCGCCGGCCACCTGGCCGCTCAACTTTGTGCTCTTCAACCCGGACGAATGGCGGGCCGACTGTGTCGGCTGTTATGCGCCAGCGGACGGGCCACCGGCCGTGGTGCAAACACCCCATCTCGATGCCCTTGCCGCGCAGAGCACACGCTTCGACCAGTGCCATGTGCAACACACCGTCTGCACGCCCTCTCGCGCCTCGTGCATGACGGGCTGGTATCCCCACGTGCGCGGGCACCGCACGCTGTGGCACCTGCTGCGCCCCGACGAGCCAAATTTGCTGCGTTACCTGACCCAGGCCGGCTACGACGTGCGCATGTACGGCAAGAACGACCTCTTGGCGCAGGCGAGTTTCGCCGGAAGCGTGGAGGAGGCCAGCAACCTGCCCGGACGTGGCACCGCGAGCGGCAACGCCAATCCCAATCCATGGCCGGCGGATGACCCGCGCTTCCAGAGCTTCCTATTTGGTCCCGGCGGCGATCGCCACGACCATCACGACTACGTCTGCACGGAGGCGGGCCTGCACTTCCTGAAGGGGGCCCACGACCGCCCCTTCTGTCTGTTTCTCCCCCTGAGCTGTCCGCACCCCCCCTACACCGCACCGGAGCCGTTTCATCATATGTACGATCCGGTGGCGCTGCCGCCGCTGCGGCCGGCGGGAGTGCCGGGCAAGCCACGTTTTTACGAGGATATCCGGCGCAGCCGGCGCTTGGACGAGCTTGGGGATGCCACCTTCCGCACGATCCGCGCCGTGTACCTCGGCATGATCAGCTACAGCGACTGGCTCCTCGGTGAAGTGCTGCGCACCCTGGACGAAACCGACCTGGCCGGCAACACCGTCGTGATCGTTTTTTCCGACCATGGCGACTGGGCCGGCGACTATGGCCTGGTGGAGAAGTGGCCCAGCGGTCTGGACGACACGCTGACGCACGTTCCTTTTGTCGTGCGCCTACCGGGCGGCGCACAAGGTCACGTCGTACCGGAAGTTACTGAATTGTTGGACCTCACGCCAACCGTCCTCGACCTCGCCGGCATTCCGCTGGGTCACACCCAGTTCGGGCGATCGCTAACGCCGCAACTGCGCGGCGCGGCCGGCGATCCCATGCGCGCCGCCTTCGCCGAGGGTGGCTACGACGTGAACGAGCCGCACGCCTTCGAAGGCAAGCCCGGGCGCGACCAGTTCGCTCGCATCCCGAGCCATATCTACTATCCGAAGTCCGACCTGCAGCAGCGGGATCCACTGTCCGTCTGTCGGTGTACGATGATCCGCACGGCAACGCACAAGCTGATCCGCCGCCCTCAGGAGCAGTCCGAACTCTACGATTTAGGAGCCGACCCCGACGAACTCCAGAACCATTACAACGATCCTGCCTACGTCACGATCCAGGGGGAAATGGAGACCCGCCAGCTCGACTGGTATATCCACACCAGCGACGTGACGCCACTCCAAGAGGACCCGCGCGGACAACGCCAGCCGGTAATGGGCCGGGGGCACGGCGCAGAAGGCTAAGAGAGCCGGCGTCTCCGGCGCACATCCACGGGAACGGGGATCGGAATTGGCACCAGCTTTGGCGCCGGCGTGAGGGCGGCGACCGCCTCGCGCCAGGCCGAAGCAAGCGCCTCAATAATCTTGCGCATATTCAGCCTTCTCCTCCATGTAGACCGTGGCAGACTTCCGACGCGTTGCGCCGGATGCCACAGCATGCACTATACACTGCTTGGCATCGCGCGTGCCAATCGGGGCATGTTGCCTTCGCCCCGAATGGCTACGGTCGCGCTGTCTGGCATCCATCTTGCATCCCCGGGTGTTCCGACGGCCCGCGGCGCCGCTCCCTGGCGTCGGTTCGGGCCTCACTGATATGTCGAGAAGGATAGGAGGTTTGGTCCATGGATAGCGCCATGACGCAGAATGACAAGCTTTCCCAGGCCATCGAAGCGCGCCTGGTCGCTGACGAACGGACCAGGGATGCCGTGATCCAGGTCAGTGCGGCGTCAGGCGAACTGACGTTGCGTGGCTCTGTTGACTCCGAGGAGATCAAGAAAGCGGCCGAGCAGATCGCCCAGTCGACAGCGGGTGCGACCCTCGTCATTAGCGAACTGGTCGTTACCACCGACGAACAGCGGCGCGAGGAAAACACCGTGCCGCGCATCCCGGTCGTGCCTGCGGGTGGCCAGGGTTACGGCGGCGGTGGCTTCCCAACCGGCAGTGGCAATAGCTAGGTGACGTTACGGTTTGGTGAAGGTTGCGGTGCAATTCGTAGCGTTGGGGTTGACGCTGTCGGCAAAGTCGGGTACGGTATCTGCAGTGCCGAACCGCGCCCAAGGGCGCGGGCGGGGGACCCACGTTCGTGGGGTGAATCCGCCTGTGTGTTTGCGGTAGGGTAATCTCAGTACCCGAACCCGACAGCTAACCCCGTAGGCTTGCTCGAGAGCTGGACTGCTAATTTGTTGGCAGGCCGGCTCCTTTTTTGTCTCGGGGCATCAGCGTTCCCCCACTTCTTTCGTCGCCCTGCGAACAGGCGACGAGAGGCAGGAGGCTTGACACATGGCGGTCCTGGAAGCGGAACGTCCCGTATCCACAGATCCCGGTGAACGAACCGACGCGCGAGAAGCACCCCGGTTTCTTGGCGCGGAGCAGGAGCAGTTCCGGCTGGCGAGCGACCTCGACGCCAAGGGGCGCTACGGCCAGCGCTGGCTCGTGGTGACCGACCGCCACGTCTACGTCTTCGATCAGGATCCCGATGGTCAGGGCAAGCCGTCTCTGTCCGTCGCGTTGGCGGACGTCAAAGAGGCGAAAACGGAGGCCGCCGTCAGTGGCGAGCGCTTGCTGCTGGAGACCGCCGACCGCGTTGTCGAGATGCTCTCCTACTCGCGTACGCTCTCCCCGCACTTCTCGGACGCCGCTCGCGGTATCAAACAACTGGCCGATGGCCATCCACTCCTCCGCTCCGACAAGCTGCCGAAGCTGCGCTGCGAACGCTGCGGGCGCCTCATGCCCGGTCGCCACGGCCGCTGTCCGGCCTGCGTCCATGCCGGCGCCGTCATGCTCCGCATCGCGGGTTACCTGAAGCCATACAAGGCCGTCACGGCCGCCGTTGTGGTCGCGACGCTCTCCCGGACCCTGCTCCAGTTGATCCCCCCCCTTGTCAACCGCCAGATGATCGACGGCGCGCTGCGTTCCGGTCAAACCGGCAACCTGAGCGGCCGTTTTCAACTGGTGGCCTGGCTCGTCGCCATCCTGGTCGGCGTCGCCGTGGCGAATGCGGTGATGCAAAGCGTCAGCCAGTGGCTGGCGGCCATCCTGGGCAGCAAGATCACATCCCAGATGCGCGGTGATGTCTATCGCAAGTTGGAACGCTTGCCGCTATCGTTCCATAACGACCGCGGCACCGGCTCGCTCATGTCCCTGATCAGTCAGGACACCGCCGCACTGGAGCAGTTCCTGGTGCAAGGCGTGCCTTTCATCGCCACCAACGTGCTCATGTTCTTTTTCATCCTGATTGTGCTCTTCAAGGTCCAGTGGGCGCTGGCACTGATCATCCTGATCCCTGTACCGTTCGTCTTTATGGGGAGCCGGTACCTCTGGAAGCAGATGAGCCGCCTGTACCGCCGCTGGTGGCGAGTGCGCGCCGGCTTCTCCACCCAGCTATCGGAGTCGCTCCTCGGTATTCGCGTCTCCAAAGCATTCGCCCAGGAAGATCGTGAGGTGGAGCGCTTTTCGGAGCAGAACCAGATCTATCGCGATGCCGGCATTCAAACCACCGTCACTTCCCAGCGCCTCTCGACGGTGCTCAACTTCATCAATAGCTCCGGCGTCTTTCTGGTCTGGCTCTTCGGCGGGCATGACGTCATCTACGGCGTGATCACGCTGGGTACCCTCGTTATGTTCAACAGCTATCTCTCCCAGTTCTATGCGCCCCTGCAGTACTTCAACCAGATCTCGCAATGGATGAGTCAGGCCTTCGCCGGCGCGGAGCGCGTCTTTGAAGTGCTGGACGCCCCGGAAGAGCCCTACGACGAAGAAGGGGCGATCGCGGCGGCCGATATCCAGGGTCGGGTGGAGTTCCGCGATGTCAGTTTCAGCTACGAGCGCGGCAAGCCGGTGCTGAAGGACGTCAACGTCGCCGTCGCGCCGGGCGAGATGATCGGTCTGGTCGGCAAGTCCGGCTCCGGTAAGAGCACCTTTATCAATCTGATCAGCCGCTTCTATGATCCCGACTACGGCCAGATCCTGGTCGACGGCATCGATCTGCACGACCTGCGCTTGCGTGACCTGCGCAATCAGGTCGGCATCGTCCTGCAAGACCCCTTCCTCTTTAACGGCACAATCGCCGAGAACATTGCCTACGCCCGGCCGGAGGCCTCCTTCCGCGACGTTGTGGCGGCAGCGCGGGCCGCCAACGCACATGACTTCATCGTCGAAAAGGATGACGGCTACAGCACACGCGTCGGCGAACGCGGCCACCGCCTCTCCGGCGGCGAACGTCAGCGCATTTCCATCGCCCGCGCCATCCTGCGCGACCCGAAAATCCTGATTCTGGACGAGGCCACCGCCTCGGTCGATACCGAAACAGAAAAGGCGATCCAGGACGCCCTGGCCCGCCTGGTCAAGGGTCGCACTACTTTCGCCATCGCCCACCGCCTCTCGACGCTCCGCAACGCCGACCGGCTCTTCGTCTTTGACGGCGGCGAGATCAAAGAGGTAGGCACCCATGACGAGCTCATGGAGCGTTCCAATGGGATTTATCGACGCCTTGTTGACCTGCAGCGCGAAGTGTCCAAGATGAAAGCGGTGGACGGATGAACACGGATTCAGTATTGCTGGCGCCGGAAGCGCCGCTCGGTGACGACGTGGACCCGACCACCCTGCGCTTCCAGCGGGGCCGGAAGTCCTTGCGTTTGCTCGTGGGCGAAGTGCGTTGCTATATCGACGTCCGCCTGCGCCTGGCCGACCCTTTGCGCTTCCCCGATCAGTACGTCAGCGTCCTTGATCGCCGCGACCGAGAAATCTGCCTCCTCGACTCCCTGGCGGGCCTGGAGCCGGCCAGCCGCACCCTGGCCGAGGAGGAGTTACGTCGGTTCTACGACATTCCTACCGTCTCTCACGTCGCTGACCTCAATATCAAGCACGGCCCCCTGTACTGGCGAGTGGATACCGACCTTGGGCCGCGTGAATACGTCGTGAAGTGGAGCACGGAACGGGTCCTGACGATGCCCGACGGCAGCCTCCGTGTCACCGACGTCGACGGCAACCGCTTCCACGTACCCGCGCCAGGGAAACTCGACGCGGACAGCCGGAAGCGGGTCGAGGTGCTGGTATAGGTTACTTCCCTCCCACCTCCCGAAACGCCTCTATTGCCCGCTCCAACTCCTCCCTGGTATGCGCGGCGGAGATTTGAACCCGAATGCGGGCGCCGCCGCGGGGGACCACTGGGAAGGAAAGGCCGATCACGTAGACGCACCTGGTCAGAAGGGCATCGGCCATGGCCGTCGCCTGCGCCGCGTCACCGATCATCACGGGGACGATCGGGTGCTCGCCCGGCAAAATCTGGAAGCCAAGTTCGGTCATCCGCCTTCGGAAGAACGTGGTGTTCTCCCGAAGGCGGGTCCTGAACTCCCTGGCCGACTGCACCAACTCCAACGCTTTCAGCGCGGCTGTGACGATCGGCGGCGCGATGGAGTTGGAAAACAGGTACGGGCGGGAGCGCTGGCGGAGCAGGGCGACGATCTCCCGCCGACCGGAGGTATACCCGCCGCTGGCGCCGCCCAGGGCCTTGCCCAGGGTGCCGGTCAGGATATCGATGCGGCCGACGACGCCACAGAACTCCGGCGTGCCGCCGCCATGCTCGCCCATGAAACCAACGGCGTGGGAATCGTCTACCATGACCAGGGCGCCGTAGCGCTCCGCCAGGTCGCAAATCTCCAGCAAAGGGGCAACGTAGCCATCCATCGAAAAGACGCCATCGGTGGCGATCAGACGATAACGCGCCCCTGCCGCCTGCTGCAGGTTCTGTTCCAGGTCGGCCATGTCGCGGTTGGCGTAGCGGTAGCGCTGCGCTTTGCAGAGCCGGATGCCGTCGATGATGCTGGCGTGGTTGAGCGCGTCGGAGATCACGGCGTCCCGCTCGTCCAGAAGGGTCTCGAACAGGCCGCCGTTGGCGTCGAAGCAGGAGGAATAGAGGATGGTGTCCTCCGTACCGAGGAAGGTCGTGAGTTGCTGCTCCAACTCCCGGTGGATTTCCTGGGTACCGCAGATGAACCGGACCGATGCCATCCCGAAGCCCCAGCGGTCAAGGCCCGCCCGCGCTGCGGCGACGATCGCCGGATGGTCGGCCAGACCCAGGTAGTTATTGGCGCAGAGATTGATCAGTTCCTGGCCGTCGCCAACGCGCAGCAGCGCCCCTTGCGGGGTAGCGATGACGCGTTCCGTCTTGTACAAGCCGCCGGCGCGAATCTCGGCCAGCGTGGTCTCCACGTCGGCCCGCATCTGCGTGAACATGGGTCCCTCCCGGTCAGTTCACCGTCCAGTCCAGAATGACCTTACCGCACTGCCCGCTGCGCGCCGTCCGGAACGCTTCTTCGTAGTCGCGGTAGGGATAGCGATGGGTAATCACGGGCGAGATATCCAGGCCGGTTTGAATCAGTACCGACATCGTGTACCAGGACTCGAACATCTCCCGCCCGTACACGCCGCGCAGCGTTAGCATCTTTAGCACCACCTGCGACCAGTCGATGGCGACGGCGCTCGATTGCAAGCCGAGCATTGCAATCTTGCCACCATGGGCCATGTTGGCGATCATGTCGCGCAACGGCTGCGGGTGCCCGGACATTTCGAGGCCCACGTCGAAGCCTTCCTGCATGCCAAGCTCGTGTTGGACCGCCTCCAGCGCCGTGATGCGAGCGTCCACGGCGCGGGTCACGCCGGCACGTTTCGCCAGTTCCAACCGGTAGTCGCTGACATCGGTGATGACAACGAAACGCGGCCCGACGTGGCGGACAACCAGGGCCGCCATGATGCCGATCGGTCCCGCTCCGGTGATCAGGACGTCATCGCCGACCATCGTGAACTGCAAGGCGCAGTGGACGGCGTTGCCGAACGGGTCGAAGATGGCTGCCACGTCGAGATCGATCGGCATGGGATGCGGCCAGAGATTCATAGCTGGGACGACAATGTATTCGGCAAACGCGCCGTTGCGCTGCACGCCGACGCCGACGGTATGGGCGCACAGGTGCCGCCGCCCCGCCATGCACTGGCGGCAGCGCCCGCAGACCAGGTGTCCTTCACCGCTCACGAGGTCTCCCGCGTGGACGGAGTCGACGTTCGCTCCCACCGCCACCACTTCACCGGCAAACTCATGGCCGATCACCAATGGCGGTCGAATCGTGGCCTGGGCCCAGGGATCCCAGTTGTAAATATGCAAGTCCGTGCCGCAGATACCGGTGCGCAGAACGCGCACCAGCACGTCCCCCATCCCCGGCGCCGGTTCCGGAACGTCCTGCAGCCAGAGACCCGCCTCAGCCCGAGCCTTGACCACTGCTTTCATTCTGCGCCTTCCCCACCAGCTATGCCGCAGAGTAAGGCGCCAGACCGCATCGCGTAGGGGCAGGTCCCGAGATCAATCATTACCCGAGCGCCAGGCGCTTGATTGCTTCGCCGTAGAGCTCGCTCTGCTCCGCCAGCGTCTCCAGTTCCCGCGTCAGCTCGTTCACCCAGTGATCAATGGTGAGGTCTTCGTGAGAGATTTCCACGCCGCGCACCGTCTTCGCTCGGCGAGCCTGGAGTATATTGCGTTGGGTTTCGATGCTGTAGCGGTAGTCGCCGAGCGCCACTTCCACCAGGCGCACGGGGCCGCGCCCCAGGAAGCCGCCGCGCTCCACGCGCATCTGACCGGGCAGCGCGGCCTGGAACTTCGTCGCCAGATACCCCAACAGCTCGTTCGGGTCGCCGGAGCGCCGCACCACGGCGGCGGCAAGATCGAAGGCGGAAGGTTCGTACGACATGCTTGCTCCCTACACGAGGTCGCGAAAAAGGTCGGTGGAGAGGTAACGCTCGCCCTGCGATGGGGCGACGGTGACGATCAGCTTGCCTTTGCTTTCCGGTCGACGCGCCACCAGTAACGCCGCCCAGACGTTGCAGCCACTGCTGATGCCGACGAGCAGCCCCTCCTTGCTCGCCAACTGGCGGGCTGTCGTGAGCGCCTGCTCGTCCTCGACCTGGATCACTTCATCGATTAATTCGCGCTTCACAATGTCGGGGATGAACCCGGCGCCGAGACCTTGGATGCGGTGCGGGCCAGGCTTGCCACCGCTCAGCACCGCCGAGTTCGTCGGCTCCACGGCGATAGCAAGCAAACCCGGGCGGCGCGGCTTGAGCGCTTCCACCACACCGGTGAGGGTGCCGCCGGTACCGACACCGGCCACAAAGACATCGATCGCCCCGTTCGTGTCGCGCCAGATTTCCTCCGCTGTCGTTTCTCGATGCACTTTCGGGTTGGCGAGATTCTGGAACTGCTGCGGAATCCAGGCTTTGGGAAAGGTTGCCGCCAGCTCCTCCGCCTTGCGGATGGCGCCGCGCATACCTTCGCTGCCCGGTGTCAGCATCAGTTCGGCGCCAAAGGCGCGCACCAGCTTGCGCCGCTCCAGACTCACCGAGTCCGGCATGGTCAGGATCAGCCGGTAGCCCCGCACCGCCGCCACCCAGGCCAGGGCAATGCCGGTATTGCCGCTGGTCGGCTCAATGATCACCGTATCCGGCGTCATGATGCCGCGCGCCTCGGCATCCAGGACCATCGCCACGCCAATGCGATCCTTGACGCTGCCGCCGGGCTGATAGGATTCCAGCTTCAGCACGATGGTGGCATCCAACCCCGCCGTGAGGCGATTCAGGCGCACCATCGGGGTGTGCCCCATGAGGTCAAGCGCGTTTTCGGCAATACGTCCGGTCATCGCCAATGGGGTTCACCTTTCGCTTCGATCGCCGCGGCCCGAGCCTATTTTGTCCCGACCTGACCGGTGGCCGGCCGCTGCTGCTCCTACCGCGGCAATTATAGGGTGTAAGCCGGCACACCGCGGGCGTCGGTGCGCTATCATCGGGATCCAAAGGAGACTGGCATGCGCATTGGCTACATGAGTTCGGCGGCCCCGGAGTGGGACCTGACAACGCTGTTGCGGGAGGGGCGCGCCGGCCACTGCACGACGCTGGAGCCCCGCGTGGAATGGAAGCATGGCCACGGCCTGGAACGCGGCGAGCGCAAGACCTGGGCCGCCGCTCGTCGTCAGGCCACCGACGCCGGTATGGTGATCAGTGCCGTCGCCCTTGGCACCCGCCTTAACCGATCCACGCCGGAAGAACGGCGCACGGCGGTCGATGATATCGCCGCCTACGCCGAACTAGTCGCAGCGGCGGGCGCGACCGTCATGCGCGTGTTCGGCGGCCCCATGCCGTCGGGCTGGACGATGGAGCAGGCGCGTCCACTGGTGGCGGAAGCCCTGGCCACGGCGGCGGAACGCTGCGCGTCTTTTTCCGTGATCCCTTGCCTGGAGACCCACGACGACTTCTGGAACCCGAGCGATGTGGCCTGGTGTCTGGAGCATGCCGGCCACGCGAACATCGGCGCAACCTGGCACGCCGCGCACCATGTTCGTCGCGGCATCAGCGTCGACGACGCATTCGCCTTGCTGGGCCCCTGGGTCCGTCATGTCCATGTGCAGGAGTGTCCGGCCGCCCAGAGCGCCTTCCAACCAGGCATGCATCCCGTTCCCCTGGGCGACGGAGACGGCAGCGTCCGCCGTCAGATCGAGTTGCTGGCGGGCCGGGGGTACGCCGGCACGCTCTCCTTAGAATGGATCAACAACAGGGAGCATCCCGTCGATCCGCGGCCCGTGTTACGGCAGTACGACAGCACACTGGAGCGCTGGTTGCGGGAGATTGGCGGCCAGTCACCGGCGTCGGCCCAACAATGACCGCCGGCAGCCCCTCCGCCAATCGGGCCGACGCCATCGGTTTGATCGGCAGCGGCCAGGTGATGGATTATCTGGCGACGCGCCTGCTCCACGCCGGCAAACCGCTCGTTATCCTCAATCGTCACCAACAGCAGAGCCGCACCCTGGTGGCCCAGGGCGCCCGTGAAGTGGCCAACGCCTTTTACCTCGCCTCGGCCGTCGACACGGTGCTACTGGCCTTACCCGACGTGCGCGCCCTGGAGTTGACGATGGAAGGACCGGAAGGCGTCCTGTCGGCGTTGGCGCCGGGACAGCTCGTGATCAATATCGGCACGAGCTTGCCTTCCAGTGATCGCCGGTTGGCGGCTCTGGTGGCGGCACGGGGCGGCGAGATGCTCGACGCTCCCCTCGCCGCCCGTGGTGATCGTTTGACGGCCCTCGTGGGCGGTTCCCCCGCCGCCTTCGCCCGCGCCCGACCGCTCCTGGAACTGCTGGCCGAACGCGTCGGCTATGTCGGTCCCTCCGGCTTCGGGCAGCTCACCAAGCTCCTCGACCAGATGCTGAAGGCGGCGCGCACCGTGGCCCTGGCGGAAGGCCTCTCCTTCGCCCGCCGGGTCGGCCTGGACCCTGCCCTGACGGCGGAGCTGCTGGATCTCCGTGGCGTAGAGAAGATGCTGGAAGGCAACTTTGAGGGCCAGGGCGAGTTGCGCCAGCACACTCGCGACCTCGGCTATGCCCTGGAGGTCGCCCAGGAGGCCGGCTTGTTAGCGCCGCTCACTGCGATGACCAACGAAATCTTCAAAGCCGTGGCCGCCCACGCCGACTCCTCCTGGCAGGAGACGGCGATCATTCGCTACTGGGAGTAAGGGCCAATGAACGATATTCTCGGAGCGCCTATAGCCATTGGGACAAGCAAGTCCGCGATCATTGCGATCCTCGTTCCCTACGCCGGGCTGCACGCCGCATAGCGTCGACGCGGGAGGCAAACTCTGCTGGGCGGAGGATCGGCAGGCCCCGCCACGGTGACATCTGGAGCAGATGGGCATCGCTGGAGACGATGAGCACCGAACCGCTCGCCAGGGCCAATTCTAGGATTCGGTTGTCTTCGTAGTCGATGCAATCGCTCACTCGTACTTGGGGCTCGATTATCCCACCCCCAGATCGATGAGCAATGTTATCCAGTACGCGCAGATATTCGACCGCTTGCTCTTATTCCCAATCGAGTTCGGCCAGAACTTTCAACACATTGCCGGCAATATGCTTGCTAAGCCAGAGACTGAACTCGCGAGCGTCGTTGACAATGCCCAGACAGTTGGCGGCGAGATTGCTGGTGAGCGGAGGTGGACTAGAGCGTCGGTCCAGTAATGGTAGCGCTTGACGAGGGCAGCAGCATGTGCTGTGCTAGGTGCTTCTGGGCGAAGGGTCCAGGAGTGCGAAGGGAGCGAGCAGATGCGACCAGTAAGGTGGGAGCCGCCCGAGGCGTTGTCGGTGGCCGAGCAGGCGGTCGTCCAGCGGATCAAGCGGGCGAAGCTG
>JBPCLN010000161.1:0-13291 GCA_051003235.1 Chloroflexota bacterium | reverse complement strand
CGTGAGCGTCGACGATCATCTGTTTGCCATTGACGGCCACCGCATGCATGACATTATCGACTACCGCTTTTACGGCGCGGAAGCTGCATCGACGTTGACGGTAGAGCGCGACGGGCGGCGGCTTGACCTGCCGATTGAGAGCGACACCGACGACGACCTCGGGATCGAATTCACGGACGCACTTTTCACGTCCATCCGGCGTTGTGCTAACGACTGTGACTTCTGCTTTGTGGACATGAACCCGGCGGGGCTGCGCAGTTCCATCTACATCCGCGACGACGACTACCGTCTTTCCTTCCTGTTCGGCGACTTTATCACCCTCACCAATCTCAATGAACGCGACTGGATGCGACTGGCTGAACAGCGCCTCTCGCCTCTGTACGTTTCGGTGCATGCCACGGATACCACGGTGCGCCGGCAACTGTTGGCCAGCCCCCGCGCCAACCCTATCCACGAGGATCTTGACCGTCTGGCCGATCTGGGTATCCAGGTGCATTGCCAGATTGTGCTCTGCCCCGGCGTCAACGATGGCGAGGTGCTGGAGCGCACGGTCGAGGAGTTGATGGCGCGGTATCCGCAGGTGCATACGGTGGCGGTGGTCCCGGTCGGCCTCACCCGCTTCTCCGCCAAATACGACGCCGCCGGCCTGCGCCGGCTTACGGCGGAGGAGGCGCGGGCGCTGGTGGCGCTCGGTGATCGCTGGCGTCGACGGTACACGCGCCTCCATGGTCACAACCCGGTGTACCTGTCCGACGAAGTCTATATCCTGGCCGGTATGCCAATGCCAGTCGCCCGAATCTACGCCGGCTATCCCCAGTACGAGAACGGTATCGGCATGGTGCGCAGTTGGCAGGACGATCTGGCCCGCTGGCAGCGGCGCTGGGACCGGCAACAGCAGGCCGGCACAACGCCACGCCCGACGATCGAGCGGGCGACCATCGTGACCGGTGAACTGTTCTTCCCCGTCCTGCAGGAAACGGCGCGCACCGTTGGCGCCCTGACCGGAGTCGATCTGCGCGTGGTTCCGGTGGTGAACGATTTTCTGGGCGATTCCGTCACGGTGGCGGGCCTGATTGGCGGCCAGGACCTGCTCCGCCAGGTAAGTGGGGCGCCGGTTGGCGAGCGTCTGCTCGTGCCGGCGCGGGCGCTGGACCAGCAGGGCGACGTGTTTCTGGACGGCGTCCACGTCGCCGATGTCGCGCGGACGGTCGGCGCACCGTTGCTGGCAGGTCGCGAATTTGCCGACCTCCTGCGCCTCCTGGATGTACACGTATGAAGTATCCCATCGTTGCCATTGTCGGCCGGCCCAACGTCGGCAAGTCCACACTGTTCAACCGCCTGCTGGGTCGCCGCCTGGCGATTACCGAGGACGAGCCGGGAACGACGCGCGACCGCCTCTACGGCACGGTCACCTGGCAGGACCGTAGCTTCACGCTGGTGGATACCGGTGGCCTGGATCTGGATTCCGAGAGCGGCATCCCGGCCGCCGTACGGGGCCAGGCCCAACTGGCGATCAACGAAGCCGATATGATTTTGTTCGTGGTCGACGCGCGAACCGGCGCCACGCCGACGGACAGCGAAGTCGCCAATATCCTGCGTCGTTCGTCCAAGCCGACGATCGTCATCGCCAACAAGGCGGAGAACGAACGCCGCCAACTGACGTCGAGCGAGTTCTATGAACTGGGCTTTGACGAACTGATGGCGGTCTCCGCCTACCACGGCGTCGGCGCCGACGACGTGCTGGACTGGGTCGTTGAGCATCTGCCGGCCATGGACGAGGAGGAGACGCCGCCGGAGGTCGATCCCACCGAGGTGCGCGTGGCAATTATCGGGCGACCGAACGTCGGCAAGTCTTCCTTGCTCAACCGCCTGGTGGGTGAGGAGCGCGTTCTGGTCAGCGACGTCCCCGGCACCACGCGCGACGCCACGGATACGTTATTGACCTGGAACAGCCGCTCCTTCCGGCTGATCGACACGGCCGGCATCCGGCGACGGGGGAGGATTGAGCAAGGTACCGAGCACTATAGCGTGATGCGGGCGATGCGCGCTCTGGACCAGAGCGACCTGGCGCTCCTTCTGCTGGATGCCGTCGAGGGCATCACCGACGGCGACCTGCACATCGCCGGCTTCGCTCAACAGCACGCCAAAGGGTTGATCGTCGTTGTCAACAAGTGGGACCTTGTAACAAAGGGGGCAACCACGACCGATGACTACGCCCACCATATCCGCGAGCGCCTGGACTTCATGCCCTATGTCCCGGTGCTGTTCACGTCCGTGCTCACCGGCTACCACGTGCCGCGCATCCTGGAGGAAGCGGCCCGCATTTGGGACGAGCGCCAGAAGCGGGTGGGGACGCCGGAGTTGAACAACTTCATTCGCGTCATCTCGGCGCGTCACACTTTTACCCAGCGCGGCAAGGCCCTGAAAGTGTTCTATGCGACGCAAGCCGAAATTAATCCGCCCACCTTCGTCTTTTTCGTCAATGATACGACCCTGGTTCACTTTGGCTACCGGCGCTTCCTGGAAAACGAGCTGCGTCGCGCCTTCGGCTTCCCCGGCACGCCGATCCGGATCGTGATCCGGGGTCGGCAAGAGGACGGCGTATCGGCGCCCACGCGGCGGCGAGCGCAGCGCTAGACGCTGCGGCCCGATTAGAACCGCTTCGCCACATCGGCGCCCAGAAGCACGACCACCGGTGCACCGGCGGAGGCGGGACGGTTGCCGGCAATGACGACAGCGCCGAGGAGGCGGGCGACGCTATAGGCGGCATCGCGCGCGCCGGGTTCATAGAAGGTGACAGTGGTACGGACGATCCCCGGACGGGGAGCATTGACCGGTGAGGCCAGGCGGTAGCCATTGCCGACGAGGTACTGGGTCGCCCGTTCCGCCAGACCGGGTACGGCCGTGCCGTTCTCGACCTGCACCATAATAGGTGTCGCCGGTTCGGCGCGCGGCACTGGTGTGGCCGTTGGTAGGAGGCGGACCGGTTCCGGTGTGACGCGGGGGGCTTCGCCGGCCACTCGCGCGGGGCCGGCCGCCGTAGGCGTGGCGGCGATGGTTTGGAATACGCTGGGGGCGATCCGTGTGCCGCCGGCGGGCTGGGGCCGGAGCTGGAACATCTGCACCACCGCCTGGTCGATGGCCGGCCAGTCCGGCAGGACAATTTGTTGGCTGCCGTCCGGTGTGGCACTGTTGGCGGAATAGGTGGGTGGCTGCAGGACGATCTGGTGGATATTGTCGTGCTTCAGGTCACGGGCGAAGGAAGCATACTGCAAGAGATCGGTGAGGGGCATGTCGGTGCGCACGCTATTCTGGAGGTCGGCGGTCAGTTGGGGGAGATGCGTCACCAGCGTCGGCCCCGTCAGGCGCTGCTTGAGCGCGAGCAACAGCTCCTGCTGACGGCTGGAGCGGCCAAAATCTCCGATCAAGTCCCCGTGGCGGGAGCGAACGAACTGCAGCGCCTGTACCCCGTCCAGGTGTTGCGGCCCCGGCGGAAGCAAGAGGCGCATATAGGCATAGGGATCACTGGCGTTGAGGTCGTCCGGGTACGCGTCGTCCAGTACGGGATGCGTCACGTCCATAGTCACGCCGCCGACGGTGTCGATCATCTTCTGAAAGCCTTGCAAGCCAACCCAGGCGTAATAGTGGATGGGGATGCCAAAGTTCTGTTCGATGGTCGCCCGCGCCGTGGCCACCCCACCGATTTCGTAGGCGATCTGAATTTTGCCGTAACCGTAGCCGGGGATGCGCACCCAGAGGTCGCGGGGGATGGACAGCATCCCCACAGTGTGGGTCACGGGATCAACCGTCACCACGATCATGCTCTGCGTGAGGTACTGACCGGGTGCAAACTTCAGGTCCGTATCACTGCCGAGCAGCAGAAAGTTGACGCGTTGCTGGCGCTGTAAGGACGGGAGTTGAAAAGGGGTTCCCGTCGGCGCCGCGCCGGAGAGGGGACCGGAAACGGTCGGCGTCGCCTGTGCCCCCGGCTGCGGTATCGTATCGGCGGAGGCCGGACCCGCCGCCGTAGCATCGCTGACTGCGAGCCGGGGCACCACCTGGCCGGTCATCGCCACGAGTGGCTTGATCGTCGCGTAGGCGAAGATGCCGACCCCACCGGCGAGGATCAACGCCAGGAGCAAGATAATCGGCAGGAAGGATGGTCGGCGCGGCCGGTCGTTCACCTGTATACCTCGTCTGCACTGTGCGGAGACCCGTCGGCAGTATAGGTGAGCGGTGGTACGGAGGGGACGGGCTTCCTACCCGACTTGCCAGGGACGCCGCGCCTTCCGATTAGCGCTCAATCATTGAGCGCTCGGTCGCTCAAGTGCAGCAGCAGGCGAGCGCCGCGTAACGTGACATAAATGGTGGCTATGATGGACAACGGGACGAAGATGCGCTGGGCCGGATGCATGAGCAGATTGGAGGCGATCAGGATGCCGATGATGGGCGCGCTGATGCTCCAGGCGACGACCAACGTCCAGAGGAACAAGTAGGTCATGCCGCGCACAGGAGCGGAGAGCCAGTCCGGCACGTTCGTCCGCTCCCACTCTTCCAACGGTCACACTCTGGCCGCGACTGGGACACGACGCTGCGCCGGGCCGATGATTGCACCATGGTAGGGTACAACACATGTCAAGCGCACTGCCTCGCCATACTCCCAACCGTTGTGTCGTTTGCGACACGCCAGGCGACTTCCCTTACGATGCCCGCTTCGACGGCGCGGCGTGTGATGCCTGTCACGCTATGCTGACGATCCGCGACGATGTCTTCCGCCGCCAGCATCCGGAGCATGAAGCGGCCATCCGCACGATCTGGCGCGACCAGCACGACCCCGATCGGGCGCGTGAGGTTGGGCGCCTCTACACGGAGATTGGCTACTTCGATGAGCAAGACGTCGGCGGCGGCGAAGTGGACGGGCCGGACGATCGCATCCGCCGCATGCTGCAGACGGCGTACGAGGCGGAAGGGGACGAGGAACCGGATTAACCTAGGGGAGCAGCTGCACGACCGTTAGGAGCAACGCCACCAGGCTGACGGCAGTCACCGCCATGCCCACGGCGGCACCGGCGATACCCTGACGCTTGTCAGCGACGATCGGGCGCGGCCGCAACAGGGCGCCCAATAGCAAACCAGCTAGGAAGCCGCCGGCGTGAGCATAGAGATTAATTCCTGCCACGGCGATGCTCAACACGGCGTTGATCCCCACCACCGCGACGGCATTACGCAGGAGCGGCTCGCGTATGGCGGACGGCAAACTCCGTCGGTGGCGCAAGACCAAGGAGATCGTCGCGCCGAAGAGGCCGAAGATGGCGCCCGATGCGCCGGCGGAAATGCCACCAACCAGGGGTAGGCTCAGTGCGTCACCGGCAATCGCCGCAGGGAGGTAGATCGTCAGGAAGCGCGTCGGTCCATACAGCCGTTCGACCAATGGCCCATAGATGTACAACGCCCAGCCGTTGAAGAGGATGTGGGCCCAACCGCTATGCAAGAAGGCGGCGGAGACCAGCCGCCACCATTGGCCGGAAAGCACCAATGGCGTGACCAACGCGCCGAAGCGTACCAGAACGGCGCTGGTTGTGGACCCGCCACTCAATTCCATTGCGGCGAAGAAAAGCGCGATCAGCCCCAGCAGCGTGTACGTCGCCGGCGCTGCGCCACCGCTGAGCACTCCGGCCAGCTCGCGCCGCCTTTGCCGGCCGGCGATTGGGGCCAGGTCCTGTCCCCCCGATTCCGCGTTCGGACCTTGCCACGCCCGAAAGAGGTCGGCGGCCAGTCGCGTGCGGCGGCGCCGCCGCAGATCAGGCGGCAGTGCTACGCGGCCGTCCGCGAGGGCGATCGCCGCACAATCCACCGGCCAGCGGCCGAAGGTGGTGCCCCGTACTGTTCGCTGCCGGCCCGCCGCCGTGGCCATGACCTCGGCGCTGACCGGGCCGGCGAATACCCAGAGCATCAGCGCCGTCACCTGCCGCCCCTGACCGCCGCGTTGGGCCTCAAGGTTCCCCTGCTCGCCGATACGTTGGACCAGCGCCACCAGACGGTCGAGCTGGGCATCCATGTCGGTGGTGGTCAGCCCATCGGCGCAGGCAAGGGCCACCAGATCGACACTGACCGCCATGCCGCTGGTGCGCGTCCGCCCAAAGATGCGGGGCACCGCCATGTCCCTTTGCTGTCCCTCCGGCTCGGGGATCGAGCCATAGCCGCCATCTTCGGCCAGGTGGGCAGTGGCGACGGCAACGAAGCGGTCGAAGTCGGCGGTGACGGGGTCACTCACGAAAGCGCCGCCGGCCAGGGAAACATGCATGGCTCCGATGCTGCTTGGTCCAACTCGTGCTCTAACTGCTGGCAGGCGGCGACGAGGCGCCGCAATTGATCGGCCGCCTCGGTTCGAGTCAGCAACCCCGTCCTCACGCGTGTTTCGGCGTCGACCAGCCGGCCAACTGGGGCGAGATGGCGCTGGAACAGGGCCAGAATAGCGGGGGTATAGGCGCCGTCCGGCACCTGGAGGCGCGGACGAGCGTAGGAGGCAAACAGCAGGTTCAGCGTGGCGTCCCAGATCGCCCGACGGCTGCCGGAGGCGGTTTCGTGGTCCTGCAACGTGACCCCGGCTCCGGCAATGGCGAGGTTGAGCCGGTGCCACTCCAGCCGGGCAACGGCCAGGGGCGGGACGGCGGAAGCCGCCAGGTAGTCGCCGGCTGTTTGGGCCGGGGACCCGTGACCATGGCCGGGGCAGCGGGTGTGAGATAGGGCTGACCAGCCGGCAGGCGTGCCGTCGCTGTGCAGCTCCAGCTTGAACTGCAGCGGAAAGCTGCGACACATAATCGGCCGGCCGTCATAGGCGTGGCAGCGCAATGGCAGTTGCCGACCGCCGTCATCGCCTGATCCGGCCAGGGCCTGACAGGCGTGCTCCTGGCGTTCGATCAGCGTCGCCAAGCGCTCTACGGCCGGTCCGCGGAGTGGCGCCGGATCTGCGCCGTTATCGATCCCCAGAAAGGGACAGGCCGTGAGGTCGGGCCGCACAGGCAAGAACTCCACCGCAACCCGGGGAATGCCGCTGTCCGGGTCCGGATAGGCGGCCAGCCAGCCGCGGGCGCTGAGATCCGTGGCGTCGATGCCCAGGGCAAGGACCAGCGTACGCACCTCCAGCGGACTGAGCACTAGGCGTTCATTGGTGCAGCAAAACGCGCCACAACCCTGGCAGGCAAATTGGAAGGGCGCGTCGGCCGCCAGCGTCGTTGGCGGGAGGCGCTCGACGCGACCGGGACCGAGTTGCGCCACAATCCCCTAGCCGTCCGGCCGGCGACCCGGTCCCAACCCCGTAAGGGTCTGCCGCACTGCCCAGTACTTCTCGGCGGCCGCGGCGAGCTTTTCGTCCATCACCTGCTGGGTCATCGGGCCATAGTCGCCCAGGCCCTTCCAGCCGTCAATGTCCAGCGCTACGAGCAAGGGACGCGGGCCACGGAGCAATGCCGGCAACTGCGCCTGCAGTGTGCCGAGGTCGCTGAGGCGTTGCGCGGTGCGGTAGCCGGCGGCGCGGGCGAGGCCGGCATAGTCGGCCAGACGCGCCGCCGGCACAGGAGAGCCACCGACCGTCGTGTAAGCGCCGTCGTCAAACACGAAGTGTACCAAGTTTGCCGGGCCGGCCTGAGCGATGCTCAGTAAGCTGCCAAGGTTCATCGCAAGGCTGCCATCACCATCCAGCACCCAGACCGCTCGGTCCGGCTGCGCGAGGGCCACGCCGAGGCCAACGGATGAGGCCTTCCCCATGCAGTTGGAAATCGGCAGGTCCAGGTCTTTGCGTTGGGAAACGGCCGGCCAGAGCCGGGAAGTGGTCATCGTCGCCACCACCAGCGCGTCCCCGCGCAAGGTCGCCAGCAGGCGCAAGGCCTCCGCTCCCCCCATCATAATCCGGCACTCCGCTCTTGGCCCGTCGTCTCGCCTGACGGGGTACCCGCACCCATTTCGACCACCACGTACTCCTGGTCGACCGACACCGGGAACGTTTCCGCCACGTACGGGCCTGGCTGCCAGCCGTGGGCCAGAACGGCGCTGCCGGGCTGGACGCCCGCTTCGTAGCTGCGCACGCGCACTTTAGCGGGATCGAACCAGGATTGCCCCGTGCGCAGGTCGTACTCCCAGCCATGCCAGGGGCAGCGCAGGATTTCACCGGGGCGGCTGTAGCGATATTCCCCAGGGATGTCCGCTTCCAGCAGCCCGTGCTGCTTGCCTTCGCAGAGGGGGCCGGCCTGGTGGGGGCAGCGGTTCAGCAGCGCAAAGTACTCGCCGCTCACGTTGAAAACGCCGATCGAGCGTCCGCCGATGGTGACGATCTTGCGATTGCCTGGTGGAATCTCGTCGACCGTGGCGACAACATACGTCGCCATCAGGCGCGAGGTTCCAGGTGGTAGAGGGCGCGGGCGTTCTCCGCCATGATCTGGCGGTGCAAAGCGGGCGGCAGCGCCACCGGCACTGCGTTGTCCGGGGCATCGAAGTCCCAATGCGGGTAGTCGGTAGCGAACATGAGGCGGTCGTCCATGTCCAGATGCTCCAGGAATTGGGCGAACTGCTCCTTGCGGTGCGGCTCTTCCATAGGCTGGGTGGTGAGCCAGAAGTGTTGCCGCACGTACTCAGACGGTGGCCGGGTGAGGTGCGGTACCTCGTCGCGCAGGAGCGACCAGGCGCGATCCAGCCGCCACATGAGCGGCGGTAGCCAGCCCATTCCGCCCTCGATCAGCACCACCTTGAGGGTGGGGAAGCGCTCGAAGACGCCTTCGCAGACGAAGCTGACCAGGTGGGTCTCCAGGGCGGGCGGCATCCCGGCGTGGTCTTCGATATAGAAGGACGGCCAGCCGGCCCCGGTGATCGGCCCGCCCCCTTCCCCGCCGAAGTGGATGCCGATAGGGAGGCCGTGGCGCTCCGCCGCCTCGTACATCCTCCAGTATTTACGCCGGCCAAGCGGCTCCGCCGTGCGGGCGATGAGGATGATCTGCACGAAGCCGGGGTGGTCGCCCAGGCGGTCGATCTCCGCCGCCGCCAGATCGCCATCCTCGTAGGGCACGATCAGGGAGGCGCGCAGGCGCGGCTCGCGTTCCAGCCAGGCGTCGATCTGCCAGTCGTTCGCCGCCTGGGCCAGCGCCGCTCCGTACTCCAGATTCAGTTGGGCCCCCGCCCGGAAGGTCCAGTTGATGACGCCGTACTCGATGCCCCATGTATCCAGCAACTGCTGCTGTAAGAAGGGCAGATCGGAGCCCGGCGGATTGCCGTTCGGCGGCCAGGAATCGGTGCGGGCGGCGGCCGGGTTCATGCGCGGGTAGCCGGCGCCGCTGTGCCCGCGCGCGCCGAAGACCTCGTGGTGGCGCCGCCAACGCGCCGACAGGTACTTGCCGAGCGGATCCTTGTTCGGCGTGCCGATGTGGATGTCGCAGTCGATCACCGCCTGCGCCGTGCGCCGCGTCAGCCGGGGACGTTCCAGCGTCATAGCCATCAATCTGTCTCCTTAATCGACGAGCGTGACCGACGGGGAGAGGTTCCGATACCACTCCCGCGCATTCCCTGCCATGATCTTACCGATGAGCGGCGCCGGCAATTCCAGTCCGAGTGCTTCTTCTACTGCAGAATGGGGACTGCCGAGCGACCGCACGGCACCGGGCGCCGTGTGCTGATGGGGGTAGTCGCTGGCGTAAAGCAGCAGGTCATCAGAGCCGAGTGCCGCAAGAATCTCCTGCAACTGGCGTGGGTCGGGTGGGGCGTCGACCGGTGGCAGGGTGAGGCGCACGTGCTGGCGAATTGTCTCTGAGGGTAGGCGGCGCGACCAGGGGATTTCGCGACGCAGCCCTTTCCATTCCTTGTCGATCCGCCACATCCAGGAGGGTAGCCAGGTGACGCCACTTTCCAGCAAGGTCACGCGCAGCGTCGGGAAAAGCTCAAAGACGCCTTCCGCGATGAGGCTGAGCACCTGCGACTGGAAGATGGTCATCATATCGACATATTCCTCCAGATAATAGGAGGGCCAGCCGCTCGGCGTCGGTGGGTTGCCCGGCGACCCGCCGAAGTGGATGCCAACCACCAGGTTGTGCCGGGCGGCCGCGGCAAAGATCGGATGGTAGCGCCGGTTCCCGTATGGCGCGTCCGAGCGGACCGGCAAGAAGACCTGCACGAAACTGGGGTGGTCGCCCAGGCGGTCGATCTCGCGCGCGGCCAAATCGGGTTGCGCGCTGGGAATGACAAGCGTTCCCCGCAGGCGCGGTTCCCGCTCCAGCCAGTTGGCAATCTGCCAGTCGTTCACGGCGGCGGCCATTGCCGCGGCGGCATCGGGATTGTGGATGCTTTCCGTGGCATAGGTGCAGGTGAGAATACCGGCCGCCACGCGCTGGGGATCCAATACCTGCTCCTGAAGCCGAGCCAGATCCGAGCCGGCGCCGCCGTCCACGCCGGCACTGGGCGGGCCGCCGGTATTTGGTTGCAGCGAACCTAGATCCGCCTCGGCGCCACTGTTGGGCGCCACACTTTCGAGCCGCCTACTGGTCGGAATGTTCTTCGGATAGGAGGTTTCGCCCGCCCCCCGGAAGGCTGTCTGGCGAATGTACTCGCGCCAATGCTCGTCCAGAAAGGGGAGGAGTGCGTCTGCAGACGGCGGCATCACGTGAATATCGCAGTCGATCACGGCAATGCCGTCCGCGGTCCGGGAAACGGATTGTGGCATCGCCGACATGGGCCTCTCCCTTCCAACCTCTATTGTAGGTCTTTCCGCGCTCAGGGCAAGTGATGCACCGACTGGTTCATGCCAGGAAGTGCCGGGACGCGGCAGTTGGCATGGAACGCTGTTCCTCCCTATGATGCATTGAATAGGACTTGAGGGGAGGGATGTCACCATGGGCCGGGCACTGAGGACACTGGTCTTCTTGATAGTGGTCTTCGTCGCTATTGGTATCATCATGGCCTACCTCAGTAGTCAGGCCGCCACGGAGTCGACGACCGCAGTGACCACAACCGCCACCATCGGGACGTCAGCGCGCGCTAACACCGGGGGCCATACCGGCCCGGCCAGCCTCTACCCGAATCCCTCCCTGACTCCCGGCGATGCCCTTCCGGGTGTGACGGCGGACCAGGTGTGTACGCCTGGCTATAGCTCGAGCGTGCGCAATGTCAGCAGCGCAGAGAAGGCGGCGGTCTACCAACGTTACGGCATCCCGAACGTCCGCGGCCGCGATGAAGTTGACCACTTCGTCTCCCTGGAGTTGGGCGGCAGTAACAACGTGACCAACCTCTGGCCGGAGCCGTATGCGCCCGTGCCCGGCGCCCACCAGAAGGACCAGGTGGAGAACTATCTGCATGCGCAGGTCTGCGACGGCGCCATGACCCTCGCCCAGGCGCAACAAGCCATCCGCACTGACTGGTACGCGGTCTACGTGCGCATCGGTGGGTAGGCGGAACTGCTGGGGCGCCCTCAGCTGAGGCCGCCCTCCGGCGCCGGCATCACGATCAAGCCTTGCGGGGACTTGCCGGCGGGAACCTGCGTGACGACCGTAAGCGAGGCCAGGTCGATGATTGCGACGGAGTTAGCGCCGGTAACGGCGATGAAGGCCTTCTTGCCGTCGGGAGTAAAGCCGATGTTGGTGGAATCCTGGCCCACGGTGATCCTCTTGAGCATCTTCTGCGACTTGGCGTCGTAGACAGTCACCGTTTCGTCCTTCTCGTGGGTGAGCAGGACGTACTTGCCGTCCGGCGACCAGGCGTTGGTGACCGGCGACTGGCCGTCCGCCTCGCTGTGCAAGATCGTCAAGTTGTCCGGATCGACGATATTGTTGGTGTTATTACCGGCCGCCTGCACCCACACCTCTTTGCCGTCGGGCGACACGCGCAGCATATACGGCTTGCTGCCCTTCGGGAAGTCCATGCGTTTGATGATCTTGTTCGTGGACGTGTCGAACTTGGCGACCGTATCCTGGTCGCGTTCCGGCGTGTAGCCGAACTTGCCGTCCGGTGAGAGGTGGCAATCGCAGGGGAAGCTGCCGACTTCGATCTTGTCCTTCACCGCCTTGGTGGCGACGTCGATGACATTGATCGCATTGCTGCCGGCGGCGTTGACGTAGGCCGTCTTGAAGTCGGGCGTGAGCATGAGGCTGTGTCCCGGCCCCAGGGTGCCGGTGTCGATCCGGCTAACCACCTGGACGGTCTTGGGGTCGATGGCGATGGCGACGAGTTTATTGTCGGGGAAGTCGTAGGTCCAGACGTGCTGGCCGTCCCAGTAGCGCTGCTCGTTGGAGAGCCAGCGCACCGCAGCGCCGAGAGGGCGCGTCGCCAGCACCTTATTGGTGGCGGCGTCGAGGATGGTGACGTCCTGCGAACCGACGTTGAAGACATAGACCCATTGCGCCCCTCCGGTGCTGCTCACTGTGGCGGCGCT
Organism: Chloroflexota bacterium; assembly: GCA_051003235.1. Taxonomy (GTDB): domain Bacteria; phylum Chloroflexota; class UBA4733; order UBA4733; family UBA4733; genus UBA4733. Next base: position 885 of record JBPCLN010000161.1, on the reverse strand, counting down.
GTTGGTCGTGGCAACGCTGGTACTGATCGTCGTATTCTGGCTGGCAGTACTAGTCGCCGATGCGATAGCACTGCCGGTGGTCGTTGTGATGGCGCTGCTCGCCGTGGTACCGGCGCCAGCGGTGGTCGCTACGCTGCGACTGGCGACCGTGCCGGCGCTGGTACTGCTCCCCGGTGTGGCGGCGTTGGCAGCCTGGGAAGCGCCGCAGGCGGCCAGCATCAGCGAAGTAGCCCCGCCGGCGGCGGCGGTGAGGAAGCGGCGGCGACCCAAAAGCGAAAGCAGGGTCGTGCCGAGCGCATCGTCGTAGATGCTGTCCTGCGGCGGTGCGGGGGGCGGTGCCGACGGGCAGGCACAGACGGCGTTGCCGTGATCATCAAGCGTGGCAATGCAGATGGGGTTTCGGGCGGGCCAGGGGCGCGTTCTCTTTGCCATGCGGGGAGCCTCCTCCTTGTACGTTGTCGCCATTACCATATCAGATGCATCGACAATCTCCACAATGCGGCGGGGCGGACTGTTGCTTTGCAGGTGCTGCTACAATATCCTGCGCCCGCCTGGCGGCCGGATCCTGGAGAGAAGGATTTCAACGCATGGCCATGCCGATTTCATTCATGACTGCCAACTATGTGGCGCGGGAGTCGCACTACGCGCTCCAACCGTTCAACTGGGGTACTGCCGCTCGGGCGACCGTTGAGGCCTTCCACGGGCCGCAGTTCGCTCAGAAATTTGATGAACTCTGTGGACTGGTGGCGGACTCCGGCTTCAGCAACATTGATCTGTGGGTGGCCCATCTGGACCCTGCCGTCGCCACACAATCAATGGTTGACGAAGCGGCGGCAATCCTGCGCCAGCGTGGCTTGCGCGTCGTCGCCTACACCGGCGGCCTGG
>JBPCLN010000160.1:0-18554 GCA_051003235.1 Chloroflexota bacterium | reverse complement strand
TGAGCCTCCGACTGGAAGCGCCCGGTACTGCCGATCCCGCTCGCTTCGCGGCGGAGTGCGGCCTGCTGCTCCTGCTGCTCAAAGATCTCTGCACAGGCGACCTGCCGGTCGGCGGCGGCGCGGCGGTGGGTCGCGGCATCCTGCGCGGCCGGAACGGTCGAATCGAAGGGATAGGTCGGGAAGGGGACAAACGTCGGTGCTGGGATTGGCAGGCCGACGCGGCGGGCGGATTGACCATGGAGGCGAACTCCGCGCCGCTGGAGGAATGGGTGACGGCGCTGAACGGCTACCTAAGAGGCGGTGCCGAATGAGCACAGCAACGGTGGCGGCGACCCGCCGGATTGTCTCCGTAAACTCGAGCGTTGAGGAGCAGAGTGACCTGGTGTTCGACGACGTTGGCGCATTGGAAGCCCGCCTGCGACAGGAAGCAGGTACCCTGGGCGAAGGGGGCGCCTGGCTCATCGCCTGGCTGGATTATGTCGTTCTTATCGGCCTCGTCACGCCTGAGCAGGTGCAGACCCGGCAGGCGCTTGAACCACACTACCTGCAGGAACTGCGCCTGTTCGGTCGCCACGGCGAATGGCGCCTGCGCCGGGCCGGTGAGCAGTTTCAGGCGCGACGGCGGTTGGACGGCGCCGGCGCGCCCGGTGAGGCCCTGGAAGATGATCAATCGCTCTGGGGCACGGCGGTCGAGCCGGTCGGAGCGAGCTGGACCGCGCTGTTGGAGGGAAGGGGCATCCGCTACGATTTGCCGCGGACGGTGCAGGCGAGCGATCTGCCGCTGCGCCTGCAATTGCGCCACTACCTCGGCAGCGATGCCGCCGGCCTGATCGGCGTCACCGACAGCCGCTGCCTGGCGATTTGCAACCAGCGGGGCGAGCCACTGATTGAGGGAGATAACGGACATGTCTGAGCGCGCGCCATTCAGACCAGGCGGTGCTCCGCCACCCTTCCGCCCAACGAAGCCCGCTGCCACCTTGGCCAAAGCACGAGCGCCATACAACTTCGTGCCGTTGCCCTTGCGGGCCACGCCGGCGGAGCCGCCGCCATCCGGCGACCGCTACCACGACGCCGCTGACCGCTATTCAGGGCACATAGACCTCGCCATCACGACGGAGACGCCGCTCTACCTCCGGGGTACCGTAGGCGCAGCGGATCTTGCGGCCGACACGCCCGCACCGGGATTCTTCGCGCCGACTGGCCGGCCGGCGATCCCCGGCAGCAGCCTGCGCGGGATGCTGCGCACGCTGGTCGAGATTGTCAGTTCCTCCGCCCTGAACACCGACACCAGCGCGGACCAGCGCTTCGCCTTCCGCGCCGTAGCGGATGCCAAGTCGGCGCTGAGTGAGGAGTATCGCACCCGGCTCGGTCCCGTGCAGGCCGGCTATGTACGCCGTTCCTCGAATGGCCTTGAAGTCCAGCCCGCGGTGCGCTTGCAGGGACAGCAGTTCTGGCAGGTGGACTTTGCGGTGGCGAGCCAGGCTTTAGGTTGGAACCTTGAAGCACAGCCGTTCAGGCGGCAGCGCATTCAGTTTGTCCCCACGAACGAACCGTGCAGCAAGCGTAGTCAGATCCGTTGCGTCCGTGAGCTGACGGATGCCGAGAAGCCCCAACGCTCCGGTTACGTGTGGGGCCGGCTTATTGTCTCTGGCTACATCGAGAAGAAGCGACATGCTTGGATCATGGGTGAACCGGATGCCGCGACACGCCCTTTGGTTGTCTCCCCGGAGGTGGCGAAGGACTACGAATCGCACTGGTCAGATGCTCTACGGGCGTTGCATCCGACCGGCCAATTCCCGCTGCTTCCCACAGGAGAGGACGCGATGCCCTGCTTCTACACGACTAGTCGACGCGACGGCGCGGCACAGGTCACCGCCATCGGGCATACACGCTGGTTTCGGGCGATCTATCGGAACGGCATCGACCGAGCAGTGCCGATGGCGGTGCGCCCCGACTCCCACCAGTGGGATCTCGCCCAGGCGCTCTTTGGCCGAGCCGGGACGGAGGCCGGGTCCTGGGCGGGACGGATCTTTGCGGAGGATGCGCTACTGGAAGGTCCGGTGGAGGAGGCGCTGCTGCCGGTGGCCCGGCGGCAGATTCTGGCGACGCCGAAACTCACGACCGTCCAACACTACCTGGAGCAGCCCGGTGGTAATGCCGCGACGCTGCGCCACTGGGATTCGCCAGACGCGACGGTGCGCGGGCACAAGCTCTACTGGCACCGCCAGGGCGCCCCCTGGAAGGCGGAGGAGGCGACCCCGGGTGAGGCCCCTGCCTCAGATGCCGCCGCGGACGCCGAGCGCCGCGCGCTCCAGCCGGAACGTATCCAACCGGTGGCGCCGAAGCGGCGTTTCCTCGGACGCCTGCGCTTCGAGAACCTGACGGACATCGAACTGGGGGCGCTGCTCTTCGTCGTGCAACTACCGCCGGACTGCCGGCACCGGCTGGGACAGGGCAAGCCGCTGGGGCTGGGAAGCGTGCAGCTCACGGCCACATTGCACGTTGACGACCGCCGCGCCCGCTACGGCCGGTTGTTCTCGTCGGCGACTGGGAACGCCCTCGCCTGGGCCGAGCCGGAGCGGACGGCGGGCGATGGTGAGACGTTCCAACGCGCCTTCGCAGGTTGGGTCCTCTCGTCCGCCCATGGAGAAACGCCCACGCCGCTGGCCGGCGATCCGCTCATGGCCGTCTGGAATCAGCCTCGCTTACGCGCCTTGCGCGCCTTGCTGACCTGGGACACCGCGCCGGCTGTTGGGAAGACCTCGTACATGCAATTGGAGCCGAAAAACGAGTTCAGCGGACGCCCGGTGCTGCCCAACGCACTCGAAGTGATTGGCTGGACGGACACACCCACTGGCCCTATGCCCGCGCCTAGTACGCCACCCAATGTTCCACCCTCCCAGCTGCCGCAGCCGGCTAGGCAACCAGCCCCGCCGGCCAGGGGGACTCCTGCTCCTGTTTCCACGCTCGAAGACCTCCAACGCCGATTCGCCCGGACGGTCGCGGAGGAGCGCCCCAAGAAACGGCCGGCGCGGGGTGATGAGCGCGCAAAGCGGGAGCAGGAGCAATTCATGCGCCAATTGCTTGGCACGCCGGATAAGAGGAAGCAGGAAGAGTGATTATTCTAGCGTGTCTTGACATGCGATGCGGCGTTCACCCGCCCTTAAAAGGGCAGGCTACGATCACAAAGCACCCTAAAGGGCGCTAGGCGACGGGTGTGTCCGTCATTATGTCATTATTGGGAGCACCTCCCAGCTTGAATTGGCGGACTGGAGTGCCGGATGACGGATTACCGTGCGAGTAGCAATCCCCTGCAGCGCCCTTCAGGGTGCTTTGTATTGTTAGCCCGCCCTTTTAAGGGCGGGTGGCCGGCGGCAGCACGGCTGTTCGCCATCAACAGCCTTTTCGTTACGGCGTCATTCCGCGACTAATACGTCGGTCCAGCCGCCACCGCGGTGCTGCCGGCAGCGCCAACCTCGGCGCGTAGTTCGGCAGCGAAGGCGCGGCAGCGTTCGACGGCATTGCCGGTATGAGTGCTGGGATCGAGCAACGTCGTGACCTCGGCCAGCACTTCGGCAAAACTGCCGGGGACGCGGCCGCCGGCGAGGGCGGCGTCGGTGAGGCGCTCCGCGATCGGGTTGGGCTGGCCGGCCTGGAGCGCCGACCACGCCAACATGGCGGCGTCGCGGATCAGCTCGTGCAGTTCTTGCCGGCTGAAGCCGTAGCGGCCTACCCACGTCAACAGCAGGCGCTCCGTACCGGCGAAGGGACCGTACGTCGCCAGGTTGCGGTCGATGGCGTGTTGGCTGACGACCATATCGGCGGCGACGTACTGGGTGGCGCCGAGGATTTCGTCGAGGGCCAGGAAGGCTTCCGGGAACATCACGCGCCGGGCGGCGGAGTCATCCAGCGTGCGCTCCAGCAGGCTATGGGCGGCGTTACCGGCGGCGACCGGCGGCAACGCCATCACGTAGCGAGCGAGGGAGCAGATGCGCTCCGTGGTGCGCGGGTTGCGCTTGAACGGCATGGCACTGGAGCCGACTTGGTGGCGCTCAAAGGGCTCGGCCAGCTCGCCGAAGCCCGGCGATTGCAGTACGCGCAGATCGAAGGCGAAGCGGTAGGCCGACTGGGCGACGCCGGCCAGGGCATTCATCACCAGCAGATCCTGCTTGCGCGGATAGGTCTGCCCGCTGATGGGGAAGGCCGGCAACTGCAGGATATCGAGTACGCCTTGTTCCAGCGCGGCGGCGTTGCCCGCCGTGCCGTCGAGCAGCAGCGTGTAGGAGGCAGCCGTGCCGACGGCGCCTTTCAGTCCTTTGCCGCGCAACTGCTCCTGCAGCCAGCGCAGTTGGCGTAGATCAAGGAGGAAGTCCTGCGCATACATGGCGAGGCGGTAGCCCAGCGTCGTGGGCTCGGCGGGCTGCAGGTGCGTGTAGGCCATACAGACCGTGTCGGCGTAGCGGTCGATCTGCCCGGCGAAGGCATGGAGTACGGCGGCGACGCGGTTAGTGACGATCGCCAGCGACTCGCGCAGGCGCAACACATCGGCGTTGTCCTCAATGTCCGCCGAGGTCGCACCGAGATGGAGTTTGCCGCCACCCAGCGGCGCCTGTTCGGCGAAGGTGCGGATTTCCGCCATCACATCGTGGCGCGTCTGCCGCTCGATGGTGTGGGCGCGCGGCAGATCGATCTCCTCCGCGTGGGCCTGCAGGTCAGCCAGTTCCTCGGCGCTCACCAGGCCCAGCGCCTGCTGTTCCGCGGCGAGGGCCAGCCAGATTTGCCGCCAGAGCCGGCGATAGTGCTCCTCCGACCAGATACGGCGCAGCTCGGCGCTGCCGTAGCGCCAGGTGAAGGGCGAAAGGTAGGTTGCCTGGGTGTAGCTCTCGGTGTCGCCGTCCATATCCTTCGTCCCGTCACTGTTGGTGCGCTTGCCGCTTCCTGTTGCCGCTATTGTACGGAGTGCCGGACGGCGAGCGGGCGCCGGGTGCGGCCAGCCCGTCAGTTACCCCCGCACCGGAATACCTACTCCTGCTGCACGCCGCCACGCCTGCTGACACAATAGGGGCGATGGCGCGTGTTGCACATGCCCTGGGGCAGATGAAGGAGTCTGACATGAGCAGTACCAGTATCGTGCTCGTGGTTATCGGCGTGATCGTGTTACTCATCGGCATCCTGCGGCACTTCGCCCGCCTGTCGTTCCTGAGCGGCATGGCGCACGCCAGCACCATCTTGATTGTCATCGGCGCGATCATTCTAATCGCCGGCATCCTCGTCGGGCAGTCCGGCCGGCGGTCGGTGGTGTAGTGGCGCTTGCAGCCGCGGACGCCATTGCCTCCTTTCGTTGCATGATCTAGCAGGTTGGGACCTGTCAGATTGGGTACCATCAGGCCCCAACCTGCTAGATCATGCTATGCTGCTTCCAGTATTGGAGCAGCGTATGTTGCCGGAGCCGTTTTTTGACCGCGCCGTGGAGTCTCGTCAACTCGAGCACACGTGGCAGTCACCCGGCGCCCAATTAATGACCGTGTGGGGCCGACGACGCGTGGGCAAATCGACGCTGCTCGCTCACTTTGCAACGGGAAAGCGCGCCATCTATCTATATGGCACACGAATCGCTGAGCGGGATCTCCTGGCTGCGCTGGCCTTGCACGTTGCTGACGTTGTCGGCGATGACTATTTACGCACCGCGCCTTTCCCCCACTGGGAGGCGGCGCTGACCTACCTGGCGCAACAGGCGGCGAAAGAGCGGCTCCTCGTGATCTTCGACGAATTTCCCTACCTCTGCGAAGTCACACCGGGCCTCGATACACTCGTGCAGCACTGGTGGGATCGTATCCATCGCCGCGGCAATCTGATGGTGGTGCTGGCCGGTTCGGCCTTCTCCTTTATGCAAGGGCTAACCGGCTATGGAGGGGCGCTGCATGGGCGGCGAACCGCGCAGCTTGCCGTCCATCCTTTTGACTACTCCGATGCTGCCTTCTTTTACCACGGCTACGCCGCGCCGGAGCGGATTCACACCTACGCTTGCTATGGCGGCATCCCCGCCTATTTGCACTTCATCGACCCGCACGCGCCACTGTCGGAGAACCTCCTCCGGACGACGCTGGCGCCGGGCCACATGCTCTTTCGGGAGGGCGAAGAGTTGTTGCGCACCGAGTTTCACCAGGAGGCGCTCTACAGCTCGATCCTTCGCGCCATCGCAACCGGGGAAGAACGACCGAGCGACATCGCTCGTGCCGTCGGACGCCATAGCGCCAACGAAATCTTCGATCACCTGCAGCGTCTGCTTGAGTTGCGTTTCCTGCGGCGCGAGGTGCCGGTGACGGAGATGGAGCAGGCGCGCAACCAGCGCGTACTGTATCGTCTGGCCGACCCGTACTTGCGCTTCTGGTTTCGTTTTGTCTCCCCGTTCCAGTCTTTGCTGCAGTTAGGCCAGGGCGATGTCGTGTGGGAACGGGAGGTACAACCGGCGCTACAGGAATTTGTCGCCCGCACTACCTGGGAGGAAGTCTGCGCCCAACACCTCTGGCGCCGCATCGCTGCCAAGGCGTTATCGGCGCCGGTGGCGCAGCTCGGCCGCTGGTGGGACAGTCGTCACGAAATCGATCTCGTCGGAATGTGGGGCGGGCGGGTCACGTTGGTTGGGGAGTGCAAATGGACGGCATCGCCAGTGGACGAGGCGGTACTCCTGTCGCTCCAATTGAAAGCGCAGAAGCTGCCCTTGGACACGGCGCCGCTCTGGGTACTCGCCAGTCGCTCCGGCTTCACGCCGGCGTTGCAGCGCCGAGCGCAGCTAGACAACGTGCTGCTCCTGGGTCCGGATGACTTGTTCGCGCTTGGCGGCTAAGCGCTTCCCCAGCCTCACCGCTGATGGTGGCTAGGCATGCCCCGCGGCGTTGGACTCGATTCGGGCGTCGATCTGGAGTGGATGCCGCCGATAATAGGCATGCGCGGCACGCACAGCGTCAACCGGAATGGCGTACATCTGCGCGACCGGCCGGATATACTCGTCCAGTCCCTCAGACGCGCCGATAATCGCCCACAGATGAATACCGTACACGGCAAGACGCATCTGGGCAAGGTCCATGGGGTCCGGTTCTATCCAGCGGTCGATGAGTGTTTGCTCGGTCTCGCGATCAGTAGCTACTGCACGATCGTCAACCTTGGCCATGCCTATCACGCCCTTCGAATACAGAGCAGTATACGGCAAGGCACTGATGTGCTTGCTGTTAGCGATTAGACTATGCCGCATCCTACCCATCGCGTGAGGGAGTATCGAATGGCTGGTTTTTATGACTCGCTGGGCGTCCGTCCCCTGATCAATGCTGCCGGTTTGCAGACACGCTACGGTGGCGGGCCGTTGCCGGCCGAGGTGGTTGAGGCGATGGCGGCGGCGGCCGGTCTGTGCGTGCGGATGGAGGAGCTACAGGAAGCTGCCGGGCAGGTAATCGCCCAGGCAACCGGCGCTGAAGCTGGTTATGTCACGTCCGGCGCGGCGGCCGGTATCACCCTCGCCACGGCGGCCGCCCTGGCCAGGCTGGATGTCGCCCGCATGGATCGGTTGCCGGACACGACGGGCATGCCGAACGAGATCGTGGTGCAGCGCGCCCATCGCAATGCCTACGATCATGCCGTACGCGCCGCCGGTGGCCGCTTCGTGGAGGTCGGCTATCTGGGCTATCCGGGGGCGGGGGGAACGCACCCCTGGCAGATCGAGGCGGCGATCAACGACAACACGGCCGCGCTGTATTGGGCGACCATCGATGCGCAGGGGGTAGCGCCTTTGGACGAAGTCTGCCGGATCGCCCACCGCCATGGCCTGCCGGTGATCGTCGATGCCGCCGCCGCGCTGCCGCCGCCGGAAAACCTGCGTCGCTTCATCGAGGCGGGCGCCGATCTGGTCAGCTTCAGCGGCGGCAAGGCGATTCAGGGTCCGCAGGCCAGTGGCATCCTCTGCGGGCGGCGCGAGTTGATCGCCTCGGTGCTGTTGCAGAACCAGGATATGGATGTCCACCCGGAAGTGTGGAGCTACGGCGCCCAGTATCGGGAGACAGGAGTGCTGGCGGGGCCGCCTCATCAGGGGATCGGTCGCGGCTTCAAGGCCGGCAAGGAGGAGATCGCCGGACTGGTGACCGCGCTCCGCCGTTACCTGCAGCGCGACCACGCCGCCGAGCGCGCGCGCTGGGACCGGCTGGTGCATGCGGTGCTGGACGGCGTCGGCAACCTGCCCCATGTGCAGGCTAGCTATCACTGCTCGGCCGGCCGGCCGGTGCCCAGCGCCCAACTGACACTGGATGAACATGCCCTTGGCAGGACCGCCTTTGACGTGATCCGCCGTTTGCTGGACGGCACACCGAGCATTGCCGTCGGCGAGAGTCGCGCTCGGTCCGGGGTGTTGGTGATCAGTCCGCCGGCCCTGCGCGAGGAAGATATCGCTCCGCTTATCACCCGACTGTGCGAAGTGCTTGGCGGGGCGGCGTGAGCGTTGCCGGAAAGCGACGTGCCGTTGGACAAGGTGAAGGGAAGTACCGATGGTAAACGAGCCGGTGCGGATTGGCCTACTGGGAGCCGGCTTCGCCGCCGCTACGCACTGTCAGGCTTACGCCGACTGCATCCGCCCGCCCGCGCAGGTGGTGGCCGTGGCCGCTCGGCGGCGGAGTTCCGCCGAGGCGCTGGCGGCCCGCTTCCAGATTCCGGCGGTCGTCGACGACGCTGAAGCATTGCTAGCGCGCGATGATCTGGACGCCATCGATATCTGCACACCGAATCGCAGCCATGCGCCGCTGGCGCTGGCGGCATTGCGCTCCGGCCGGCATGTGCTCGTCGAAAAGCCGCTCACCGGCTATTTCGGGCCGGATGACGCTGCGCCGGAGACACGGGTGGGCGACGTCCCGCGCGACGTGATGCTGGCGGCGGCCCTCCAAAGCGCCGATGGCTTGCTGCAGGCAGCGGAACAGACGGGGGCGCAGCTCGCCTACGGCGAGAATCTCGTCTACAGTCCGGTGGTACGGCGGGTCAAGGAATTGCTGGAGCGAAGTGACGCCCGGCTGTTGGAGATCCGGGCTAGCGAGTGCCATAGCGGCTCGCACGCGGCCTACGCCAGGCGCTGGCGGGAGGCGGGCGGCGGAGCCTTGCTGCGTCTCGGCAGCCACCCGATTGGGTTGGCACTGCATCTGAAGCGGGCGGAAGGTGAGCGGCTGGACGGCAGATCGATCGAAGTGGCGGCGGTGTCGGCGGAGGTGGCGACCCTGGCCAATGACGGCGGCGCCGGCGGCTACCTCGTGCACGGTTGGGAGGATGTCGAAAACTGGAGCGCCGTGATGCTGACCTTTACGGACGGTAGCCACGCGATCTGTCTGGCCTCGGACCTGGCGCTCGGCGGCGTCGAAGACAGCCTGCAGTTGCTGACGGCGCGAGCGCGCTTCAACATCAACCTCAGCCACAGCTCCTTGTTGCAGGTCTATGCCCCGAGCGGCGATATCTTCAGCGGGGAGCCGTTGCAGGAGAAGTCGCACACCAACGCCGGCTGGAGTTTCCCGGAGGTTGGCGCCGCCTGGCTCTATGGCGTGCGTGACGAACTGCAGGACTTCGTAGCGGCGATCCGCGCCAACCGACCGCCGCTGGCCGACGGCCGGCTGGGCCGCGCTGTCGTGGAGGCGATCTACGCCGCGTACCTCTCCGCCGCCGAAGGGCGGCGCGTCACGTTGCGGCCGGTAGGATAAGGACGCCGGAAAGGCGAAGTGTTGAAGACGACACAGCAGGGCTTATTTGTCGTACCTGAGCGGGGCGTATTCACGCTCGCTTGATGGGATGTACCGGCATTATGGCAACGGCGGCGTGGGTGTGCCGCGACTGGGCGGGATACTGTCGCCGTCGGGGAGGTCGTGCAGGGTGGAGCAGGTGACAAATTTGACGTCCTGCAAGACGTAGCCCTGGGCCTGGAAGGTCGGGATATCGACGATCCAACGCTTGCGGCCGGCGTCGAGGAGGTAGATATCGGGACTACTGTCGCACTTAAGTAGCACGGAGAGGGAATACCCCTGGGGGAACGGCTTCAGGAAGCCGGTCTCCACGATGTGGACATCCTGCCAGCGATAGCCCAGGTATTGGAATGCCTCCAGGCTGGTGATCCAGTGAAAAGCGCCGTCCCGGTAGACCCAGACCTGCGGGCTGGTAGCCTCCTTCACCACCAGGCCGTTGGCGATGACGAGGGATGTTGCGCTCGGGATTGATCGGGCGAGGGCGATACCGTTGATGAAGGGAATGTTGATCAGCACGACGATCAAGAGGAGGCCGAAGGCGAGGCGGGTCATCAGGGCGGCAGCGCGGGAGGGGGGTGCGGACCAGGGCTCCGGGGGGAGGTCAGGCTCCGCCGCCAGGGCTGGTTCCGACCGCTCAGCGAGGCGGTCGGCCACTTCGTCGGCGAGGAGATCGAGCAAGGTATCCAGGCGAGTGCGCCCGGTATGGTTATCGTTCATCGGTTACCTCACGGTGAAGAAGCCGAGCAATTCGCCGATGCTCGCGAAAATATTGGTGTAAAAGTTGCCGCCCAACTGGCGGAAGAGCTCGAACTGCATACTGGGTGCGCCGACGAAGGGCCGCAAGGTCCAGGCAACCTGGCTACCCACAAAGGCATAGACAATGATCCAGAGGCGAACGACCGCCAGGCGAGCGCCCATATCTTCCGTACCGCTGCGAGACACCACGCGCATCCCCTGCGCCAGAAAGAGCACGCCAATCAGACCGGCTACGCCGAACACGCCCACATTGAGCAGCTTGAAGAACTGGTAGTTGCTGCTGGTGAGCAGAAAAAAGAGGACGATCGGGGCGAAGCTGAGCAAGACGACGGCGGTGACGGTGATCGCCGTGAGCATGAGGGCGATATTCTGGCTCAGACTCTGCCGGGAACCGAAGATCAGATTGAAGAAATAGAGCGTCGGCGCGCAGACGATCAGCGTCGCCAGGAAGAGCACCGGCAGTTTGACGGCGGAACTCAAGGCCTGCCAGAGGCTATGGGTCGAACCCATCACCGCGCCGTAGATGGCAAGGTTGACCACACAATCGGCACGAAGGAGAGGCTCCAGTAGAACATCCACAAGGCAAGGGCGTAGCGACGGCGCGGAAAGTGTACGAGGGGCAGGATGATCGCGGCGCCGGCGATCACCCGGAGGGACTTCGGCGTGAGCAGGACGCGCCAGGCATCGGCCGTCCCACTGGGGGCAAAGATCAGCCAGCGGAGGACCAGGGCGCACAGCACCGGCAGGGCGGCCGCCGCCACGCCGTCCAGCGTGCCCCGGCCGGCGTGCGTTGCGTGCAGTTCGGCGGTGGCCTGCTCCACGCCGAAGGTGGCGGCAGCGTTGTTCAGCGCTTGCTCGGCGTCGAGGCCGCGCAACGTCGCGGCGGCAACTGCCTCTTCCAGATGGCCGCGAATCTCCTCCAGAATCTCGTGTTCGACTTCCGCCTCCAGGCCCAGGCGCGGCTGGATTTGCTGGAGCACCGTATCAATCGTCAGCACGCCATCCTCATTCCGCCTGGCCGAGCAGACGGCCCATGCTCAGCAGGAAGGCGTGCCATTGCTGCAACTCCTCCTTGAGCCGTTGCTTCCCCTCGGCCGTGGGGAGGTAGACTTTTCGACGGCGACTGCCCCGTTCGCCTTCCCATTCACTGCGCAACAGCCCGTCGTGTTCCATCTGGTGCAGGCGCGGATACAGCAGCCCTTCCTTGAACTGAAACGAACCCTGGCTGCGCCCTTCCAGAGCGCGGGCGATCTGGTAGCCGTGCATCGGCGCTTCGGCATCGATCAATAGTTTGAGGATGGCAAGGGTGGTCGTCCCCTTGCGCATCTGATCGAGTGTCTCCATACCGTGCGGAATCCCTGCATATGCGCGGGAAGGGTCGTTGCCGCCCCTCAGCATCGTATCCATAAGTATACTACCTATTGAAGACGAGGCCGTCAAGGGGGGTACGGCGTTGAGCAGTGGGCGGGGTCAAACCGACTCCTCCGACCAGCTCCGGCGAACGTCCCAACGCGATTGACACTCTGGAATACATGTTCTATTATAGGTGCACGGTGACGGACGCCGCGATTGAAGGAACCACCCCAATGCACACCCATCTCGGCCACATCCAGTTCAATGTCAATCAGGCGAACGTACCGTTCTACAAGGGCCTGATGGCCTTTCTGGGCTGGCAACCCATCTATGATGGCCCTGAGATGATTGGTGTGGCCGGGCCGCACGACGCAAGCCTCTGGTTCATGGGGGTGGCGAAAGACCTCAGCAACGACTATGACGGGCCGGGAATGAATCATCTCGCCATCGGTACGGATGCCCAAGCAGACGTTGATGCGGCCGCAACCTACCTGACTGGGCAAGGCGTGAACCTGCTCTTTGAGACGCCGCGGCACCGGCCGGAATTCAGCCAGACCGATGGACACACCTACTATCAGCTGATGTTCGAGTCCCCGGATCACATCCTGTTGGAAGTGGTCTACACGGGCCCGAAGACGGCCCGAGCACCGGCACGGCCGCGGGACCGATCCGCTTGACACGATCCTCCGCCTCGCCGGTTTCACGGCGTGCAGTACGATACGGGTGGAACACGATGATGTTCAAGGGGTGCCCCAATGTGTCGGAGTATACAGACCCTCGCCAATTTTCAGCCGCCGGCAAGCGACGATGAGATCCGGGCGGCTGCCCTGCAGTTTGTCCGGAAACTGAGCGGCGTCAATCGCCCCTCACGCGCCAATGGACCAGCTTTCGACCGGGCGGTGGACGGCGTGGCCGAAGCAGCCGGCCGGCTCATCCGCTCGCTGACCACCAGCACGCCGCAGGCGCCCCGCCTGTTCAGCGAAACGTTGGAGGACAATATCCTGCTGGGGTTGCGGGCCGACCCGGGGCGGCTGGAGCGAGCCGTCCAGGCAGCGGTGCTGGAACGCGATGTGGCCGGGCTCGTGCAGGGGCTGCGGACCGTGGTGGGGCCACGCGGCGTCCGCCTCTCCGGCGGCCAGGTGCAACGCGCGGCGGCGGCGCGCATGTTCGTGCGGGAGGCGGACCTCCTGGTCATGGACGACCTTTCCAGCGCGCTCGATGGGGAGACGGAGCAACTGCTGTGGGAGCGCCTGTTCGCCGAGCAGGAGGTGACCTGTCTCGTCGTATCGCACCGGCGCGCGGCACTGCGGCGGGCCGATCGAATTATCGTGCTGGAAGCGGGACGGATGGCAGCGGAAGGCACGCTTGACGCGCTGCTGGCAACGTCGGCGGAGATGCGCCGGCTGTGGGAGGGGCAGGACGGCCCGTACGATCCAAATGGGCCGCGTGAGCAGGGGCTGGAACGGTAGCAGGGTCGCGCTTGCTAGCGCAGGATCTCCGCTACCAGCGGGTGGGGCGATGGCGCGGCGGCGCCGAGCGTGTAGGCGGCGCGGACACCGGCCACGGCCTGCTCGGCGGCCGGTGCAGTGCGGGCGTGGATCGTCGCCAGGAGATCGCCCGGCGCAACACACGTGCCGACTTTGGCGTGGAGGACGAAACCGGTGGCATGGTCGATCGGCTCGCCCTTTCGTGTCCTTCCCGCGCCGAGGGCGATGGCGGCATAGCCAAGCGACCGGGCGGCAATGGCGTGGACATAGCCGGAAGCATCGGCATATACGGGAAGCTGGACCGGTGCTTGGGGCAGGCGGTGCAACGCCTCAAGCGTGCGTGGATCGCCGCCTTGCGCCTCGACCATCGCCTGTAACTTTCCCAGCGCCGCGCCGGAGGTCAGCGCTGCTTCCAATCGGTGCCGGGCGACCGTGGCATCCGTTTCGATGCCGCTCAGCCGCAACAATTCGACACTAAGGCGGAGGCACAGTTCGCGCAGATCGGCCGGGCCGCCGCCACGCAGGGTCTGCACCGCCTCCGCCACTTCCAGGGCGTTGCCAATGGCCAGACCGAGCGGCTGGTCCATCCAGCTCAGTGCCGCGGCGATACGCAGGCCGGCCGCCTTGCCGATCTCCAACATGGTCTGGGCCAGTTCACGCGCCGCTTCCGGCCGCTCCATAAAAGCGCCGTCTCCCATTTTCACGTCGAGTACCACAAAGCGGGCGCCGGCGACGATCTTCTTGCTCATGACGGAGGCGGCAATCAAAGGAATGGAATCGACGGTGCCGGTCACGTCCCGCAACGCATAGAGCTTGCCGTCACCCGGCGCCAGGTCAGCCGACTGGCCGGCGATGACCAGGCCGATCGTCTGGGCTTGGCGGATGAATTGGTCGCTGGAAAGATCCACGCGCAGACCAGGCACCGCCTCCAGCTTGTCGAGCGTACCGCCGGTGAAGCCAAGGCCCCGTCCGGACATTTTGGCCACCGGTAGACCGAGGGCGGCCACCAGTGGCGCCATCACCAGCGTCGTTTTGTCGCCGATGCCGCCGGTAGAGTGCTTGTCCGCTGCGGCAAGGCCGTGCGCCGCGAGGTCGAGGCGGCGCCCGCTGCCGGCCAGCGCAGCCGTGAGCGCGATCGTTTCGTTGGCCTGCAGGCCATTCAGGACAACCGCCATAAGCCAGGCTGAGACCTGGTAATCAGGAAGCTCACCGGCCACGTAGGCGTTGACGAGCCATTGGAACTCGTCGGCAGTCAGGGACCGGCGGCGCTTGGTGCGCTCGATGAGATCAAGCATCTGCGGCCCGGCGGTTGTCGCTCCCAGACTCGTAAGGCTATGCAAGGCTCACCCTCCCCTACCTGCTCCCGACAGGATATCGCGATCCTTCTGTGAACCGGATGGGCCGGCCTTTGACAGTACCACTGGGGGCTTGGCTCGCGGCCTGCTCCATGGTCTTCTACCTTAATGTGTATCGTAAGGTACGGGAGGAGTGACGATGAGCTTTTACCGCTATTGTGACACCCTCGGGGAGTCCAGCAGCGCCATCCTGGAACGTAAGCGGCAGCGGGGCTTTCAGCGGCAGGTCACCGTGGAGGCGCTGGTGCTACTGCTGACCGCCCTGGTGGTGCTGGCGATCGTAGCCCGGCTGCTCGTGCCAGGTTCGTCAACACTGCCTCCGCTCGGCCACTGGCTCGCCGTCCTACAGTCCTAATTGCCGGTAGCCCGCTGACCGGCCCGGCACAGCGGCGCTGGTATCCTAAATTGCGGCCCGCGGCGGACACCACGCGTCTGCGGCGATGCCCGTGCCCGAGGGAAGGATACTGGAACTATGGCGATCACGGTCGAAGACGAAGCCCGGAGCGTGCCCACACCTGCCGGCGGTGCGCCCGACGCGGCGTATTGTCCGTCGCCGTACCAGTATGCTCGCCGCCCAACGCACGTTGTCATGGTCGGTAATGTCGGCGTCGGCGGGGATAACCCGATTCGGGTCCAGTCGATGACGACCTCCAAGACGCTGGATACCGACGCCACCGTGGAACAAACGGTACGCCTGGTGGAAGCCGGCTGCGAGATCGTCCGTATCACCGCGCCCACCGTCAAAGCCGCCCGTAACCTCGGTGTCATTCGGGACCGCCTGGCCGCTCGTGGCACCCACGTACCCCTGGTCGCCGATATCCACTTCTCGCCGGAAGCGGCCCTGGCAGCGGCCGAATACGTCGACAAGGTGCGTGTCAACCCCGGCAACTACGCCGACTCCCGCCAGTTTGCGGTGCGAGAATATACCGACGGCCAGTATGCCGCCGAGTTACAGCGAATCGAGGAGCGTTTTGCGCCCCTCGTCCTGAAATGCCAGGCGCGGGGTGTCGCCATGCGCGTCGGCACGAACCACGGATCGCTGTCCGACCGCATCGTCAACCGCTTCGGTGACACGCCGGAAGGGATGGTCGAATCGGCGCTGGAGTTTGTCCGCATCGGCGAGAAGTACGGCTATTTCAGCATCATCCTTTCGATGAAGGCCAGCAATCCGAAGGTGATGATCGCCGCCTACCGCCTCCTGGCGGCGCGCATGGCGACCCTCAATATGACCTATCCCTTCCACCTGGGCGTGACGGAGGCGGGCAGCGGCGAAGACGCCCGCATCAAGTCAGCCATCGGCATCGGCAGTTTGCTGGCCGATGGGCTGGGCGACACGATCCGCGTCTCCCTGGCAGAGGAACCGGAGGCCGAAATCCCCGTCGCCTTCGCCTTGGCGAGTAGGGACCTTACCCCCGACCCCTCTCCCACGGGGAGAGGGGAGACGACCACGGCACAGTCCCTCCTGCCTCCCTCTCCGACACGGAGAGGGGCGGGGGGTGAGGTCGCGGCCTGGGATCCGTTCCACTACGCCAGGCGGGAGAGTCAAGCGGTGGCGACGGGGCCCATCAGGATCGGCGGCAATAACACGCCGGCCGTCGTCGCCCGGGCCGGCCTGAACGCGAACGCGGCCATGGCTCAGGTACTGCGCTGGGCCAGTCCCGGCGCCCGGCGCCTCCAACGACCCGATATCGTGACCTGGCCGCTCATGTCGGAGGCCGACGTGACAGCGCTGCAACGTCTCCAGGCGCGCCTGAACAGCGCGCGCGGCCTGGCCCTGTTGCCGGCCACGGGCGAATCTCCTTTCCCCAAACTGGCCATCCTCGCGGTGAGCGAGGAGCCGGCACTCTTGCATGAGGCGTTGCCGCACGCGGACGGCGTGTTACTGCGTCATCCGGACGCCGGTGCGGCCGGCGACTTGGCCCGGGCCGTGCGGGCCGTCGGGAAGACGCTGTGGCTCAGCGCGGTGATCGGGGCAATAGCCGGTGATGAGCGTCTCGACGCTTTGCTACAGCCGATCGCTGCCGCGCGCGCCGAACTCGGTGACGAGTTGGTGCTCGGTGTCGAGGCCGACGGCGCCGAGCAGTTTATTCATGCCCACCGGCGACTCGTCACCGCCCTGGCCGACATCGGTTGTCGAGCGCCGCTCGTGCTGGTGAGCGCTCCGGAAGCGGAGCCCCTGATTCCCGCCTCCATCAGCCTGGGGAGCGTGCTCTGTGACGGCCTCGGTGATGCCGTGCTCGCGATGACGCCGGAGAGCGGCCAGGAGGAAGTGCGCCTCACTTTCAACGTCCTGCAAGCGGCCGGGTCGCGGCTCTCGAAGACAGACTATGTCGCGTGTCCTTCCTGTGGCCGGACGCTCTTCGACCTCCAGAGCACCACCGAACGCATCAAGGAAAAGACGTCCCACCTCGTCGGCGTCAAAATTGCCATTATGGGCTGTGTGGTCAATGGCCCCGGCGAAATGGCCGACGCCGACTTCGGCTATGTCGGCGGAAGCCCCGGTCACGTCAACCTCTACGTGGGCAAGCAATGCGTGGAACGTAACGTCCCGGAGGGTGACGCCGATGAGCGCCTGGTCGCCTTGATAAAGGCGTACGACCGCTGGCAGGAGCCGGAGGCGGACGACCCGGAGGAGAACTAGCCGGCGGCGAGGAGTCGGCCCCCTTGCGGTGCCGGCGTAACTCCCGTGTATCTCCAGATTTACCGCTACCGTTGTAGGTAAACAGCCATACGGTTATAGTGTGCGCATGCTCGGTTGATGCAACGGAGGTAACAGGCATGCGCGCCAAGATCGTAGCCGTCGATGACGACAGCGACCTGTGTCAACTGCTGGAGGCCCACCTCAGCGGGCTCGACTGGCCGGTGATCACCTGCACCGATAGCCATCATGCGGTGGAAACGGTCTTGAAAGAACAGCCGGCGCTCGTGATCCTCGATGTCATGATGTCAGGTATCGATGGCATTACGATTTGCCGACTTATCCGCGATCGGTCATCCGTTCCCATCATCTTTCTCAGTTCACGCAACGAGACCTTCGACCGGATCATCGGTCTGCGCGCCGGTGCCGACGACTATATCGGCAAGCCGTTCGATCTCGATGAACTGGAAGAACGCATCCGCGCGGTGTTACGGCGAACGCAGCAAGGAGCCAGTATCTACGGATCGGACCGGGTCCTGGAATGTGGTGGCCTGCGCTTCGACATGGCGCGTCGCTCGATCGCCTATAAGGGATCGCTCGTCTCCCTTTCCCCGATGGAGGCAGGGCTCCTGGAAAAGCTGGCCCGTAGCCCCCGGCGCATGCTGAGCCGTGAGGAACTCAGTCGTGATGTCTGGCATCACGATGGCGAACAGGCCAGCCGGACGATCGACGTCCACGTCCAGCGGCTCCGCAAGAAACTCCACCAGGCGGGCGGCCTCAGCAACTGGATTGTGACGATCAAGAGCGGCGGCTATGAATTCGCGCCCCTGGATGACGGGGTCCGGTAGCAATTTAGCCGGACCGGCGCTGGACAACGCGCCTTCCATGCGGTAGGATGACCTTCCGTTCGCGCGGCAGCCGGTTAAGCACGGCAAGCGGGAACGGCGCCAGCACCTTAACAGTTGAAGTGTGGTTTGTCGTGCGTCGACTGGTGTACCCGGGAGGGTGCGCCGTTCGGGCGGCACGATGGGTGAGGTTTTAACTGGACAATGCTGGATCCGAGGAAGTCGGGTTCATTATGAACGGAGAGTTTGATCCTGGCTCAGGACGAACGCTGGCGGCGTGCGTAATACATGCAAGTCGAGCGGGCGCATGCTTTCGGGTGTGTGTTAGCGGCGGACGGGTGAGTAACGCGTGAGTGACC
>JBPCLN010000159.1:0-34837 GCA_051003235.1 Chloroflexota bacterium | reverse complement strand
GCCCACGAAATCCTCATCTCCGCCGCCGCCGCTGTCGCCCATGAGCGGCTAGGTCGCATCCGCGTCACGCCGGACATTGCCGCCGAGGCGATCGCCCGGGTCCGCCGGTTCGTTGCCGCGCACAACTTCGGCGCGCTCGTGCGCATCTTCGGGGCGGTCACCTACGCCGAGAACCACAGCGCCGTCCGCCACTATGGCGCTATCGCCGAAGAAGACTTTACCCGCGGCAAGTTCCACCGGCCCTGGGTCGGTTACAGCCTGGACGACGAACTGCTGGCCGGCATCGCTTCCGGCCTATTGGCGCTGGAGGTCCGCGACGGACGGCGCGTCGTCGTGCAGGCGGCGGCCGGTGAGGAACACTTCCGTGCGGTCCGTCAGGTGCTGGAGGCCTCCGGCTACCTGGAGCGGCGGCTGCACCTCATCTACCTCTCCCAGTTCAACCTGTTCGAGGGCTGGGACCGCCAGGTGGCACAGATGGCGCCGGGAGCGTTGGCGCTACGCCAGGCATTTACGGACTTTGCCGGGCTTAGCCGGGGGATGCGCCTCCTGGAGGCCGGTTGCGGCATGGCCACGCAAACCTTTGAAGGCGGCCTGTGGGAGACGGTGGGACCGGAAGGGGCCATCGTCGGCATCGACCCCGCAGCAGGGATGCTGGAGCGCGCCAAGGCCAAGGCCAAACAGCGGCGGGCCAAGAATGTCCGCTTCATTTGCACCCCCGCCGAGCAGTTGCCCATGTTCCGCGCCGGCGAATTCGACGCCGCAGTCGGCGCGTCGTTCTTGCACCTCACCGACACGCCCGTGGTTCTGGCGGAGTTGCGACGGGTGACCCATCCCGGCGGGATTGTCGCCATCGAAGCACCTTGCCGGTTGCCGCTCAATCAGCCCTGGCTGCGCGACTGGTTCGGACCACTCTTCGACCTCGCCAAACAGCGTGGGGACGAAGAAACCGCAATGCTCTTGCCCGGACATCTGCCCGCTGCCGGTGAGCTGGGCGACGCCTTTCTCGCCGCCGGCTTCCACAATGTCACGACGCAGTCGCACCCGGTCGAATGGGTCTTCCTGGAGCCGGAGGTATCCGTCGCTTTCGTCATCCAGGGCATCAGCTTCTTCCAGCGTGAACTCGAGCTGTTGCCCTGGCAAGCGCGGCTCGACATGATCGACGACGTGAAGCGCCGGGGCGCACGAGTCTGTTCCGAGACGACCCCAGCAGAGCGCACGCTCTACTGGCCGGTGGAGTTCATCAAAGGGATCACGCCAGGGACAAGCCGTTAGGACTTGTCGAGGCCGACAATCCATCGGCTAGCGTGGCGCGGGTCAAGTGCGCCACAGATTATTGTGCCGCCTGGTGCTGCGGCTCAACTGACGGTGCATGACTGCGCTGGCGAATGGGCACCGCAATTGCTGGCGGAGCACTTCGGTACCGATTGGGCTTTTTGCACGCGCAGGTACAGCGCCGTATCATCCTCCCATGACTTCGATGACCGACCGCTTGCCTATCGCGCTTGACGCCATGGGCGGCGACTTCGCGCCGGCGGCGGCCGTCGAAGGGGCTCTCGACGCGCTGCGGCGCTTCAATACGCCGGTCCTTCTGGTGGGTGATGAGGCGGCGATAGGAGCGGAGTTGGCGAGGCTTGGGGCGCCGAAAGGGCTCCCGATTGTCCACGCCGCCGAGACCATCGGCATGGACGAGCACGCCGCGACGGTAGTCCGCCGGCGGCGAGACTCCTCTATGCACGTCTGTTGCCGTCTGGTCAAAGAGGGTCGGGCGGCGGCCGCCGTATCCGCCGGCAACAGCGGCGCTTTCTTTGGCGTGGCAATGTTCAGCCTGGGGCGCATCCACGGTGTCGATCGGCCCGCCCTGGCCACGATCTTCCCCACGGCCGGCGCGCCGGTCCTGTTACTGGATGTCGGCGCCAACACGGAGGTGAAGCCCCAGCAACTCGTCCAGTTTGCTGTCATGGGCAGCATTTATGTGGAGCGCGTGTTGCGGCACCGCCGACCCTCGGTCGCGCTGCTGTCGAACGGCGAGGAAGAGGAGAAGGGTCCGCTGGTGGTGCAGGAAGCGCACCAGCGGCTTGCGCAACTCGGGCTAAACTTCATTGGCAATATCGAGGGCAAGGATGTGCCGCGGGGCAAAGCCGACGTCGTCGTCTGCGACGGCTTTGCCGGAAACGTCCTGATCAAGACGGCGGAGGGCGTTGCTGAAACGATGCTCGACTTATTGCGCACTGAGCTCAGCAGCAGCATTCGCTACAAACTTCTGGCCGCCGGTTTGCGCCCCGCCTTCCGACGGGTGCGGGCCAAGCTGGACTACGCCGAGTACGGCGGGGCCCCGCTGCTCGGCCTCCAGGGCATCGCCATCGTCGCCCACGGACGCTCTAACGCCAACGCCATCGCCAATGCCATCCGCGTCGCCCAGGAAGCAGTGGATAACGGCGTAGTCGAGGCGATTCGGGAAGGGTTGGCGGGGTTCGAGTAGGGAAACCTTACACGAACAGCGGTTCCATGTGTCGCTGCTCCATCACGCGGCGTACTTGCTCGTCGGTCGGCTGGCCGGTGTAGCGGCTGGCGGCGTCGAATACCTTCGGTAGTACGTTGATGTCACCGACCGTGTTGAGGAAGACGGGCCGTGAGCCCAGCACCCAGGAGACGGCGACGTCAATATCAGCCTGTTCGCGCAAGGGGTCGTACCACGTAGACGCCGTATGCGGCAGGTCGCCCCAGGGGGCACGGGTGATCGACTTGATGGTCTGGAAGGCGACGTTACGCTCGCGGCAGAGCGCGTATAGCGCCTCCAGATCGGCGGCGTACTGCGGATTCTGCATCATGATGTAGCTATACGGCAGCAGCACGGTGTCGAAGTCGAACTGCTGCAGCGAGCGTAAGTGCATCTTGGCGATGCCGAGACCGTGGCCGGTGACGCCAATAAAGCGGACCAAACCCTGCTCGCGGGCCTCGATGCAGGCCTTCAGGGCTCCATCCGGTCCCATCGCCGTTTCCCATTCGGCCGGATCGGCCAGATTGTGCAGTTGGATCAGGTCGACATTGGGAACGCGCAGCCGCTCCAGGGAACGCTTGATCGAATCCCGCGCTCCGGCATAGGTGCGATCACCGGTCTTCGTCGCGAGAAAGACCTGAGCGCGGATGCGTTCCATCCAGGGACCGAGCCGCACTTCGGATTCGCCGTAGCTCGCCGCCGTGTCGACATGGTTTACCCCGTAGCGCAGCACCGTCTCCATCGTGCTGTCCGCTTCCTCTTGCGTCACTCGACTGAAGGCGGCGGCGCCGAAGAGCGTCCGCGTGCTCTCATGCCCAGTTCGCCCAAATGTTTGCTTGGGGATCATGCGTGCTGCCTCCTCACTATGCGACAGGTCCACCGCCAACCCATATGGGCACAATTGGCGCCCCCGCCGTCTTCGGCGTGTATGACTGCCCTTGGATGATACCCGACGGCACGGCCAGCGCATCGCTTGCCCTTGACACCATTTACCCCAATCGCGTAATATTGAGCATACGCAAGTTATGGCTTGCACGAACACTAATAGGCGGCGCGCAGCAGATGGCCGGAGGCTAGATGGCGGTGATTGACGATCCTGCTGCCGGTTCGGCACTGGATCTGGGGGAGGTACCGACCGAACCGGTCGGTATGCAGGGGGCGGCGCGGGCGGCGCTGGACGGCCGGCAACGCGGGCTACGCGCTATCCTGCCCTTTCTCGGTCCGGCGTTCATCGCCTGTGTTGCCTATATCGACCCGGGTAACTTTGCCACCAATATCAGTGGCGGCGCCCAGTTCGGTTACCAGTTGCTCTGGGTGATCGTGCTCGCCAACCTTATGGCGATGCTCTTGCAAGCACTCTCGGCAAAGTTGGGAATCGCCACTGGCTTCAGCTTGCCGGAACTGTGCCGGCAACATTTCCCGCGCCGCGTCGTCTACAGCATGTGGGTTGTTGCCGAGGTCGGCGCTATGGCTACCGACCTCGCCGAGTTCCTCGGGGCGACCATCGGCTTCAACATCCTACTGCACATTCCCTTGTTGCCGGCGGCCCTGCTCACCGGGCTCTGCACTTTTGCCATCCTCGGCTTACAGCGCTTCGGCTTTCGACCATTCGAAGCGGTCATCGGCGTGCTGGTCGGCGTCATCGCCGCCAGCTACGTCGTGGAGACGGTGCTGGCACGTCCGGACTGGGGCCAGGTTGCCTACCACAGCGTGGTGCCCTGGTTGAGCGGAGAAAGCATGTTGCTGGTCGTCGGCATCGTGGGTGCCACGGTGATGCCGCACGTCATATATCTCCACTCCAGCTTGACCCAGCACCGCATTGTCGGACGCAACCCCGAGGAGGCCCGCCGCATCTTCCACTTCGAGATCGTGGATGTCGTCTTCGCCATGGGGCTGGCCGGAGCGATCAATATGGCCATGCTGTTCATGGCCGCCAAAGTCTTTCACGACAGTGGCCACAGTAATGTGGCGACGATCCAGCAGGCTTTCCAGACACTGACGCCTTTGCTCGGCGGCGCCAGCAGCGTCGTCTTCGGTATCTCACTACTGGCATCCGGACTGTCGTCATCCGCCGTCGGCACGCTGGCTGGTCAGATTATTATGCAGGGTTTCGTCAACTTCAGTATTCCCGTCTGGCTCCGGCGCTTCTTAACAATGCTGCCCGCGCTCATCGTCGTCGCCATCGGCCTTGATCCCACCCAGGTCCTCGTCATCAGCCAGGTGGTGCTGAGTTTTGTATTACCGGTGCCAATTATCAGCTTGATCTTGCTCACACGCCGCAGCGATGTGATGGGACAGCACCTGGTCAATCGACCGTTGACAAACGTCCTTGCCGCGTCCTGCGCTGGCGTGATTTTGCTGTTGAACGTAGTATTGCTGTATTCGACGTTCGGGGGCCGTTTTCCCGGCGCCGGGGCGAGCTAGCGTGAAACGTCACGACTCGCCAGTCTCGGGAGAGGCCAGCATGTTCACACGAGTGCTCGTGCCGCTGGATGGCTCGCAGTTGGCGGAGGCGGCGTTGCCCGTCGCCATCCGGCTTGCCCAGGCCTTCGGCGCCCGCCTGCTGCTGCTCCACGTGATCGAGCGCAAGGCGCCGGCGACGATCCACGGCGAGCGCCACCTGACGGACGTGGCGGCGGCGGAAGCCTATTTACAGCGCCTGGTAGAGACGTTGGCGCAGCAGCAGATCGTGGCGGAGGTCCACGTCCACAGCGTCCCGTTAGGCGACGTCGCCCGCAGCATCGCCGACCACGCCGAGGAGGAACGCGCCGACCTGATCCTCCTATGTACACACGGACCCGCCGGCTGGCGCGACCTCGTCGCCGGGAGTATCGCCCAGCAGGCGTTGCAACGGGGCAACATTCCGCTGCTCCTGGTACGCGCGACCGCCGTAGGGCACGAAGGGGCGGCCTTCCAGCCGGCGGACATTCTGGTTCCGCTCGATGGCAGCGAGCCGGCGGAGGCGGCCCTGCCGCCCGCAGCGACGTTGGCAAAGGCGCTCCAGGCGCAACTCCATCTGGTGACGGTGGTCGCCACACCGGGAACGCTGACCGGCAAACGAGCGCCGGCCACAACCCTGCTGCCGTCGGCGACGCGCGTGCTGTTGGATGTGGAGCAAGACGAAGCCGGGGAGTATCTGGCCGACCTCGCTCAGCGCCTCCGCGCCGACGGGGTCACCGTCACGACAGAAGTGCGCCGAGGCGATACGACTGCCCAGTTGTCGGCCGACGACTTTGAACACCAGTTTGGCCTGATTGTCGTCACGACGCACGGTCGTGCTGGTCTCCCAGCGCGCCTCAGCGGCAGCGTAGTCGCCCGCTTCGTCGGCAAGACGAACGCGCCGGTACTGCTCATTCGCCGGGTTGACCGGGCGTGAGCTTGGGGCGAAAGGGCTTCCGCTGCGGCGGACGGGCCCTCTCTCCTAACCTTGCCCACGTCGGAGACGTGGCCGAAGGCCCCAATTCTGGGGAGAGGGACGCGGCGGGACGCACTGGTTCGTTCCTGGACTATCGCTTTGCTGCAACAGCTGGGGAAACGACTAATCTTGCGTTGGGGGCTTTCCCCCAGGATTGGGAGAAAGCTGGCGCAGCCTGATAGAGGGCTCGTCCGCGTCCGGCGCCCAGCGGGCGATCAGCGCGAATCGGCCGGCGCCGCGGCGTTCGGTGCCTAATTCAAGAGCAAAGGGTGCGTCGATCATGCGCCAGCGTTGCAACGTGCGACCGAAGGTCTTTTCCTCGCTCGCCTGCACCATGCGGATGATGCGCTGGAGGCGGTTGATGATGCGGGCGAAGTTGCGTCCGCTCTCGCCAAGGTCGCCCAGCCGGCCGTCCTGGCTGCGGAGGAGGGCGTCCACGCGGGCGAGATCGACCGGCGGTAGGGGTGGATTAGGATTAGGCGGTGGATCAATCGGCAAGCGGTAACACCAGCAGCGGCGGTTCGATGACGTGCTCGGAGCTGATCTCCTCGACGGCGGTGCCGATGGCGAAGAACTCAATGACGTTGGCGCCCCAGGCGTGGGTGCGTTCGTGAATGTTGGCGCCGACGATGCCCGCCGCCCCTAACTTTTCCCCTTCTTGCTGCATCCGCTCCATCGCCAGTTCCCGGCTATCGTAGAGCGCCTGGGTGTACTGTTCCAACTCGACGTTGCGGGTCATGTTGCGAAAGAAGGCGGTGATCCCCTGCTGTGCTACGTGGTAGACGCAATTGCCCATCACCATCCCCAGCGGCCGGTAGCCGGAGCGCAGAAGGACGTAGAAATCCTGTCCCGACAGGTCGCTGGTGAAGGGCTTGCCGGCCTTGTTGTGGAAGCGGCGCGGGTCGTTGCGATGGACGACGGCCGTGCCGATGGCGACGAACTCCGCCACGTGGTTGCCCCACTCCTTGTGGTTTACCTCCAGGCGCACGCCAACGATGCCGTCGGCCCCCAGAGCCGCCGCCTCCTCCTCCATGCGACTCATGGCGAGTTCGCGGGCATGATACATCGCCTGCGTGAGGACAGTCATCTCCTGGTTCTGATTCCACATGGACTGCTGATAGCCGACGTGGTAGATCGAACTGCCGACCACCAGACCGACCGGATCGAAACCGGCTTCCTTGACGAGCAGGAACTCGCTGGTGGAAAGATCGCTGGTGAACAGCTTGCGCTGCTTGCCTTTGCCGCGCATCTCCACCAGGCGTTCGCGCGCATGCGCCGGTAGGTTCTGGAACGCCGCCTCTTCCGCAGCATCCAGGGCGGTCGAATCATCAATCTGGGACATCAGCTTCCCTTCCTCTCGTGCCAATCATTCAAACGTGGCATCGCCAGGCCGGTGGTCAATGGCCAGCAGCCGACCATCGCGGAGGGACAGGACCGGCACGGTGGCGCGCACCGAGTGGGACGTGTCTCCCGATTCGCGGATGGCGGTGCCGACCATACTCAGCGTTAAGTTATGGTGCTCGCGTTCGTACGCCGGGTTGGTCCCGGCGCCGGTCAGCCGAATTTCTTCCAGCTTGCGGGCGAAACGCACCCCCACGACGCCAGTCGCGCCTTCCTGTTGGGCCAGCGAATGCATCGTCCGCTCCGCCCGGTTCCGGCATTGTGTCAAGGCCTGGCTGAAGTGTCCTAACTCCTGGTTCGACCAGCTCTGGGCCGTCCACTCGTCCTGCATTCGGGTGAGGATGAACCAGGTGCAGTGGCCCCAAACGAGCCCCACCGGCTGGTAACCGGCGCGCGTCAAACTCCACCATTCCTGTCCCGATAGGTCGGAGAGCCAGGGCATCTTGGGAGCCGCACCGGGGCCACGCACGGCAGTGCCGACCAACTGCACTTCGATCTGCTTCTGGCCCCACTCGTGACGCACC
This sequence comes from Chloroflexota bacterium, assembly GCA_051003235.1. GTDB lineage: Bacteria > Chloroflexota > UBA4733 > UBA4733 > UBA4733 > UBA4733. The sequence continues at coordinate 27,000 of JBPCLN010000159.1, read as the reverse complement.
ATATCGAAACGCACGCCGACCACGCCATGGGCGTTGATGATCCGCGCCTCCTGGGCCATGCGACCAACTGCCAGCCGCGTGGCCTCGTTGTAGGCGCCGGAGAGCTCCGCCACCTCACAGTCGGAATAGGCAGAGGCATAGGCGGTGCCGACGTGGTAGACGCAACTGCCCGTGACGAGGCCCAGTGACTGATAGCCGCGCCGCCGCAGCAAGCCGGCTTCATCGGGTGAGAGGTCGGAGGTGAAGGTGAGCGATCCCGGTTTGGCGTTGGCGAGTTCGCGGAGCCGTTCTTCCGCGCCAATTGGAATGCCGCCCTGCTGCAAGCGAACGGCATCTTGTTCCTGCCGGTAGCGCGCCGCCGCCGCCCGCTCGGTCGTCAGCACCTGCAGCGCGTCCCGCTGCCGGCGCTGCTCGGCTGCCGCCGTCTCCTCGTCGGGAGTCTTACGTCGAAAGAAGGCCATCTAGACCACCGTCACCCGTTCCCGCTCCGGCGCCGGGCGCCTTTCCGCCGGTGCGCCGGTCCTCACCGCCGGCGCCACGACCGTCCCCAATACTGACAAGCCAAGCATTTCCCGAACATCATAGGCATCATACAACCGGTCGTCGAAATAGTGAAGTACCAGGACAATCGCCAAGGCCGCCACCAGACCAACCGCCGTCCGCAGCAGCCAGAAGAGCGCCTCGTGCAGCCGGCTGGGCTTCAGGGTGATATGCGGCGCGTCGGAGACGCCGACGGTGACGGTTGGAACCTGTTGCGGCGGCGCGCCCTGACTGGTTGTCGCCTGCGTCAACGCCGCGAAGAAGAGCGGACCCTGCTCGTGGATGATCTGGTCAGCGGCGCCGGCGATTGCCAGCGCCTCGTTGCGGGTACTGGCCGTCACCTGGATTTGGAGAACGCGGTTGATCCGGTTGATGGTGAGTTGTTTGCTCAGCTTCTGCGCATCGTCGATCGTCGTCAACTTGTCGGCAAACGCCTTGACGTCGGCCTGGGACGACTGCTTCAAGTTCGTGATGACTTGCTGGCTGAACGTCGTTCCCCCGATGACGCCGATAAAGTCATCCAGGATGAACTGCGCCGCTTGCTCCTGGTAATAGGGCGGGTAGTAGTACGTAGCGGCGGCGCTCTGCGGAGCGAGCGGATTGATGAGCAACTCTGTGGTCGCTTTGTAACTGCTGGGCACCAGGAAGGCATAGAGGGCGCTCACCAGGGCGGTAAGTGCGACGATGGCGACGATCAACGGCAAACGCCGGCGGACGATCAGGCCGTAGCGATCCAGTTCCATGCGCTAGTACGCTCCTCGGCCGGAGAGCAGCGCCGGAATGGTTTGGAGTAAAATCTTCAAGTCCAGCCCCGGCGACCAGTTCTCGATATAATACAGGTCCAGCAAGACCATCTCGTCGAAGATCAAGTCGCTGCGCCCGCTGACCTGCCACAGTCCGGTCAACCCCGGCGTGACTTGCAGCCGCCCCTTCATCCAATCTTCGTACACGTCGTACTCTCGCGCCAGAGGCGGGCGGGGGCCGACCAGGCTCATGTCTCCCATCAGCACATTGAACAACTGGGGCACTTCATCAAAGCTGAGCCGGCGAATGAGGCGGCCGGTGCGCGTGCGGCGCGGATCGTGGCGGGACTTAAAGATAATCCGCCCGGCCTCGTTCTGGGCTTGCAACTCTCCGAGCAGCGCATCGGCATTCTGGACCATGGAGCGGAACTTGTAGAACTTGAACGGCCGGCCGCCCTTGCCGATCCGCGTCTGAGGGACAATCACCGGCCCCGGCGTATCAAGCTTGATGGCGATGGCGGCGATCAGCATGGGAATCGCCAGCACGACCAGGCCGAGACCGGCGGCGATAATATCGGTACTCCGCTTGAGCCAGAGATTCGGTCCTTGCAGCGGGTTCTCTCGCAGACCAAGGAGGGGGATGCCGCCCAGGTTATCGACGTCCACCCGACCCAGGCTCAATTCCAGCAGGTCCGGCACGATGGCAAACTCGGCGCCGCAGTCTTTGCAGTCGTCAAGAATCCGCACGATCTGGGCGTGGGCGCTAGCCGGCAGAGCGATGATGACCTGGTCAATCCGCTGTTCCCGCAGGACCGCCCGCGCCTGCGCCGCCGTGCCCAGAGCCCGGAAACGGCCAAAGTCCGCCGGCAACTCCCGGTCACCGAGGAAGCCGGCGACGCGATAGCCCAGGCCCGGATTACCGGCTATGCGCTGCAGCAGCATCTTGGCGACGTTGCTTTCGCCGATCACCAGGACCTTGCGCACGTCCAGGCCACGCCGGTAGCGAGCGATTTGGACCGAACGGACGGCCAGACGCGCCAGCCCTAGCGAAGCGATGGCCGCCACCACCATGTAGAGAAAGACGAAGCGGGACTGCGACGGCGGACGCAGCACAAAGCTCAAGGCGGCGATAATGCCGCCGGTCAGGACGGTAGAGCGCACGATGATGGCGAGCTGGTCGAACGTCGCCGTTTGGCGCCGCCGGTGGTAAATCCCCTCGACCTGAAGCAGCACCATCAGGAAGGCCCAGAACCAGAGCTGGATCTGCCAGTAATCGCCCAGCCTGCTCCAGTTCTCCGGCGTCACCTTGCCGCCGATACCCAGCGGATAGCGGGCGACATAGGAGGCGACAAAGGAGGCATTAATCAGCACGGTGTCGATGAGCAGCCAGGCTAATAGAGGCAAACCGGCGACCCGACGAGCCGTACCAGCCCGACTGAGGACCGCGTATTCGTCGGTGATAGCCGGATCACGAAGGCTCACACCCACTTCACGTTTTCTTTCCTGCATCCGCGTAGGCCATGTGCACAGCCTGTGCCGTCCGCTCCCAGGTGAACTGGCGGGCCTGCGCGTAACCACGGCGGCGCATGTCCTGCCGGCGTTCTGGATCTCGCGCGATGCGTTCCATCGCCAGAGCCAATCCGTCCGCATCGAAGGGGTCGAACATTTCGGCCGCATCGCCGGCCGCTTCCGGCAGACACGACGCAGTGGAGGAAAGCACCGGAGTGCCGCACGCCATTGCCTCCACGATTGGGAACCCGAAGCCCTCGTAGAGCGACGGAAAAATCATTGCTTCGGCAGCAGCGTACCATAGCGGCACGTCCTCCGCCGCCGCAAAGCCGACAAAATGGACACTGCCCTCGACCGCCTCCTGCCTGGCGTGCTGCAGGAGGCCCTGGTAGAGCCAGCCCTTGCCGCCAACAAGCATGAGCGAGTGCGGCAGGCCGCTCGCGCGTTTGAAACGGGCAAAGGCGCTAATCAGCCGTTCCAGATTCTTGCGCGGTTGCAAGGTGCCGACATGCACGAAATAGCGTTCCGGCAGCCCTTGGTTTCGTTGGAATGCTTCCACCTCCGGCATTTCCCGCGGCCGGTAGAGTTCGGTCACGCCGGGGTAGACCGTCCGCACGCGCGCCGGCAGGACGCCCAGCAAGGCGATCACGTCCTGGCGAGTATGGTCGCTATCCGTCAGCACCAGGCGCGCCCGATGCGCGGAGAAGCGCGTCATCGCTGCCTGGTAGCGCCGCTTCGTCGGCGAGAACGTAGCAGGGAAGCGCAGGAACGAGAGGTCGTGGATGGTGAGGACGGCCGGCGCCGGCAGCAGCACCGGCAGCACGTTGACGGGCGAATGGAGCAGATCGACTCCCCGTGCCGTCAGCAATGGTGGCTGGAGGAATTGCTCCCAGAGAATGCGCACGGCGGGGCGCTGCGTCGGCAGTGCCGTTCGCCGGACGACGACGCCCGATTGAACGGTTAGCTCGTGTGGCGGCGCCGCCGGCCCGACAAAGGCGGTGATGCGCTCCACCGGCGGAGCGACATGCAGATGCGTGAGCACCTGATAGATATACTGGCTGACGCCGGCGTTACGATAGCTGCCGGCCAGTGAGATGAGTTGGGCGTTGATCCCGACATGCACGCGGACGCCTTAGACGGGGACGGGGATGGACGCCGCCGCTGCCGAATATGCCGGCGTGCACCACTGCCGGTACCGTGCATCCCGGCCCCGCACGACGTCGAAGTAGGCCCGCTGCATTTGCTTGGTCACCGCGCCAACGCGACCGCCACCGACCGCCCGGCGGTCAATCTCTACTACGGGCGACACCTGAGCGCCGGTGCCGCAAAGGAAGACCTCGTCAGCGACGTACAGTTCGCTGCGGTCTATCGACCGCTCCGTCACCGGAACCCGCAGCACCTCCCGCGCCAACTGCATAACGGTGCTGCGCGTGATGCCTTCCAGAATGTTGTCGCTGGCCGGCGGCGTCACCAGGGTGCCGTGGCGCAGCAGGAAAATATTTTCGGCGCTACCTTCGGAGACATGCCCATCATGGGTGAGCATGATCGCCTCGTCGTAGCCATTCTCCTCCGCCTCCGTCTTCGCCAGCGCGGAGTTAATATAGATGCCGGTGACCTTCGCCCGCGCCGGGGCAACGTTGTCGTCCACCCGCCGCCAGGACGACACGACACAGCGAGTGCCGGCGTCAATATCGATATAGGGGCCAAAGGGGACCACAAACATCGTAATTGCGGAGGTCAAACCATGCAATCTGACGCCGACCTTCTCGTCCTTGAGGTACACAATTGGCCGCACATAACAGTCTTCGCGGAAACCGCCCCGCCGGACTAACTCGCCGGCAAGCCGACAGAGTTCCTCGGTCGACTCCTTGATGGTCATGCGCAGAATCTTGGCGGAATCGCGGAGGCGGTCGAAGTGCTCGGCCAGGCGGAAGAGGTAGACCTGCTCCTCCTCGGCATTCCAGTAGCCGCGAATGCCTTCGAAGCAACCGGTGCCATAGTTAAAGGCATGCGTGACGACACTGACCTTGGCCTCGGCAAGTGGAACGATCGCTCCATCAAAGTAGGCAAAGGCCTGGTCGCTCATGACAACCTCCCTGGTGCAGGCTATACGCCGACATCGACGGCTGAATCCCGTTCGCTGTCGCTGTCAGGGGAGGAGTATACCATCGGGGACCCGCTGCGGAGAGCAGCGATTGTTACCGCACGTCCAACCAAATGGCGTCGAGCGTTACCCAATTCTGACCCTTGCGCCAGCGGTACACTGTGCGCCCTGCGTACTCCAGGCGTAGCTCCGCCGGCAATTCCAGTAGGCGCAGGCGCCGGCCCCGAAAGGTACATGCGATGTCCAATTCCTCAGCGAACGGCGGTTGCGGCTCCGGCGGCGGATCAACGGTGTCGGCGAGGTAGCGAAATGCCTTGTCGGCCCATCCCGCGACATGCAGCACGTCGCGCACCTCCGGCAGGTGAGGGTCTGATCGACCATCAAGGATGGCGGCGAAGCCGTGGGCTGTACGGATGCCGCCGTTGGCGTCCTGGCCGGCAAGGAGGCGGTCAAGCAGCGCCGAGGGCGGTGGCGGACCGCCCACCTTCTGTGCGACAGTGAGGCAACGCAGAAGATCACCAAGGGCGGCAATCCAAGCCGGCCGGCGGCGAATAGCGCCGTTGGCATACACGATCAGTGGACATTCGCCCGTGGGGCTGATCCGTCGAACGATGAACTGCGCTGCGTGCCGCGCGGCCAGGGCCATTTGGGGATCTTGAAAGCGGAAAGCGCCGTCCACGAGCGCCGGCAGGCAACGAGCGACATAGAGTGGGAAGTAGCGGCCGGAGGCGCTCCAACCACGGGCCGAGCGCGTGAGAATCTGGTCGATGGCGCCGAAGTTCGGCCCGGCGGTTAGTTCCTGCGCGCGCACGATCAGGCGCAGCGCCGGCAGCGCGTACCGTTCGGTCCAGGTACGGGTTCCTTGCCACTCGTCCAGGGCGAAGCTGGCTTCTGCTACCGTCGCCTGCTTGTTTGGCACAAAGCCCGGCACGGAGGGCACATCCCGGAAGCCCCCCGTTTCACCATCCCACAGGGTGTTCGCATAGACCTGCTGAAGATTTCGCGCCGCAGTGGCCGCATAACGCTCGGCCGCTTCGGCATGGCGACCGGCGGCGCGGAGCGCCAGGGCGAGACGAAGCAATGCCACATCGCAGGCGGCCTCGTGCGGTGTGCCAAAAGGGGACGGATTCAGTTCAAAGCTGGAATAGCGGTAGCCGCCGGACGGCAATGCTTGCTCCACCACCTCATTCGCCGCCCGGCAGGCGCGGGCCAGCCACACCTCGGCTGCCGTGCGTTCCCAGAGGCGCAGATAGCCCAGGATGATCCCCTCGTACCGCCAGTCCGCCGCCGCGCCGGTGAAGCGCCAGCATTGCCCCCACCAGTGGACGACGGGACCGCCATAGCCGGCGGGGCCGCGCATCGCTTCCAGCCAAGCATCCAGGTGGGAGAGAGCCAGGGAAGCAGTGCGCATCATGTCCCCCGGGCCAGGACCACCACGGTGCGACACAGGAGCGCCCCTGGCCAGCGCTCGGCGTAGGCTGCACGCATGGCGGCGTGGTATCGGTCGTAGCGATCGAGGCGCCCCGCCGTCAGGGCGAGGCGGGCGACGGCACTCCAAACCAGCGCGCGCGGACCCAGGAAACCACACGTCCAGATGATTCGCAACCCGGCATGCTGCAGCGTCCTGCGCAGGCGAAGGGTTGTCAAGGTGGGGACCGCGATGGCAGCGCTTTGGATCGCCATGGCGAGCAGACCAGTTCCGTCGAGGCATCGATCGACCTGGCGTAGGGCAACGAGAGTCGGCGGCCGGTGAAGATCAAGCCAGAGTACCGTCCGAAACGAGCCCGGCGACACTGCCGACAACGTTGTCATACGCGGCTCCGCGCCGATGAAGGCCCCGATCATTGCTAACTGCCCACTGGTGGCGGCGTGGCCCGAGGGTATGGCGATCACGGTCGCCGATGGTAGACGGATCAGTGCCGGCAGGAGCAAGGTCGGATCAGGCGCAATAATGCCGACCGGCGGACGCGCCAGCCCGGCCAGAAGGTCGAGCAGGCGCGTTATGTCCAGCGGCGGGCGCCACCAGGCTGGCGGCGCGGTGGCTAGCGCGTGGATCGTCGTCTCCACATCCCACCTAATGCCGGTAACGGCCGGCACGCCCGGTTGCTGCCCGCCGACATAGTCAGTGTTCCCCACCGCACCACGGGAATCTCCCTGCAGGCCCAAGCGGCGTAACGCCGCCCTCACAAGTCCGTTATGGGAGTAATACTATACGTGTCCATGCATGTGGCCCCGCGGTGAGGCCATGTCAGCGTTGCTAGTTAAGGGTACCCACCGGCTATGGGTGTCTTCACCCGCCGATACCGGCGTGGGGCGCTTTGCTTTACGGCGCTGTTCGTATTCCTTTTATCCACCGCTGCCCCGGCGTTTGCTCAGGTGAGCGCCGATTTTCCCATCGCCAATGGGCACTTTTACAGTCAGGCAAACGGCCAGGGCGGCGGCGGCGGCCAGCCGGGCTTCGCCGTCACCGATGACAGCGGCGTACCCTTCTGGAGCACGTTTACCCGTGCCGGCGGCGTAGCCGCCTTCGGCTACCCCATCTCGACGCGCTTTCTTATTGCCTCAACTACCAACCAGGCGCTGCAAAAAGGCATCTTGCGGTGGGATGGCAGTATGGTCAGTGTCGTGAACGTCCTCGACGTGCTCCACGACGCCGGGCTAGATGGCGTGCTGCAATCTCGCTACTTCACGCCACCGCCGGCGGACACGAGCGCCGATGCCGGTCTGTCCTGGCCGCGCGTCGTGGCTCGCCACCAGCAGTTCCTCGCCACTAATTCCGCCATTCGCGCCGCCTACTTTGGTGTCGCTGATCCGATCACGCTCTATGGCCTGCCGATGAGCCTCCCCACGCCGGAAGGCAACGGCAGCGTCATCGTCGTCCGACTGCAGCGCGCGGTGCTGCAACAATGGCTGACGCCCCAGCCCTGGGCGGCCGCCGGCCAGGTGACCATCGCCAACGCCGGTGACATCGCCAAGGCCACCGGCCTCCTGCCGCCGGCGGCGCTGACGCCCCAGTCCCCACCACCGCCCAGTCCCACTGTGCCCTACCCGGTCTCGGCGACCACGAGCGAGAACTGGTCCGGTTATGTCGCGGCGACGGACCCCAATACCGGCCAACCCGGCACGGTCTCCGACGTGAAGGCAAGCTGGATCGTTCCCGCGGTCAACTGCGCCAGCACACCCGATGCGGCGGTCGGCGTCTGGGTTGGCATCGACGGCGTATTCAGCCCCACGGTGGAGCAGACCGGCACCGCGTCAACGTGCAGCGGCGGTCAGGCCACCTATTACGCCTGGCTGGAGATCTACCCTTCAGCCGCCCGCACCGCCGCTCTGGCTATCCGGCCCGGCGACACGGTATTTGCTGAAGTGCAATTCGTGGGCAACCAGAATTTCCGCCTTTCCATCACGGACGCCACAAGTGGGCATGGTTTTTCGGTGGACCGCTCCTCCCGCGGCAGCCGGGACTCGGCTGAATGGGTGGTAGAGGCGCCGGCGGAGGGCGACCAGATCGTGCCGTTGGCGAACTTCAGCGCCATCGGCCTGAGCGGCGCCGCGACGACGATGAACGGCATATCGGGCAGCGTCGGCAACGCCGCCTGGGCGGCGGCCGGCATCAGCATGCTCGATAGCGCTGGGCAGACTCGCGCGGAGCCGTCGCCGCTCAGCCTTGACGGAACAAGCTTCACCGTGACCTGGCAACGGCCCTAACTCTGGTCAAAGCCGGCCGTCTAAGCGCCGAGGAGCGCTATGGTATAGTGGGCAAAACACGGCACCAGGAGGGCATCGCAGATGCTGGTCGCCCGTATCTTCGCCGCTATTGTCGCCGGCTATCTGCTTGGCTCCATCCCTTTTGGCGGCCTGGTCGGTCGCCTGTATAAAGGAGTGGACATTCGCCGCTACGGTAGTGGCCGGACCGGCGCCACCAACGTTCTGCGCACACTCGGACCGGGCGCAGCTGCCTGCGTCGTGGTCGGGGACCTTGCCAAAGGTGCCTGCGCCGTGTTGGCGGCAAAGCTGCTCCTGGAAGGCGGGGCGGTCAACGCCTTGCATATCGCGGAGGCCGGCGCCGGCCTGGCGGCGATTGCCGGCCACAACTGGTCAATCTTCCTCCAGCTCAGTGGCGGTCGAGGAGTGCTGGTGGCCGCCGGCGCCTTGCTGGTGCTGTTTCCGCCGGCCATGGTGCTGTGCGTTGCCGCGGGCGGCGTCGTGATTGCGCTTTCCCGCTTCGTCTCCCTCGGCTCGCTCGTCGGTGTCGTCATCGCCGCCCTTGCCATCCTCACCTTTGTCGCTATTGGTCAGGAGCCACGACCGTACGCCGCCTTCGCCATAATTGGGGCGACCGTAATTATCCTGCAACATCGGGACAATATCGAGCGGCTGCGGGCCGGTACGGAACGTAAGCTTGGGCAGCATGTGCCCCTGCCCCCGACGCGCGGCGCGGTCTGAACGGGCGATGGCCGCCGAACACATCATCCTCGTTGGCCTCAGCGGCAGCGGCAAGAGCACCGTCGGCCGGCTGCTCGCTCGCCAGCTCGGCCTAAATTGCATCGACACCGACGCGGCGATCGCCCGACGAGCCGGGAGGACCATTCCCCAGATTTTCGCCGCGGAAGGGGAGGTGCACTTCCGGGCGTTAGAGGCGGCGGAGGTGCGGGCGGCGCTGGCGGGTCCACCGGCCGTCGTGAGCCTGGGCGGCGGCGCCTTAGTGGTACCGGAAACGCGCATCCGCTGCGCCCAACACTGCCTGATCTGGCTGGACGCCGACCCGGCCGTCCTCGCCGGCCGCGTGGCGCCTCGCGGTGGCGCCGGCGGGCGCCCGCTCCTGGCTGGCGCAGACCCGAGCGCCCGTCTCACGGAACTGCTGGCGCAACGTCGCCCCTTCTATGCCCAGGCCCACTTGCGCCTCGACGCGGCGCAGCCGGCAGAGGCGGTCGTGCGCGCCGCGCGGAGTGCGCTGGCCCACTTCACCGCCCCCACCGTCCAAACGCTCAGCGTCCGTACCAGCCTGACGGCCCAACGTGGCCGCTACGATATCGTCAGCGGCAGCGGAATCCTGGCGCAGCTTGGTCCCTTACTCCGCGAGCGGCTGCCGGCACGGCGCGCCTTCGTGATTTCCAACAGCGTTGTCTGGCCTCTGGCTGGCGGGCTCCTGCAAGAGGCACTGGCTGGTGAACTGAAAATCGCGGCGGTGGCACAGGCGCCGGATGGCGAGACGGCGAAGACGGTCGCCCACGCCGAAGACCTCTGGACCTGGCTGACCGAGCATGGCGCGGAGCGACGCGACCCGCTGATCGCCTTCGGGGGCGGCGTGACGGGCGATCTGGCCGGCTTCGTCGCCGCCGCCTACCTGCGTGGCGTGCCGTTCGTCCAGATTCCCACCACGTTGTTAGCCCAGGTGGACAGCAGCATCGGTGCCAAGGTCGCCGTCGATCACCCCCTGGCCAAGAATATGATCGGCGCCTTCAAAGCGCCGGAGTTGGTAGTCGTTGATACTGCGCTGTTGGCAAGCTTGCCGCCGGAACAGGTTGCCGCCGGCTGGGCGGAAGTGCTCAAGTATGGCGTGATCCTGGACGCGGATCTGTTCGACTTGATGGAGGCCGAAGCAGAGCAGTTGAACGATCTTGCGCCCCAGCGCACGCTGGAAGTGGTTCGACGCAGCCTCGCCATCAAGGCCCGGGTCGTCGAAGAAGACGAGTTCGAGCAAGGGCCGCGGATGCTGCTGAACTATGGACACACTTTGGGCCAGGCGATCGAAGCAGCCACCGGCTATCAACGCTACCTGCATGGCCATGCCGTGAGCCTGGGCATGGTCGCCGCCGCCTGGATGGCCGTCCACATGGGCATCTTGCCGGAGCGTGACTTTACGCGCATAGAAAAGGCCTTGCAGCGACTGCACCTGCCGGTGCGCCTCGCCGGCATCGACCCTGCCGCGGTGCTGGCCGCAATTCAGCGCGACAAGAAGGTGCGCCAGGGCAGCAACATCTGGGTATTGCCGCGCCGTATCGGCGAGGCGATCCGCACGGCCGACGTGCCGCCGGAGCTGGCGGCGCAGGCACTGGCCTACCTTGAGCAATCACCCGTGCTGGCAGCGCAGCGATGACTGCCGTTCCCCGCTTCCGCATCGGCGTCTTCGCCGTAGTCCATGACGCCGGTCGTGTCCTGCTCGCGCGCCGTCGGGACAGCGGCTGGTGGAACCTACCGGGCGGCGGACTGGAACGTGGCGAGACGGTGGACGAAGGCACGGTACGCGAGGTGCTGGAGGAAACCGAGCTCGTCGTCACCGTCGAGCGCCTGATCGGCGTCTACTCCAAACCTCAGGCGGAAGAGGTGGTGCTCACCTTTGCCTGCCGCGTCGTTGGCGGAGAGTTGGCGGAGACCGACGAGTCCACGGAATTCGGCTGGTGGCCCCCCGACCAGTTGCCGGAACGCACCTTGCCGAAGCACATCGAACGCGTCCAAGACTGGGCCGCCGGCGTCACGGATACCCTGATCAAGGCGCAGCGCAGCCCTTCCTTACGTGCCTAACGCTCCCAACACCGGCAACAGCAGTCGTTGGTGCTGGTTGCACCACTATGCCTCGTACACCACGGCTCCCTCCGCCACCGTCAACATTACCTGGAACTGGTCGTCCAGGAGGACGAGGTCGGCGTCTTTACCGACTTCTAGACTCCCTTTGGCGGCGCTGAGGCCGATGGCACGGGCGGCGTTGAGACTCGTCAGCGGCCACAAGTCGCGCAGTGGCAGCCCCGTCGCCGCGGCAATGTTACGCAATGCGACATCCATTGTGAGGACGCTGCCGGCGAGCGTGCCGTCCGGCAGGCGAACGGCGCCGTTTCGGACCGTGACGGTCCGGCTGTCAATGCCATAGTCGCCGTCCAGCATGCCGGTGGCGCGAATCGCGTCCGTGATAAGGATGACGTCGGCGGTGCCCTTCGCCGCCACTAATACCCGCATCACCGCCGGATGCACATGGACGTTGTCGGCGATCAGTTCCGCCCGCAGGTGCCTGAGGGCCAGCACCGCGCCGGCCACCCCGGGTTCGCGGTGGCCGAAGCCGGTCATGGCATTGAACGTATGCGTCGCCTGGCTGGCGCCGTGCTCCAGGGCGCACCGTACCTGTTCATAGGTAGCGCCGGTGTGCGCGACGGAGACCGTCACGCCGCGGCTAATGCAGTCATCAATGAACCGCAGATTTTCTGCAAACTCCGGCGCCAGCGCCACTAACCGGATGACGCCCCGCTCCAGGAGCTGCGCGCTCTCAACGGGATCGGCTCGCCGTACAAAGCGGGGGTCCTGCGCCCCACATTTTGCCACATTGAGATAGGGACCTTCCAGGTGCGCCCCCAGAATGGTGGCGCCGCCGGCGACCGGACCTCTGGCGTCGGCAATCGTTTCGATCGCCCGTAACGTTGCCTCCGGCGACGCGGTCCAGGTGGTCGGCAGGAAGCCGCTGACACCGTGGCGCGCATAGCACCGCGCCATCGCCTGCAGCCCCGCGACCGAGGCATCCATGACCTCGTGGCCGACAGCGCCATGCACGTGCAGGTCGATGAAACCAGGGAGCAAGTGGCGTTGCTGGGCATCGATCTGGCGCACGGACTCGGCAGCCGGCGAGTGCGGCGGCCGGCCGTACCCGATGCCAACGATCCGCCGTCCCGCGGTCTGGAGCCAGCCGGCGTCCGCCGTGCGATCAGGCCCGTAAATGCGAGCGTTTGTAATCAGTAATTGTGCGGCGGCGGATTCGGCCATAATCTGCTCCTTCTTCTATCTCCTCGGTTGCCGAACAAAAGCAGGCATTGGGCGCAGGTCCCCGTGCCTACCCTGCCCACAGCATGGACTACGCCGGTGGGTAGCATCCGCACCAGGGCAGGCACGGGGACTGCCCCTACGACGACATCCCATGTAGCCAATTGGTTGTTCAAACGTCATCTATGCCCCCGCCCGTGGGGACGGAGGCGGGAGCGGTCGCCGATCCAGAGGGCGGGCGGCGTCGCCCAGCGTTTCGCCATATCGTTGAGGATGCCGGCGTATTCGGAACGCAGGTGGGAAAAGGCCAGCCAGGAGCTAGGGGCCTCCTTCAGATGGTAGCCGGCGGCCAGCAGGCGGTCCCGCGCTGTCGTAAATTCCGCCTCTTCCACGTAAGGATCGTGACTGCCATTGAGATGAAAGTGCTGGCCAAGGTCGCCGACCAGGTGGGTACCGACGGACTGCAACAAGTAGGCGGGGCCTCGCGGAACGTCTTCCACGGTCGTCAGGACAAGCGCCGCCGCGTCCAGCACCGCGCCCAGCCCACTGATCCAGGACTGGTTGTCATGGGTCGAGCGGAAGAAGGCGAGGAGGGGATAGGAGAGGTGACTATCCAGCACCTCCGCCGACCATGTCTCCCAGGCCGCGAAGACCAGGGCCAGTTCCGGCACCATTGCCAGCTTGGCGTACGTCTCCAGGAGCACCAGACCGGAGGGGGGAGCGCCAGCCCTGGCACTCAGGCTGATCACCAATGTCTCGCGTCGCTGGTAGGCGCCGAATAGGGTGAAAAGAAAGGTGATGACCAGCGCCACAATCCCAATGCCGGTGCCCGCTTCGACTAAAACGATGACCCGCGCCGCGGCGCCGACAGCCACGAAATCGCCATAGCCAAGGGTAAATAGGGCCACGCCGGAAAAATAGAGCGCCGTGCCCAGCCCAGTGGGCGATGGCTGGACCTGGTGGCGCAGCGCGAACAACATCAGGCCATAGCCGGCGACCAGAAGGACGACCCACGTCACCAGCAAGAGGGCAACGATGAAGGGAGCAAAAGTTCCTAACACCAGTTCTCGACGTCCGGCGTTGCGCATCCCGATCGCCACGTGATACGTCAGAGCCCAAAGCGAGCCGATGATGGCAGCGCTGGGGCGGAAGACGGCTGGGGTTGGACGGGGGAGCACCACCGTCTGGAAAACATCGAACAAGACGGCGAGGACGATGGCGACGCCGATGGCCAGCTCAAGCGCCGCCACGACGAGCCGTCACTCTCGCGCTCCTCGCGCAGTGTCGCCGGTCCTCCGCTCGACGGCGCCTTCCGTGGCGACCGGGCGCGCAGCCGTGGGAGCCGTCTCCAGAAGGGACTCGATACGACTCAGCCGTTCGTCGAGCGATCGGAGCCATGTCACAAAAGAGAGCAGGTCGTCCGGTGACCGGACATTCGTCGGTCCCGTCGGCAATGGCTGGGCGGCGACTCGTTCCAGGCCAAGCGCTTCACCGAGACTGGTCAGTTCCCGTGGAGTGAGCGAGATCCCGCTGCGCGGTTTCCAGGTCAATACGTGACGCAACCAGTCGTCGAGGGTATACCACCAGCGACCGTAGCGACTCGGCGGGCCCAACGGCAGGCGGTGCCCAACGTCGGCCGGACTCAGCAGGACGAGGTCGGGCCAGACTTTGAACTCCTCCTGCGGGCGCACGTCCGTCAGCTCACGATAGCGTTGTTGGTGATTCCAGAGCCATTCGGCCAGGACATTGGCAGTATTCACCGACTGCCAGTAGTAGTTGATGTCGCGGCTGTTCGAGGGGGCGATCTCCTGCCAGCCGCCGGACTCAGTCGTGATCTCCCAGGCACAATCGATCGAACCGCGAAGGGGCCGCGAAACGCGCTTCAACTCCATCAGCATTAAGACGGACGGGAGGTGGGATGCTGCCCGCGTCACAAACCAATCGACATTGCGGCTGATGCCGTTGAACTCGGCGAAAACCCAGAAATCATCCGGCAAGGTCTTCATCGCCCCGAGCGCCTCGCCGTCAATGCGCGTCAACTCACCGGCATAAATATGTGCCACGATTGACCCTCTATTCTATTACCGTCTCTGACTTTGGCCGCTGCCGCCACAAATTTTTGGCGCCAGGGTGTGGGCTCCTCGGCATTATTCGCCTGTTCTGACGATACCATCCAACGGCGCGCCCCATTCGAGCATGGGGAACGCCCGCCCCAGTGGTATGGTGAAGGTCGGCGCTCAGAGAAAGGGATGACAGGGTGACTGGATTTGCCACCAGGGCGGTCCATGCCGGTGAACACGGAATACGCCCTCCTTTTTCGCCCACCAGCACACCGATTTATGCGAGCAGTAGCTTTACCGCGCCTAGCCCGGAGGAACTCGAGGCCATCTTTGCCGGCGACCGCCCGGGCTACGTCTACTCGCGCTACGCCAACCCCACGACGAATAGTTTCGAGGATGCCGTCGCTGCCCTGGAAGAAGCCCCGACCGCGGTGGCCTTTGGCTCCGGCATGGCGGCGCTGCACGCAGCCCTAATTGCCCTCGAGGTACGCGCCGGCGACTGCGTGCTGGCCGCACGCGATCTCTATGGCGCCAGCCATACGCTGTTGCAGGCGATTCTGGCGCCGCTCGGCGTGCGCGTGGAGACCATGGCGATGGACGATGCGGCGGCCGTCGGTCAGCGTTGCCGCGAGTTGTCGGCGCGCGTCGTGCTGCTGGAAACGATTTCGAACCCCCTCCTGCGTGTTGCCGACGTTCCAGCGGTCGTGGCCGCCGCCCACGACGCCGGCGCGCGGGCCATCGTCGATAACACTTTCGCCTCCCCGTTTTTATGTCGCCCATTGACGTGGGGTGCCGACGCCGTCGTGCATAGCGTGACGAAGTACATCGCCGGCCATGGGGACATCACGGCCGGAGTCGTCTGCGCTGGGAACGAGCTGGCCACGCCCTTGGCAATGACGCTGCGCCTCGTCGGAGCGGTGCTTTCTCCCTTTGAGAGCTGGCTGGCTCTGCGCGGCCTGAAGACGTTGCCACTGCGCATGCGTCAGCATTGCCTGGGGGCAGCGACCGTCGCCGCCTGGTTGGAACAGGATCCCCGTGTCGGCCACGTCTACTACCCCGGCCTGCCCTGCCACGCCGACCACGCCGTCGCTTGCCGGCTATTCGGCGACCGTGGCTTCGGTGGCGTCGTCGCTTTTGATCTCGCTAAGCCCAATCGGGAGGCGGCCTTTGATGTCCTCCGGCGCCTCCGTCTCGTACTGCCGGCGACGACGGTAGGGGACGTCTACTCACTCGCCCTATATCCTGCCATGTCCTCGCATCGCGCCTTGACACCGGCCGCCCGTCTCGCCGCCGGCATCGGTGATGGCTTGCTCCGCCTCGCCATCGGCATTGAGGACGTGCAAGACATTATCTCTGACCTCGATCAGGCGCTGGGTGCTGTCGGGCCGAGGTAGCATGGGAAGGTGAACGTGCGACTGCGACGGCAGCGAGCGGTGAGGCATCCCGGAGGGAGCAAGTAGTCATGATTCATGAGGCAAAGTACCAGGCGTTGCAGCACCTGCTTCGCGAGATGGACTCGGTCATTGTGGCCTATTCCGGCGGTGCGGATAGTGCGCTCGTGCTCAAGGTCGCGCACCAGGTGTTGGGCAATCGCGCGCTCGGCGTCATTGCTGTTTCCGCGAGTTACCCGGAATCGGAGCGGGATCAGGCAGTCGCCTTGGCGCGGGAGATCGGCGTGCCGGTGGAGGAAATTCGCACCGACGAAATGGACGACCCAAATTACGTCGCCAATCACGGTGATCGCTGCTATTTCTGCAAGCACGAACTGTTCACCAAGCTGGAAGCGCTGCGCCAGGACCGCGGCTTCGCGGTGATCGCCGATGGCTACAACGCCGACGATGTCGGTGATTTTCGCCCCGGCATCAAGGCGGCGGCAGAGCAGCAGGTGCGCCATCCCTTACAGGCCGCCGGTCTGACCAAGGCGGAGATCCGCGATATTTCCAAGGAGTTGCATCTGGCGACGTGGGATAAGCCGGCGATGGCCTGCCTCTCCTCCCGAATTCCGCACGGCACGCCGATTCAAGTCGGCATGTTAGAGCAGGTGGACAAGGCAGAGCAATTCTTGCGTGGCCTTGGCTTCCGCCAGTTGCGGGTGCGCCACCATAACAAGATCGCCCGTATCGAAGTTGAAGCGGCTGAATTGCCGCGGCTTGCCGAGCCCCAGATTCGTGATCAGGTGGTGCGCGAGTTGAAGCGGCTGGGCTACGCCTACGTGACGGTCGACCTGGCCGGCTACCGTATGGGCAGCCTGAACGCAACCAACGCAACCAACATAGTCACGCTGCCAATGCACGAGCAGCAGGCCGCGTTAGCGGTTTCCCAGCAGTGATCGCCACTTGGCGGCGTTAGAGCACGTGCCAGCGTTCCCTCGATTCGGGGCCGGCGCGATGGCCCCGGGTCGGCGGTTCGCTTCGGCGCTCATCGCGTCCGCGTTCACCGGCGGCGTGCTGGCGGCGGATAGTCTCTGGCTGGAGCCGCGCCGGCTGGCGCATCGTCATCTGACCGTCCCGTTTGCGGGCCTGCCTGCGGAATGGGAGGGCCTCTCCATTCTCCACCTTTCCGATTTTCATTATGTGCCGCGTGACGGCTGGCTACGTGCGCGTCTCACCGAGCTGGCGGCGCAGACAGCCGCCGCGCCGCCCGACCTGATCGCGCTGACGGGCGACTTCATTGAATGGGACGAGGATGCTCCAGCACTTGCCGCCCTTTTGGGGGCGCTGCCGGTCCGTCTTGGCCGTTTCGCCGTGCTCGGCAACCATGACTACGGCAACGCCTTCGATCCGCCGGACCGGGAAAGGCACTCCCTCATCAATGCCCTGTCCGAACTCGTGGGCAAGCCGCTGATCCGGCGCCGAGAACGTCCGGCACGCTCGCGCGGCAACTGCATCGAACGGGTCGTGGCGGCCCTGGAGGATGCGGGAATTACGGTGCTCCGAAACCAGGCAGTCCGCCTTGGCGACGGCCGCGCGCCATTCTGGATCGGTGGCGTGGACGAGCCGCATCAGCATCGCGCCGATCCCGCCGCCGTCCTGGCCGCTATTCCAGCGGGCGACCCCGTGCTCTTGCTGGCTCACTCCCCGGATGTGCTGGAATGCGCGCTGACCCGCTGCCCCGGTCTGACCCTCGTCGGCCACACTCACGGCGGCCAGGTGCGCCTGCCGTTCCTCCCGCCGCTCGTCACCCATTCACGCGTGCTGTTGCCCGCCTACCGCGGGCTGATCACGACCGCCTACGGCCCAATGTATATCAGCTCCGGCATGGGCGCATCCGTCCCACTGCGCTTCCGCTGCCCGCCGGAAGTGACGACGCTCACACTGAGTGCAACACTGGTTCGCTGATACGTCGCGGATTGGTGCGGGAGAGTACAGGATCTCGACTGGCCCTCAGCCCCCGCCTAGTCGGTGGTAGAGGGTGTCTAACTCCTCGTCTGAACCGAAGAAGATCGTCAGGCGGCCGCCGCGGCGGGAACGGTCGAGCTTGACACGGGTGCCGAGCGCCTGACGGAAGAGGTGTTCGACCCGTACCAGGTCCGGGTCGCGTTCGGGTACTGGCGTCGGAGTGGGGAGGAGTTCCAACGCCTGGTGCGCATAGCGACGGGCAAGTTCCTCCGTCTGGCGGACGCTGGCGCCACCGGCCAGGACCTGTTCCAACAGGCGCTCCTGGTTATGGAGGTCACCCGCGCCGAGAATCGCTCGGGCGTGGCCTTCCGTGATCTCGTCGCGGAGCAGTGCTTCTCGCACCGCCGGCGCCGCGCGAAGTAAGCGCAAGGCGTTGGCAACGCTCACGCGCGCCTTTCCCACCCGATTGGCGACGTCCTCGTGCGTCAGGCCGAAGTCACCGATGAGGTGCTGGTAGGCGGCAGCCTCTTCCAGCACATTCAAATCCTCGCGCTGGATGTTCTCGATGAGGGCAAGCTCGACTAATTGCTGGTCGCTCACTTCCTTGACGACCGCCGGGACGCGGTAGACACCCGCCAGCGTTGCGGCCTGCAACCGGCGTTCGCCGGTGATCAGGCGATATCGTGGCCGTTCTCCCGGGACGTCGGAGAGCACGCTCACCAGCAACGGTTGCAAGACGCCGTGGTCGCGAATTGATGCTGCTAGCTCGTCCAGCCCATCGAACTGTTTGCGTGGCTGGTGCGGATTGCGTTCGATGCTCTCCACCGGCAGTTCCAGCAGGCCCACCGGGCGATCATCGGGTAACAGCGCCGCCAACCCTTTGCCGAGACCTGCCGGGCGAGCCACGTGGTTTTCCTTCCGTCGCCGCCGGCCTGGGAAACCGGCGCTCCGCATACTACCACCCGGAGCGCTGTGGTATACTGCGCGTGCTTGAATTTGCGCGTAGGCGCGCCGTGGCGTTGCAGGGAGTGGAGCATGCCGGAAGCCGCAGGCGGGGCCTGGCAACTCCATGGGCGCCTCGCACCAGGCATAATCAGCTAGCTGCAACACGAGGTTGCCGAGCCGGCCCCAACAAAACACGTTGGCCGGCCCGGGCTGCTGACGTCTCACCTCGGGCTTTTTCGCTGCACAGGTCGTCAGGTGCCCTCGTGAATATCCCCGCACCACGACAGATACTGGCGGTAGCCCAGTCTTCGACATGACACGCAAATGGGCCGCAGGGCAATGAAGGAGGAGGAGAATCATGGCATCCAGCCACAAATCGGGTCGCGGCGCGGCGGCTGCCAGTTCCGACTCCACGTACGAGTTGCGATTGGCAACAGAGGCCGACTGCGACGCCATCTATGACAGCATTGGCAATTCCCTCTCCCGGCCAAAAGGCAAGACTCCTCGGAAGAGCTATGTCGACGCCGCCCGGCGGGGCGAGTTGCTCATGCTGGAACGCTGGGACCCCAAGGCAAATGACTGGCACCTCGCGGGGATGCTCGAATGGTACACCCGCGTAGATGGCGTGGTCACGGTCAAAGACGCCGGGACCTTTGGCGAGCAGCCCGATGCGGCGGTCGTCAAACGCCTGATACGGGAACTGATCGCCGTCCAGACGCCATCGGAAGTGCGGGCGAAGACGAAGGACGAGCAGAAGGACTGGATGCGCATCTTTGCCGAACTGCCTGGCTTTGCGCTGGAAGGCAAGGAATACTCCCGCCCGAACTGGGTCTACATATGGTCCTGGGTGCCGGGCCGGACGCGATCCGTAGCCCCGCCTCCCGGCATCGGGCGAGTTGGCGCCCCCGTTGGCCCTCCGACCAGATGACGGGCGGCTGGTGCTGTCGGAACGGGGGCCATCTCTCTCAGTGCATTTTGTCACACCGTTCCGATACCCTATGCTTCGTGGTGCAGTAATGCGTTGGCATGCGACCGTCCAAGGAGCGCAGAGCGTATGTTCACTCCCTCGTACCACCCTCAAGCGGGTGGTCTCCCCGATGTCAATCGCGTGACGATGATCAAAGTGATCGGCGTCGGCGGCGGCGGCAACAACGCCGTGAACCGCATGATCGAAGCCGGGCTGGTCGGCGTCGACTTCATCGCCGTCAATACCGATTCCCAGGTGCTGGCAATTTCCGACGCCCCGACCAAGCTCCACCTTGGCTCAGCCCTGACGCGCGGCCTGGGCGCCGGTGGCGACCCGGAGCGCGGTGCCGCGGCCGCGGAAGAGAGCATCGACCAAATTCGGGAGGCCGTCAGCGGCTCTGATATGGTCTTCGTCACCGCCGGCATGGGCGGCGGCACGGGCACGGGCGCTTCGCCGGTCGTCGCCCGCCTGGCCCGGGAATCGGGCGCTCTCACCGTTGGTGTCGTCACTCAGCCATTCGCCTTTGAGGGCGCCCGGCGCAAGCAGGCGGCTGCCAAAGGACTGGCCGAGTTGGGCAAGCACGTTGACGCGTTGATCTGCATCCCCAACGATCGCTTGCTGAAAGTGGCTGACCGTCGGACGAGCATCAGCGATGCTTTCCGGCTGGCGGATGACGTGCTACGTCAGGGCGTCCAGGGAATTTCCGACATTATCGCCATCCCAGGCCTTATCAACGTCGACTTCGCCGACGTGAAGGCGATTATCGCCAACTCCGGCTCCGCGATGATGGCGATTGGCCGGGGGCGCGGCGACAATCGCCTGGTCGATGCCGCGCAACAGGCGGTGGCAAGCCCGTTGTTGGAGGCCAGCATCGACGGAGCGCGCGGCGTGCTGTTCAATATCTCCGGCGGACCGGATCTGACGATTTTTGAGGTCAATGCTGCCGCGGAGATCATCCAGCGCGTCGTCCACGCCGATGCCCAGATCATCTTCGGCGCTGTGATCGACGAGGCCCGGCGCGACGGCGAAGTGCAACTCACCGTCATTGCCACCGGCTTCGAAGCCCGTATCGAGAAGGCCGCACCACAAGCCGCGGTACGACCTACAGCGTCGCTTTCTCGTCCCACCGGCGGCGCCCCGGCCCCGACCTACCAGCCTCCTCCCTCGCCGGTACGGGAAACGCCAGTGGTGGCGGCTGCCGAACGTTCCGCAACACCGGAGCCGCGGCCGCCGGCCAAATCGGACCCGGAGCCGGCGCCGGAGGACGAACCGTTTGTGCGCCCTCCTGCCCCCCGTCGGCCAAACGCCAACATTGAGATTCCAGCGTTCCTCCGTCGTAGGCAGGGGTAGCGCGACGAGCGCCCCTATCGCGCCACCCACCTGCCGCGAAGAACACGGCGACGTCCTTCGCCACCAGTTTCGCGACCTGCTCCTGCTGGCCTGCCGTGACGGCATGGCGCCGTTCCTCCGTCAGCGACTGGAGCAGCTCGGCCGGCGGACCGCGAGTGACGCCGAAGGGCTCGGTCCCCTGCTAGAACGGGTGCGGCAAGCGGCCGACGATGTCGCCGAAATCATGGACCACTCCACGGAGGACGCGGCGCAGCGGTTACAGGCGGAGCGCCGGTTACGCCTTTCCGTCCAGGCCCTCTCCACCGAGCTCTCGACCGCCTTTACGCAGGCCAACGCGACGCTCATCAATACCCCGGGTGTCATCGACCAGACCTGGGCGGCGCGCATAGAGCAACTGGCCGCCTTCCAGGCCGTCAACAGCGCCGCCAACTCCAGCCTTGATCTGCCGACGGTGCTGGAGTTGACCGTCAAGGCCGTGCGGAGCGTCACTCGCAGCGATCTCTGCAGTATCTATCTCTTCGACGACCAGCGCAACGACCTCATCTTACAGGCCAGCACCGGGCTCTCGCCCAACGTCATTGGCCGGGCCCGAATGCTGATCGGTGAGGGCATCACCGGTTGGGCCGCCCAGAGCGGCAAGCCGGTGGCCGTACCCGACGCATGGGCCGACGCGCGCTTCAAGTACATCCCCGAGTCGGGCGAAGAATCCTACCGCTCCATGTTGTCCGTGCCGATCATTCTCTTTACCGTGCAAAAACTGGTCGGCGTACTGAACGTCCAGACGACGCTCGTGCGAGAGTGGACCACGGACGAAATCGCCTTCGTAGAAACCGTGGGCGGACAGGTGGCCCTGGCCATCGAAAACGCCCGCCTCTATCACCAGACCGATGATCAGTTGCGCCGGAAGGTGGAGCAACTGACGACCCTCCAACGCGTATCGGCGCTGGTCGCCTCCAGCCTGGACGTCGGTGAGGTTATGGAGTCGATCGTCACCTACCTGCGCGAACTCGGCCGGGCCGACATGTGCGCCATCTTCACCTGCGACACGACGCAGGAGGAATTCCATATCGTCGCCAGTCAGGGCTTGAGCCCGCAGTACCGGGAACGGGTGCGGATGCCGATGGGCGATGGCGTCGTCAGTATGGCCGTCAAGGCCGGCGAACCGGTGATCGTGGCGGATGCCTGGGCCGACGACCGCATTGCCGCCTCCCAGATGGATGTTCGCCGCGAAGGGTACCGTTCCCTGCTCGCCATCCCCCTGCTCACGAAACGGGGCGCCCTCGGCGCCGCCTGTCTGTATACGATGGCGCCGGACCGGTTCACCAGCGAAGACGTGCAGATCCTCTCCGCCTTCACCAACGAGGCGGCTCTCGCCCTGGAAAACGCGAAACTCTACGAAGAAGTCCGGCAAGGACTGCAGACGAAGAGCACGCTGCTGGCGGAGATGCACCATCGCGTAAAAAACAACCTGCAGACCATCGCCGCGCTCCTCTCTTTGCAGCAGCGCCGGGCGCGCGGACCGGACGAGCGGACTGCGCTGGCGGAGAGCGTGGCGCGCATCCAGAGCATCGCCGCTATCCACGACCTCCTCTCCCATGAGGATATCGGGATTGCCGGCGTGCGCGACGTGGTCCAGCAAGTCGTCGGCACCGTCACCACGGCACTCTCCGCGACCTCCGTCCGCATCCGTTACGACGCGCATCCCTCGAATCCCCAGATCGCCTCCAAAGAGGCGACAGTCCTTGCCCTAGTCGTCAATGAATTGGTGACCAACGCCATTCAGCATGGATTCGAAGGGCGGGTGCGTGGCACTATTGGTGTCGGCGTCCGCCTGGAGGACGAGCACGTGGTGGTCGAGGTGCGCGATGACGGCAACGGCTTGCCGGAGGGGTTTACGCTCGACGGCAATGGTGGTCTCGGTATGCAGATCGTGCGGACCCTGGTCGACAAGGACCTGCATGGTTCTTTTTCCCTGCACACCGCCGGCGGCACCGTGGCGATGGTGCGGTTCCCTGTCGGGAACCCCTTGCCCGCTTCCCGCGCCTAGCAACCGATGAAGCTGGATCTGGATTGCCATGTTTGCCGATGAAGCCACGATCGTGGCCCGCGCCGGCGATGGCGGCAACGGCAGCGCCCACTTTCGGCGGGAGCGCTTCGTTCCCTACGGCGGCCCCGATGGCGGCGATGGCGGGCGAGGCGGCTCGATTTATCTCTTAGCCGATGCCAATCTCAACACCCTCACCCGCTTCATCCACGAACGCAGCTTTCGCGCCGATCGCGGCGGCGACGGCGAGGGCAACCGGCGCCACGGTAAAAAGGGCCGCGATCTGGTGCTTCGTGTGCCCCCCGGCACGATCGCCCGCGACGCGGTGACCGGCGCCGTGATCGCCGACGTCATCGCCCCAAGCCAGCGCGTCCAGGTCGCGCGCGGCGGGCGCGGCGGCTTGGGTAACACGCACTTTGCCACGGCGACCAACCAGGCGCCGCGGGTGACCGATCGCGGCGAGCCGGGCCAACAGCGGACGCTCCAGCTTGAGTTGCGCCTGATCGCCGAGGTCGGCCTGGCCGGTTTGCCGAATGCCGGCAAATCCACCTTTCTGGCCGCCGTCACTCGGGCGCAACCGAAGATCGGCAGCTATCCGTTCACCACGCTAGAGCCGAACCTGGGCGTGGCGACGCTGGGCGACCGCACGATCGTGATTGCCGATATCCCCGGCCTGATCGAAGGCGCCCACGAAGGGATCGGCCTGGGTCACGCCTTCTTGCGCCATGTGGAGCGCACCCGTCTCTTGCTGCACCTGGTCGACGGCTCCGGTCAGGAGGGCCGCGACCCGTTGGATGATGTGCGCGTCATCGACGACGAACTGCGGCTGCATAGCCCGGAACTGGCGGAGCGCCCCCAAATCCTGGTCGTGACGAAAGCCGACCTGCCGGAAACGGCGCCGAATGCCGAACGCCTGCGCGCGGCGTATGGCGACCGCCGGGAAGTATTGGTCATTTCTGCGGTGACCCATGATGGACTTTTGCCATTGCTCCAGCGCATTGCCGGTATGCTCGACCAACTGCCACTCCCGCCGGTGCTGGAGCCAACCCCGGTGGTTGTGGAACCCGATATCACCGCGAAGGTGGAAGCGCCGAATGCTGTACGCTTTGGCGGCTCGCTGATGGACCGCCTCCTGGCGCAGACGGATCTCAGTGAGCGCGACGGTGTGGAGCGCCTGCGACGGCGGTTAGTACAGGAGCGATTGCCGGCGCTGGCGGCGCGCGCCGGCGTCAGCAGCGGCGAACTGCGCCTCGGTCCGACCGTCTGGCAGTTGCTGGAGGGTCAGCTTAGTTGGCTGCGGATGGACGAAAGCGAATGACCACGCGGATCAACCTTGAGGGCGCGGGCGACAGTACCCGCCGGTCACTATTGGAGCGCCGGCGGCGAGGTACGACCGCCGGGCAGCGTCGCCACCAGGCTGAGGAGCTGGCCCGCCAGGCGGGGCGTGCCGCCCGTCATGGTGTCCGGCAACCAGGCCGGCTCATCGTCATCTTGCTTGCCGCCTTTCTCATCGGCGGGCTGGTTGCCAGTTTGGTCATCGTCACGACCATGCCGCCTGACGTGAGTCGGAACCAGATTGCCTTCCTGCTGGCGAGCGGCTGCGCGGTGTGGGGGCTGGTGGGCCTGGCAGTCATCCTCATCCAGCACAAGGCTCCGGCCCGCCAGGCCACTATCGTCGCGTACGACGCCCTCCGTCAGGGCCTGTTGATCGCCGGCTGCCTGGAACTCAACCTGGCGACCCGCATGATCGACCTCTGGTCACCGGTGACCGGTGTCCTCCTGGTCGCGGTGTTCGCGCTCTTCGAGGTTGTCACGCTGGGACGGCGGCCGGCCTGAACTCGGTCGCACCGGCGGCCCTGTCGCATCCCTACCCTACTGCCCGCATCTCCGCCCAGTTCGCCCCTGCCTTAACCTCGACTCTCAGCGGCACTGCCAGCTCCATCGCCGATTCCATCGTGGCACGCACCAGTTGCGCGACGGTAGCGAGTTCGGCCGCCGGCACTTCGAAGACCAGTTCATCGTGGACCTGCAAAATCATCCGGCTGGCTAATTGGCGTTGCTGAAACTGTTGGTGGAGGCGAATCATTGCGACCTTGATGATGTCGGCCGCGCCGCCCTGGACGGGGGCGTTCACAGCAGCACGCTCGCCGGCGGCCCGAATTTCTCGGCGCGGATCCTGGAGCTCCGGCATGCTGCGCCGCCGGCCCGTGAGCGTGGTGACGTAGCCCTGTTCCGCTGCTTCGCGCTTCGTCTGGTCAATGTACCGGCGGACATCGGGAAAGGTGGCGAAGTACTGGGCAATGAAGGCGTCGCCTTCCTGGCGCGACACTTCCCCTTGCCGGGCGACGGCCTGCCCACCCATTCCGTAGAGAATGCCGAAGTTGATGACCTTGGCGATGCGGCGCTGGTTCGCTGTCACGGCGAGCGGTTCGACCCCAAAGACCTTGGAGGCGGTGGCGCTGTGAATGTCCTGGTCGGCGAGGAAGGCCGCCGTCAGCCCCGGATCGTTACACAAGTGCGCCAGGACGCGCAGTTCCACCTGGGAGTAGTCGGCAGCCAGCAACAACCAACCCTCGCGACCCGGCACAAAGGCGGCCCGAATCAGCCGCCCAACCTCGCTCCGAATCGGGATATTCTGCAAGTTGGGATCGGTGGAACTGAGCCGGCCGGTGGCAACGACGGTCTGATTAAACGAGGTATGGACGCGCCCGTCCTGCGGATTGACGAGGGCGGGTAGCCCATCGACATAGGTCGACTTCAGCTTGATCAGCTCGCGGTACTCCATGACCTTGGCCACGATATCGTGGCGACCGCGCAGCGACTCGAGCACATCGGAGGACGTCGAGAAACCCGTCTTCGTCCGCGCGCTGGAAGGTAACTTCAACTCCTCAAACAACACCCGGGCCAACTGTTGCGTGGAGTTGATATTGAACGTATGGCCGGCGAGCGTCACGATCTCCGCTTCCAGCGCCAGCAGCTTGGCACCCAGGTCATGGGAAAGCTCCTGGAGCCGTGCCAGGTCAATGGCGACGCCCTCCAGTTCCATCGCGGAGAGCACACCGATCAGCGGCACCTCAATATCCTGGTTAAGTCGATCCAATCCCTGCGCCCGTAGTTGCGGCTCCAGGTGGGCGACCAGCCGGTAGGTCAGATCCACGTCGGCGCAGGCGTAGTAGCCGGCGTCGTCCACGGCCACATCCGCCATGGAGATTTGCTTGTTGCCTTTGCCAATCAGGTCCGTAATCTGGGTCATCTCCACGCCGAGTTCGCGGAGCGCCATATCTTTCAGGCCGAGGCCGCGCTGATTGAGCAGATAGGCGGCGACCATCGTGTCGAAAGTCAGCCCCTGCACCTGCACGCCATAGCGCGCCAGCACCGTGACATCGAACTTGGCATTATGCGCGTACTTCGGGTGCTGGGCATCTTCCAGCAAAGGGCGCATCAAGGTCATGGCGCGCTCCGGCGTCAACTGGCCGTCGGCAGCCCCGTCGGGGCCAACCAACGCCGCCGGATGGTGGCCGACGGGGATATAGAAGCCCACGTGCGAGGCGGGAGACAACGACACCCCAACCAGTTCGGACCGAATCTCGTCGGGGGCGGTCGTCTCGACATCGAACGCTATCGCGGGCGCCGCCTGTAGCCGCTCCAACATGC
>JBPCLN010000158.1:0-32147 GCA_051003235.1 Chloroflexota bacterium | reverse complement strand
GCGATCCCGGCGCGAAGTCGTAGAGGGCGCAGGTGGGCGTCGCGGCGAGGAGTAGCGGCGTTGGGACACCGTGCGTGAGAAGAAAACGCGCTCTGGGCTCCTCGGGCTCGCGCGGCTCTTGCCAGCGTCGCAAGACGACCTGACGGCCACCGCTCAGTTGCGCAACGTAGACCTCGTTGTCGAAGCCCCGTCCGGTGAGCTGCCGGATGGTCACGACATTCGGAAGGTACGCCTGCTGCAGGAGGTCCGCCAGTTCGGCCCTGGCCGACCGTCCGCTGCTCATACCGGTACCGGTAACAGGTCCGCACCGGTGCAAATGCTCGCGCACAGGAGACGCAGGGCGGCATCAGCGTCCAGCCGGCCGGTTTTGATCGCCTCGTCGGCGCGTAGGAGCAGGCCGAAGATCTGACGCAGCCGGGACAAAGGA
The DNA here is from genome assembly GCA_051003235.1 of Chloroflexota bacterium. Classification (GTDB taxonomy): domain Bacteria; phylum Chloroflexota; class UBA4733; order UBA4733; family UBA4733; genus UBA4733. The sequence goes on along the minus strand of JBPCLN010000158.1, from coordinate 31,720 downwards.
AACGCCGTCACCTGACGCTCCAGGTTGCGGAGTTGAAAGTCCCGCAGGTGAAACTCGCCCCGCCGGAGGAAGTCCGTCTCACCGCGCTCGCGCTGGCCGGCGGCGCAGAGCAGCAGCAGGCGAAACTGCCGGACAACATTGGCGAACACAATCTGAGGCGCCTCGCCGCGGGTCAGCAGTTGGTCGAGCAGCGCGTTGGCGCGGGCAAGTTGGCGCGCCGACAAGGCATCAGTGAAAGCAAACACCTGCTGGAACGGCTCGTCTACCAACTCCGCCACGACACGATCGTCGATCGTCCGGCCCGCGCCAACGTAGGTCGCCAGCTTCAGGAGTTCCGTACGGCCTTTGGTCAAGTCCGGTCCGAAGCGTTTCCGACCGTCAACCTCCTGTTCCACGAAGCAGCGGTCCGCGAGCAGTTCCGCCGCCTGCGGAGTGATGGCGATGGCGAGGTCGCGGGCTACCGCCAGCAGCTTGCCGGGAAAGTCGCGGCGGTTAAGCTGGCCGCAGGCGGTGACGTCGCCACCGGCGGCACGGACCGCGTGCGCCAGCGGGTGGGTTGCGCCAAGGTCGCGCCCTTCCCGGAAGAGGACGTCCAAACCCTCCGGCATGTCACCAAAGGCAGCGGTAAGAGCCTCGCGCAGGGCCGCATCTTTCTGGAAGCGGGCCGCTATCCCGTCGATCCTGACCAGCCGCGCCGCCGAAAAGAGCGAAAAGGTGGTCAGCGCCCCTTGCAGCGCCTGGACACTCACGCTTTCACCATCGAAATGGCTCACCTCGACGGATGAATCTGTCGTTCTTGCGACCGTGACGACGCGCATGACCTGTTCGTCGCAGAGCGCCGCGTCGCTACCGTGGAAAAGCATCAGCATGCGGCTAGGATACCAGGGAGGGTCAGCGCCGAAAAAGGTGGCGAGCTGGTCGGTACCCTTCGGCCCCCTGCACGTTGACCGGCGGCGCGCGCGTCGGTAGAATTGCGCGGCTACGCGGGTTCGCCGCGACGGAGGCGAGGCGGTGGCGGAACTCGGTCAGCAACTACGCGAAGCGCGGGAGGGCCGCGGCTTCAGCATCGACGATGTTGCCCGCGGGACGCGCATCCGTGTGGGCTACCTTCGCGCCCTGGAAGAAGAACGCTTCGCGGACCTCCCGGCGCCGGTCTACGTACGGGGCTTTCTGCGCAACTATGCCACGTTCGTCGGCCTTGACGCTGAGGAATTGATCGGCACGCTGGAACAGCAGCAGAGCAGTGCCTACCAGCGGCCGCACCGCCGCACCCCACAGCAATTCTCGGCACCGGTCTGGCGCGGCCCGAACCCACGCGCCCTGGCAGGCACCCTCTTGTTGGTGCTGCTGGTGGCGTTTATCGCCTTTATCTTCCGACAGTACAGCGAGTTCACCGCCTCCCGGTCCACCAGCGTCTTTGCCGCCTCACCTTCACCAACGCCGGTCACCCTGGTGGCGACGGCCGTCCCGATCCCAACGGTCACACCGATTCCCACGCTACCGGCCTCCCCGGCGCCGACAGCGGCCGCTGTTGTCACCAAACCGGCCACGGCGCCCACACCGCCGCCGACCGCGGTTGCCGTGCATCCGACGGCGCCGCCCGCCCCGCCCCCCCCATCCCCCACCACAGCGCCGAGTCCCACGCCGGCCATACCTCTGGTACTCTCACTCCAGGCGCTGAGCGACAGTTGGTTACGCGTGACGGTAGACGGCCAGGTCGCATTTGAAGGTACACTGTTACCTGGAACCACGCGCACATGGGATGGCGTAAAGTTCATTACCGTCCGCTTTGGCAACGCCGGGGGCGTGAACGTCACGTTCAACGGCAAGTCAGAGGGTGTCGTCGGCCAGCCGGGGCAGGTGGTAGAACGTACATATCGCGTAGGATAGAGGTTGCCCATGCCGGCTGATTATTCGTTTGACGTTGTGTCGCAGTTCGACCGTCAGGAATTAGTTAATGCCCTGGATCAGACGCGGCGCGAACTCGGCACTCGTTTCGACTTCAAGAACAGCCCGTTCGAAATCAACCTGGAGGCCCAGGAGATGGTGATCCTGGCCGAAAACGAATCCAAGCTGACGGCGATCAAAGACGTTATCCAGAGCAAGTTGGTCCGCCGGAGCTTGCCGTTGAAGATCTTGCAGTGGAAGAAGCCGGAAGACGCCTCCGGGGCGAAGGTTCGCCAGCATGTCAAGCTGGTGCAGGGCATCTCCTCCGATCTAGCACGCCAGATCAGCAAGTACATTCGGGACAAGCATCCCAAATCCAAACCGGCCATCCAGGGCGATGCGGTGCGGGTTAGCGCCAAGAGCAAGGATGAACTGCAGACGGTGATCCAGGGCCTGCGTGAGCAGGAACAGGGCTACGATGTCGCCTTGCAATTCATCAATTATCGCTAACTGAAAGTCGATTGCGTGCGCTTTTACATTGATACTCGCGGCTGCCCCAAGAACACCGTGGACTCTGAGGCGCTGGATCAGGCCTTGCGTGGCGCCGGCCACGTGCCCGTCGACCGCGCCGCCGCCGCTGATGTCATGATCGTCAATACCTGTGGCTTCATCGATGTCGCCAAACAGGAGTCGATTGACCGTCTACTGGAACTGGGCCAAAACAAGCGTCCCGGTCAGCAGTTGATCGCCGCCGGCTGCCTCTCCCAGCGCTACTCCGACGAGGTGGCGCGCGACCTGCCGGAAGTCGATACGATCGTCGGCATCGATGCATGGCGCACGCTGCCCGCTTTGCTGGCTGGTGTGACGGAAAAACCGATGGGCCAGCAGGATGCGCCGGACGTCAGTCAGCTTGGCTCTTTGCTACGCTTCCCGGCCAGCCTGCCCGTCCTCAATCAATGGCCGGCAACGTCCCGCCGTGGCCACTCGCCCAGCGCCTATATCAAGATCTCGGAAGGGTGTAACTACGGCTGCACATTCTGCGCGATCCCGATCATGAAGGGTCTCTATCGCAGCAAGCCGCTGGAGCGGATTGTGGAGGAGGCGCGCCAACTCGCCGCCAGCGGCGTGAAAGAAATCATCCTGGTGTCCCAAGATTCTACGGCCTACGGTCTTGACCGCCGCGACGATACCTCCCTGCCACTCCTGCTCGAGGCGCTGGCGACCCAGGCGCCGGAAATTCCCTGGGTTCGCGTGATGTACATTCATCCCGACCGGCTGACGACAAAGATGATCGACCGCATCGCCCAGGTCCCCACGTTCTGTCCGTACATTGACATTCCCATGCAGCACGCTCATCCCGACGTACTGAAGCGCATGCGGCGCGGGCACCTGATTGCGCGCACTGAGGAGTTAATCGAGCGCTTCCGGGAGCGCATCCCAGGCGCTGCCGTGCGTACGACGTTCATGGTCGGCTTCCCCGGTGAAAGCAGCGCCGAATTCGATTTCTTGCTGGATTGGCTGCAGCGGATGCGCTTCGACCGCGCCGGTGTCTTCACGTACTCCCCGGAAGAAGGCACGCCCGGCGCCGAGATGGAGCAGCAAGTGCCGGAGCGCACTCGCCGGCGCCGCCGCCAGCGCCTGATGGAAGCCCAAGAAGTGATATCGGGTCAACTGCAGGCGACGCTCGTCGGGAAGACGCTCGACGTGCTGATCGAAGGGACCCAGGAGCGAGCCCCGTCCACGCGCCACCACGGCACCGTCGGGCTAGTGAGCGTCGGTCGCTCCCACCGCGATGCCCCGGAGGTGGACGGCACCGTCCTGGTACGGGGCCGCCACCGCATCGGCACGATGCTCAAGGTACGAGTGCGCGAGAGCACCACGCACGACCTGGTCGGCGAAGCAGTGTGAACCTGCCCAACGCCATAAATCTGCCGAATGGGCTCAGTGTCTCTCGGGTGCTCTTGCTCCCATTCATCCTCTTTTTCATGTTCCGGCCCGGCGGCGAGGAAGGTGATCGGCTGATTGCCGCCGCAATTTTCGTCGTGGCGGCCATTACCGACTTCTTTGATGGGTATCTGGCCCGCCAACAGGGCCTCCATTCCGACCTGGGCGTCTTCTTGGACCTCACCGCCGACAAGGTCCTCGTCTCCTCCCTGCTCGTGGCGCTCGTCAGCCTACAGCCGCGTTACTTTGTGTGGATCGCCATCATTATCATCTTCCGCGAGTTTATCGTCACGGGCTTGCGCAGCTACGCCGCCGCGCGTGGACTGGTCATCCCGGCGCGCGCCGGAGGCAAACTCAAGACACTAGTGACGCTCATCGCGCTGGCCGGTATCATCGCTGGAGCGGAGCCCTACGCGCACGTCGCCACTGGTCTCATGGGGCTTGGCGTGCTGCTCACGGTCGTCTCCGGCGCGCAATACTGCCTCGACGCCTTCCCGCTGCTGCTGGAGCGGGATGCGACGCGGGCAACAGGATAGGGGGCCGCGAATGGACTTCATTCGCCGCGCACGAGGCGAACGCTATAAGACACTGGACAAACACGAAGTCGAGAATCTGCCCGACGGCATGTGGGAAAAGTGTCATGGCTGCCGCGAACTGATTTATGTCAAAGACCTCGATGCCAACTGGCGCGTCTGCCCGCGCTGCGGGCATCACCACCGGCTCGCCGTGGGGCAGCGCGTGGAACTGCTGGTCGATGCCGGTTCCTGGCAGGAGATGGACCACGATCTGCGCCCGATCGATACCCTCGACTTCACCATCAAGGGTAAGCGTTACGCCGAACGTCTGCCGGAAGCGGAAGCCTCCGCCGGCACGCCGGAAGCAGTGATCACCGGCCGCGCAACTATCGATGGTCTGCCGATCATCCTTGGCGTGATGGTCATGGAATTCCTCGGGGGCACCGTCGGCGCCGTCGCCGGAGAGAAGATTGCGCGCGCTGCGGAACAGGCAGCGCAAGAGCGGCGCAGCCTCCTACTCGTCTCCCAGTCCGGCGGCATGCGCCTCCACGAAGGGACGACCGCCCTGATGCAAATGGCGAAGGCGAGCGCCGCCTTGGCGCGGCTGGACCGCAGCGGTGTTCCGTTCCTTTCCCTCATCGCCGACCAGACCTATGGCGGCACCACCGCCAGTTGGGCGAGCCTCGGGGACGTCATTATCGCCGAGCCGGGCGCACGCATCGGCTTCAGCGGGCCGCGGGTCTTGCAGGCCGTCAAGGTAAAACTGCCGGAAGAGATGCAGCGGGCCGAATTCATGTTGGAGCATGGCATGCTGGATGCCATCGTGCCGCGCGGCGAACAGCGCCAAACGGTCACCACGCTCCTTCGCCATTACTGCTCGAAACCGGCCAAGAGCAGGCTACCGCTCACCACTTTCGGTAGCCAGATGGCGGGTAGAGGATCACCACAACAATGAACCGTACCGTCAGTGAACTGGAGTTCGAGAAGCCGCTGGCCGACATTCGTTCCAGCATTGAGCGGCTCCAGCGTGCGAATCCCAGCAAGGTTCCAGACGCCGCCGCCCAGATTGCCAAGCTGGAAGCCCAATTTGATCACACCGTCCACGAGCTCTACAGCCAGCTCAGTCCCTGGCATGAAGTGCAAATCAGCCGGCATCCGCAGCGACCCCGCTTCCTGGACTATGCGCGCACCTTATTCAGCGATTTTGTGGAACTGCATGGCGACCGTCGGTATGGCGATGACGGCGCCATCGTCGCTGGTCCCGCCACCTTCGCCGGTCGCTCTGTGATGCTGGTTGGCGAACAAAAGGGTCGCTCTACCAAGGAGAATATCGCCCGCAACTTCGGCATGCCGCGCCCCGAAGGCTACCGTAAGGCCGAGCGTCTCTTGCGCCAGGCCGACAAGTTCGGACTGCCGATCCTTACCTTCGTCGACACCAGTGGCGCCAGTTCCGGCAAGGGCGACGAAGAGCGCGGACAGTCCTGGGCGATCGCCGAAATACTTCGCACCATGGCAGAGTTGCGTGTGCCGATTCTCACGGTGATCCTCGGCGAAGGCAACAGCGGGGGAGCGATCGCCATTGCGATGGGCAACCGCGTGCTCATGCTGGAGCACGCCACCTATTCCACGATCGCCCCCGAAGCCTGCGCCATGGTACTCTGGCGCGACGTGGCAGCGGCGCCGGAAGCGGCCGCTCAGATGCAGATCACTGCCCGGCAGTTGTGCCAGCTTGGCCTGATCGACCGTGTCGTCCCCGAACCGCTCGGCGGCGCGCAGCGCGACCCGGCCGCCGCCACCGCCTACCTACAGGGCGCCCTCCTGGAGGAGTTCGCCCGCCTCACCTCGTCCGGCACCGACTGGGCCGAACGCCGCTACGCTCGTTTCCGCGCCTTCGGCCGCTACGAAACGGAAGGACCGAAGGGCGTAGGATAATACGCGCACCCAGAGATCCATGAACGGCTACGCAGTCGCTAGGGACTGCATTGCTCGCTGGCGTTGGACGATTGCCGGCAACAGTTCAACAACCCTGTCTACGTCCGCATCGCTATTGCTGCGGCCGAGCGTCAGGCGCAAAGAGCCAAGGGCCAGCGGCGCGGGCAGCCCGAGGGCGAGGAGCACGTGAGAGGGATCAAGAGAGGCGGAGGTGCAGGCGGAGCCGGTGGAGGCGGCGATACCCTGGACATCGAGGGCCATCAAAATCGCTTCACCTTCGACACCGGCAAAGACAAAGCTGACGTTGTTCGGTAGGCGCAACGTTGGGTGCCCCGTGAGCCGGCTGTCGGGGATGCGCGCCAATACTCCCCGAATCAACCGATCCCGCAACGCGGCAAGCCGCACCGCTTCGCATTCCCGTTCCGCTTCCGCGCGTGTGAGCGCCGTCGCCAGCCCGACGATGCCGGCTACATTCTCCGTCCCGGCCCGGCGTTTCCCTTCCTGCGAGCCTCCCTGTTGCTGCGGCGCCCAGGCGCTGCCGGAACGCACATAGAGCGCGCCCGTGCCCTTCGGACCGTAGAACTTGTGCCCGGAAAGGGAGAGCAAATCCACACCCAACGCCTGCACATCGAGCGACTGCGCCCCTGCCGCCTGTACGGCGTCGGTATGTACGAGAATTCCCTGCCGGTGCGCAAGCTCGGCGATCTCAGCGACCGGCTGGAGCGTCCCGACCTCGTTATTCGCCAGCATGATCGTGACCAGGGCGGTATCCGGACGGATCGCCGCCGCGACTGCTTCCGGCATCACCCGGCCGTCACGGTCCACCGGCACGACAGTGGTCTCGACGCCAAAACCGGCCAGTGCTTGGCAGGTATGCAACACTGCCTCGTGCTCAATAGCCGAGGTGACAATGTGGCGTCCGCGAGCGCCGCGGGCGAACACCGCGCCCTTGATCGCGGCGTTGTCTCCCTCCGAGCCGCCACTGGTGAAGACAATGTCCGTTGGAGGGCAATGCAGCACTGCCGCGACCTGTTGCCGCGCCCGGTCCAACGCCCGCCGCGCCTCGCGTCCCAGCCGGTAGACGCTGGAAGCGTTCCCGAAGCGCTCGCTGAAGTACGGGAGCATGACTTCCAGCACCGCCGGATCAAGCGGCGTTGTGGCGGCGTGATCGAGGTATATGGGCGAAGACGTTGGCATTGATTGGAGTGTACCAGCGAGCCCTCATCCTTGCTCCAGCGCCGCCGCCCCACCGACGATCTCCGCCAGTTCCCGGGTAATGCCGGCCTGGCGGGCCTTATTCATCGTAAGGGTCAGCGAGTCTTGCAGGTCCCGCGCATTGTCACTGGCGTTCTGCATCGCCACCATGCGGGCACTCTGCTCACTGGCTTTCGACTCCAACAGCGCCTGGTAGATTTGCATCTCGACATAGCGGGGCAGCAACGCCTGGAGCACTTCCCCTGGCTCGGGCTCAAATTCGTACAGGGCGCGGGGGCGTCTCTCCTCCTGCTGCTCCTCCGCCGGCGCCACGGGCAAGAGTTGAATGACGGCCGGCTCCTGACGCAGCGTACTGACAAGCCGCGTGTAGGTGAGGTAGACGGCGTCGACGCGCCCGGACCGGAACTCTTCGATGGCGGCGCGTGCTACTCCGGCGGCGTCGGCGGCGCTCGGTGCGTCGCCCATGCCGGAGAAGTCCGCCACCAGCTTGCGTCCGCTGCGCAAGACGAAATCTCGCCCACGCCGCCCTGTGGCGAGGACACTCACCGGCGCCGTTTGGTCCAGAATAAAGCGCGCCAGCCGCCGGTTGATGTTGCCGGGCAAGGCGCCGCAAAGGCCTCGATCAGGCGTCACATGGACGACCAGGATATTGGCGACGGAACGCTGCTCTTGCAAGGGATCTCGCTCGCTCCCGGTTACCCTGGGCAAGCTGCGCAATACGTCCCGCATCGCCTCGGCATACGGGCGCGAGGCCAGCGTGCGCGCCTGGGCCACGCGCAGCCGGCTAAAAGCCACGCGTTGAAAGGCGCGCGTGATCTGTTGCATATTCTTGACGCTGCGAATACGCCGCCGAATATCTCGTACGCTAGCCATGGTTACTCCCTAGCGAACCTACCCCCCGCCCCCTTGCCTACGAAGGCAGGGGGGCGGGGGTAGGTCGTCACGCAATCTTTTTGTAGTCGGTAATCGCCTGCTTCAGTTGCGCCTCGAGCTCGGGCGATAGCGTCTTCGTATCGCGGATCGTCTGCATGATGGCGCTACCCTGCGCGTCCATATACTGGTGAAAGCCGGTTTCCCAGGCGCTCACTTTGTCCAACGGCACGTCGTTGAGGTAGCCGTTGACGCCGACATACAGGATAACCACCTGATGGTCGACCGTCATCGGTTGGTACTGAGGCTGGCGCAAGAGGTAGGTCATGTGCTGACCTTGCTCAATGCGAGCGCGGGTTGCGGCATCCAGGTCTGAGCCGAACTGGGCGAAAGCCGCCAGGTCGCGAAAGGCGGCCAGGTCGAGCCGCAGCGTGCTGGCGACGCTGCGCATGGCGCGGTTTTGGGCCTTGCCGCCGACACGCGAAACGGAAAGGCCGACGTTTACCGCCGGGCGCTGGCCCTGGTAGAAAAGGTCGGCTTCCAGATAAATCTGGCCGTCGGTGATAGAGATGACGTTGGTGGGAATATAGGCGGATACGTCGCCCAACTGGGTCTCGATGATCGGCAGCGCCGTCAGCGTACCACCGCCGGCTTCGTCGCTCAGACAGGCGGCGCGCTCGAGCAGGCGGGAGTGCAGGTAGAAGACATCACCGGGAAAGGCTTCCCGGCCTGGCGGGCGGCGCAGCAACAGCGACACCTGGCGGTACGCGGCGGCGTGCTTGGACAGGTCGTCGTAGACGATCATGGCGTCTTTACCGTTGTCGCGGAAGTACTCGCCCATGGCACAGCCGGAATAGGGGGCGATGTACTGCATTGGCGCCGGCTCGGAAGCGTTGGCGGCGATGACGATCGTGTGTTCCATCGCGCCGTGCTTCTCCAGCGTCGCCACCAGGTTGGCGACTTTCGAGGTCTTCTGACCGATCGCCACATAGATGCAGATGACACCGGCGCCCTTCTGGTTGATGATCGTGTCCAGCGCTACAGCCGTCTTCCCCGTCTGGCGGTCGCCGATGATCAACTCACGCTGCCCGCGCCCGATTGGCGTCATCGAGTCGATCGCCTTGATGCCGGTCTGGAGCGGCACGGTGACGCCCTTCCGGGTGATCACCCCCGGCGCCACTTTCTCGATTGGTGACGTCAGCTTCGCTTCAATCGGTCCCTTGCCGTCAATCGGTTGGCCCAACGGATCGACCACGCGGCCGACCAACTCCGGCCCGACCGGCACTTCCACGAGACGGCCGGTTGTGTGAACCTCATCGCCTTCGCGGAGCTTGCTGTCTTCACCCAGGATGATCGCGCCGACTGTATCCTCTTGCAGGTTCAGGGCGATGCCACGGATTCCGTGCGGAAAGTCCAACAGTTCGCTGGACATCGCGCCGGAAAGGCCGTAAATCTGGGCGATACCGTCGCCGACCTGGACTATCGTCCCCACGCTAGTCTGCTCTACCGGGAGGTCGACGCCCTCAATCTGGCGGCGGATAATGGAAGTAATGTCTTGGGCGCTCAGGGCCATGGTCGTCCTCCTCCTGACTCTAGCGTTCGCGCAGTAGTGCCTGGCGCAGCGTCGCCAGGCGGGCATCCACGCTGCCGTCCAGCAGGGTATCACCGATGCGGACGACAATCCCGCCAACCATGCCGGGATCCACTTGCTGCTCGATGATGATCGCGCTGGCGTGGCGCTGCTCCGCCAGACGGCGTTGAATCAGTTCCACCTCGGTTGCCGCCAACGGCACCGCCGTACGAACGGTCGCCTTCTCAATGTGCCGCTCCTGGTTCACCAGGTCTTCATAGCCATTGACCACTGCCGGCAACTGGGCGAGCTGCCGGCGATGAATGAGTAGGGTGAGCAAGTTACGGATCTCCGGCGCTCCTGCCGACCCGAGCACTTGCTGCAGTGCGGCCTGCACTTGATCGGGCTGCAGTTCCGGGTTGCCGAACTGATGCACCATCTGCTCGTTATCGAGTTTGCCCAGCGCGGCGTGGAGATCCTGCGCCCAGGCATCCAGCGCGCCGCGCTCCTTGGCGATCTCGAAGAGCGCTTCGGCGTAGCGACGCGGTCTCGCAGGCGCCATGCGCTACTTACCGGGGGTAGCGAAGATAAGCACGATGGCAAAGACCAGGGCGATAATCGGCAGCGCCTCAATCAGGCCGACGCCAATCAGCATCGTGGTTAACAATGTGCCGCGCGCTTCCGGCTGGCGGGCAATGCCCTCCACCGTGCGTGAAGTCACCAGGCCGTCACCGATGCCGGCGCCGCCGGCGCCCAGGCCGAGCATCAAACCCGCCCCGATGAAGGCGCCTGCGAGTAGAATTGCGTGCTGCATGTCCATGGAAATGAATCCCTCTCTTGCATTGACGCGACACCGCCTCCACAGACGGACCGCGGCGAGTTCCCGTACAGCCTGCCGGGATACTTTAGCGCCCTTGTTGCCGAATCGCCCGAGCGTTGGCGACTCCCTTCCTCCCGCGTTCCCCTAGGCGTGCTCCGGGTGTGCAGCGACCGTGCCCGTCGGCGCGCTGTGCCGCTCCTCTTCCACGTCGTGCTCGACAGCGAGACCGATGTAGGCCAGAAAGAGCATCATGAAGATAAAGGCTTGGATCAGGCCGATGAACAGGCTAAAACCGAGCCAGATCGGCATCGGCAAGAGCAGCAGGTAGGGCACGTTGTAGAGCAACGACTGTAGGACCAGGATCATGATCTCGCCAGCGATGATGTTGCCGAACAGTCGAAAGGCCAGGGTGATCGGGCGAGCCACCTCATCGATAATGTTGATAAGGAAGGAGAGGACGGGGATGCCCGTCCAGAGGTGACGGACGCGCCCGCCGAGGCCGTGCTCCCGAATGGCGAGGGTTTGCACGAGAATGAAGGTGAAGATGCCAAGCGCCAGCGTGGTATTGAGATCGCTGGTGGGCGACTTCAGGTAGGGGATCGGAATGAGACCCAAATAGGTCGACAGCAAAATGAAGACAAAGATCGTCAGTGCCATTGGCATCATCGTGGCGGCGCGCGTTCCCAGGTTCTGCTCGGCGTAGCCGTTGACGAATTCTACAAGGAACTCGTACACCGCCTGGAACCCGCGCGGCACGCCACTGGTGAAGTTGCGCGCCACGATGAACAAAGGAATCACAATCACGGCGATAACCAGCCAGGTCAGGATGATCGTGTCCCAATTGATGGCGGTTAGACCGCTGCCGCTTTGCAGCCAGTGCTCACCGATAGGAATCGTCGGCTGTTGTCCGGCAGGAGTGGCGGCAGCCTGGCCGGCAGCGAGGAGGGTCTGTACACTAGGCACGCGGCGTCGCTCCGTTCGCGCGGGCGGCGGCGTCTCTGCCGTTGGCAAACACGTCGTCCACCGTGTTGACGATCAGCTCGTGCTGCCCCCCCAGGTCTAGCGTAGCGCCTATAACCCGACGGGAAGCCTCAATCGTCAGGTCCACAACATAGGCTCGGAGCTCCTGCTTGGTCTGCTCGCGCTCCTGGGCGATGGCTCGCCGCGCCTGCTCAACCAGGCGATCCGCCTCCGCCCGTGCCTGCACTAACCGCTCCTCGCCCATCTTATCCGCAGCAGCCCGGGCGCTGGCGAGCAATGCCTGGGCCTCGGCCCGCGCAACATTGAACTCCTCAATTTGCTGCTGGTGCTGCGCCGCAGCTTCTTCGCGTGCCCTGTCCGCCGCCGCCAACGCCTCGCGTACCCGCGTCTGGCGCTCGACCATCACCTTCGTCACCGGCTTCGCCAGCCAGCGGTTGATGAAGTACAGGACGATCAGAAACGAGATAATCTGGAAGACGAAGGTGATGTTGACGGAGACCGGGTTCACTGGTGGGGACTCCTTTTCAGACTGGGGGCCGAAAACGACAGGGGTGTCCGCTGCGGCGGACGGGCCCTCTCTCCTAGCCTCTCTCCCAAGCCTGGAGGAGAAGGAACGCGCCGTCGAGCATGGTCCATTTTTGGCAGGTCACTGTGCGCTTCTAACCGGGGTGGATGACCAATCGCTCGATACTGGCTCTCCCCCAGCATTGGGTGAGAGATGCCCAGGGCAGAGAGAGGGGCCGTCGCCAGCAGCGCGCGGGCCGCCACGGCGATTGCCAACGCCATCGTCACCACCAGCCCCAGCACGAAGGTGGGAATGGCGGCTGGGGTCGTCTTGATGACTACGACTGAAGCCAGCAAGATCATGGAGAAGCGTATGCCCATCCCCTGCTGCATCACCCGCTGCGCCTGCGTCACCCGCTGCGTTGCCGATTTGTTGATGCGCCGGGCCAGCATGCTGGCGTTGAGTGCCGCTATCAATGCGCCAAAGCAGAGGCCGAGGGCCGCGTCTCGCCGGCCGGCGTACACAAGCACTGCCCCGGCCGGCAACATGGTGGTTGCCACCAGGGCAGCGAAGCGCCGCATGATTATGGTGAGGTCAGGATGTATCAACTTGACCTGCGTCGCAAACTGAACCGGATCAACTGGATACCGCTCACGGTCCCTACAATCAAGCCGGCGAAAATGCACGTCAAGATGAAGATCGGCGCCGAGTGGAAATGGGCATCCAACTGCTCACCACCGTAAACGCCGATCGCCACCCAGACTCCCAGAGAAACACCGAACTGAGCCGCGAGCGCGAAGGCCCGCCATACCGTGAATTGGTCGTCTTTCAACCAACCCCTTCACCCGGGCGTCACCCCCGTTCGCAGAAAGGATGGTACCACACGCTGGCCCGCGCAACAACCGGGCAATTGTTTACCGGCGATGATCCTCAGACGACGATCCCTTCGACACGCCGGGAGATCAATTGCGTCAATTGCTCCCGAATTGGGGCCAGCGTGATACGTTGCAGCACCGGTTGGTAGAAGCCGTCGACGATCAGGCGCACCGCGGCGTCACGAGACAATCCGCGCGCCATCAGATAAAAGACCTGCTCCGGATCAACCGGACCGGCCGTGGCGCCGTGGGTACAACGCACCTCGTTCGCGCCGATCTCCAACCCCGGTATCGAATCCGCCCGGCTGTTGCTGGAAAGGAGCAAGTTGCGGTTGGCCTGATAGGCGTCGGTGCGCTGGGCATTGGGATGGACGCGAATCATGCCGGTCCAGACGGTACGGGCATGATCTTTGAGCGCACCCTTAAAGAGCAAGTCGCTCTTCGCCCCCGGCTTGACATGGTCCTGGAAGGTGTGGTGGTCAATGAACTGGTTGCGGTCGGCGAAGGTCATGCCGAGCATCTCCGTCTCCGCCCCTTCGCCATTCATCATGACTTCCACGTTAGAGCGGTGCCAGCGCCCCCCCAGGGTGGCGGTCAGCGAGTTGAACTGCCCGTTCGCGCTGACTACGGCGCGCTGGACACCGACGTTGGCGGCGGCGTTCCCCAGTTGCTGCAAGTTGACGTAGCGCAGGCGGGCGCCACGCCCGACGTAGACCTCCGTCACCGGGTTGGCGAACAGGTCAATCCCGTCGGCGGAGGCCACCTGGTCAATAAATGTCACCTGAGCGCCATCGTCCAGCACGACGAGGGTGCGGGGCGTCAACGCCATTCCAGCGGCATCCGCCCAGTGCAGCGCCTGCAGCGGCAGTGCCACCTCCACGAAGCGCGGCACGTAGAGAAAGACACCACCCTGCCAGAAGGCGGCGTTCATGGCGGCAAACTTATTAAAGGTCGGCGTCACCGCCTGCTGCCCCAGGTAGCGTTGCACCAACTCCGGGTGTTCCCGCGCCGCCCGCCCCAGACTCATAAAAAGCACGCCGTCGGCGCTCGCACCCGGCTCGGCCACGACTTCCAGGCCGTTGCGCAGCACGAGCAAGCCGCCGCGCCCTTCGTCTGATGCCTCACCGACGCCAAGCTCGATCGGGAGGGAGGACAGCGCGAACGTCGGCGCCGCCGGCTGGGCCAGCGGTCGGTAGCGGTCGAAGCGGATACTCCCCATGACGTTCGTCCGCCGCCACTCCTCGTCGGTCCGGCTGTTTGGCCAAGCCGTCTCCTCAAAGACGTGCCAGGCCTGGAGCCGCCAGTCCCGCAGCCATTGCGGTTCCGACGTTGCCGTCAGGATGGCCTCAAGCGACTGGCGGGAATAGCCGGTGGGGGAATCGGTCATCGTGCTCGTTGTGCTCATGTCCAGAATCGTTCCTTTGCTGCTCCGGTCATCACCCGACGATAAATGGTCGGGCTACGATCACAAAGCCTGCTGAAGCAGGCTAATACGGTACAGCGACCATCTGAGAGCCTATTCTGAGGCTCAATGAAGCTTCTTCGTACCCAGCGCCCTTTAGGGTGCTTTGTGAATGTAGCCCGACCATTTATGGTCAAGTGGGCGGTTATCTCCCGAACGGGTTTCTCCGCTACCCGACCGACCCTTCCATCTCCAACTGGATCAGCCGGTTCAGTTCCAGGGCGTATTCCAGCGGCAATTCTTTCGCAATCGGCTCGATGAAGCCACGCACGATCAGCCCGGCGGACTCCGCTTCGCTAAGACCGCGGCTCATCAAGTAGAAGAGCTGCTCCTCCCCGACTTTGGAGACGGTCGCCTCGTGAGCAACCTCGACGTCATCGACCTCAAATTCCATGTAGGGGTAGGTGTCGGTGCGGGAATGTTCGTCCAGCAGCAATGCATCGCAGACGACTTTGGACTTGCTGTTGTGAGCGCCCTTCAGCACTTTGATCTCGCCACGATAGCTGGCGCGTCCCGTACCCTTGCTAATCGACTTGGACGTGATGGTGGATGTGGTATTCGGCGCAAAGTGGTAAATCTTGCCACCGGCGTCCTGATGCTGACCATCACCGGCGAAGGCAATAGAAAGCACTTCACCCTTGGCGCCGGGCTCCATCAGCCAGACCGCCGGGTACTTCATCGTGAGCTTGGAGCCGAGATTGCCGTCCACCCATTCCATCGTGGCGTCGCCGAAGGCCTTGGCCCGCTTCGTCACCAGGTTGTAGACGTTGTGCGACCAGTTCTGAATCGTCGTGTACCGGCACCGCGCGCCGCGCTTGACGATGATTTCCACCACCGCCGAGTGCAACGAGTCGCTGGCGTAGGTCGGCGCGGTGCAGCCCTCGACGTAGTGAACGTAGGCGCCCTCGTCGACAATGATCAGGGTGCGCTCGAACTGTCCCATGTTCTGGGCGTTGATGCGGAAGTAGGCTTGCAGGGGCAGCTCGACGTGGACACCCTTCGGCACATAGATGAACGAGCCGCCGGACCAGACGGCGCTGTTCAACGCGGCGAACTTGTTGTCGCTATAGGGAATAACGGTGCCCCAGTATTCGCGGAATAGCTCGGGATACTCCTTGAGTGCCGTGTCCGTATCCACAAAGATGACGCCCTGCTTCTGCAGGTCTTCCTTGAGGCTGTGGTACACGACCTCCGACTCATACTGCGCGCCGACGCCCGCAAGATACTTGCGCTCGGCCTGGGGGATGCCCAGCTTGTCGAAGGTGCGCTTGATATATTCCGGCACCTCTTCCCATGTCCGTCCCTGGCGATCGGATGGGCGGACGTAGTAGTAGATCTCATTAAAGTCGATGTCGTGCAGGGCCGGGCCGCCCCAGTTGGGCATCGGGCGATGCATAAAGTGCTCCAGCGACTTCAAACGGTACTGGTGCATCCACTCCGGCTCACCCTTCATCGCCGAAATTTCTTCAACGATCTCCTTGGAGAGCCCCTTCTTCGACTTATAAACGGGGGCCTCCGCGTCGCGGAAGCCGTACTTATAGTCGGTGCCAAACTCCTGACCGAGCGCCATTGTGGTCTCCCCTCTCTTCTTGAGGCGTATGCAATACGCCCCTACGCTGCCGACCCGCCCCGTGCGTCATCGATGATCTTCTCGTAGCCCCGATCTTCCACCTGCAAGGCCAATTCCGGCCCGCCGTCGAGGACAATCCGCCCATCCACCAGCACATGCACGAAGTCCGGCTTGATGTAATTCAGGATGCGCTGGTAGTGGGTGATAATCAGCACACCCATCTCCGGCCCAAGCAACGAATTGACGCCTTCGGAGACGATGCGCACGGCATCAACATCCAACCCGGAGTCGATTTCGTCCAGAATGCTGATCTGGGGCTTCAGCAGCGACATCTGCAATACCTCGGCGCGCTTCTTCTCGCCGCCGGAGAAGCCATCGTTCAGGTAGCGGCTCACGAAGCTGTTGTCCACTTTGAGCAACTTCAGCTTGTCTTGGAGCAACGGACGGAACTCCCGCGCGGACAGGACGCCTTCCTCCCCATGCGGGCCGACACCGCTGGTACGCACAGCGTTCATCGCCAGACGCAGGAAGTTCTGGGTGTTCACACCGGGGATCGCCATCGGCGCCTGGAAGGCCAGGAACAGCCCGCGCCGGGCGCGTTCGTCCGCCTTCAATTCCAGGAGGTTTTCGCCGTTGAGCAAGACCTCGCCCTCGGTGACCTCATAGTTCGGGTGCCCCATAATGGCGTAGGAAAGGGTGCTCTTGCCGGAGCCGTTGGGGCCCATCAGCGCGTGCACTTCGCCCTTGCTGACCGTGAGATTGACGCCGTTGAGGATCTGCTTGCCCCCAACCGTCGCGTGCAGATTACGAATTACCAGATCGCCACTAACCATGCTGAGCTACCAAGCCTTTCTCCGTCATTTGGATTCGGACGCCGGTCGGAACCTGGGCGTAGGGCACCGGCTCCCGTTGCGGCGGTACCGGCACCAGATCAGCCAGCATCATGCCGTCGAGCACGCCGGAGATCGCCTTGCCAACCTGCAGCCACATATGCCGGGTACTACAGTGCGCTTCAAAGGCGCAGACCACGTCGGCCACACCTTCGCTCACGCAGACCATTGGCGCAATCGGGCCTTCCAGGGCCCGTAACACCTCGCCCATGCTAATCAGCTCCGGCGCCCGCGCCAGGGTATAGCCACCATGCACGCCGCGGTAGCTTTCGATCAACCCCGCCTTGCGTAACGCGACGGCGAGTTGCTCCAGGTACTCCAGGGACAGATGCTCCTGTGCAGCCACCTCGCTCAACGCGACAGGCAGCGCCCCCCACTGACGGGCCAATTGCACCATCATGCGGGAGCCATACTCGCCCCTGGTGGAGACCTTCAACATCGCCGCACCGGCTCCTGAATCCTGAGTATGTTCGTCGGATATTGAGTATACCCTTACGGGGCAGCCCGGCGCAACTGGTCGTTTGCCGCCAACGTACACCTCAGGCAGTGGACGAATCACCGCATGGCGCCTGCCGGCCACTCGGCTGTCAAGCGGGCCAGGTAGCACGTTCTGGTGCCCCAATGGGGCACGCCCGGCTGCTTTGCGCCGGCCAGGCCGGTACACTCGGCATTCCGAAGGTACGAATTGGGTTGGGTGTAGCCGGTGGACGTGACGAAACGGCGACAGATGCGGCTGCGTGCGCAGAGCATGGTTCTCGTCTTCCCATTACTCCTGACCATCCTCCTGCTGCTGGCCCCTGTCATGCCGGGCCCGGTGCCGCCGATAGGGACAGCCTCCGCCGCCGTGTTGCCGCCGTCGCCTACATCGGCGCCGGTGTTCGCCGCCCCGACCACCGCGCCGGCGCCAACCTCCGAGTATGCACTGCCGGACGCAACTTTGCCGCCGGCCACTAATCAGGGAAATGGGCGAGGTCCGACTACCGTGCCCGCAACGCCGGCGGATGCGCCTGCGGCGGCGCCGACCGTGAGTGCGCTCTTACCATCGGCGCGGCCCTTAAACGCGCCCGAAGCCGTAGCCGCCGCCTCAACCACGCACGCGATCCCGACGCCAACAATCCCGCCACCATCGCCGACGCCTTCTTCCCCCTACCGCCTGCCCTGGCCCGGTGGTGAGGCGTTCTCCGTCGTCCAGGGCTACAGTACGACCTTCACCCACCAGGGTGTCGAGGCGTTCGCCTGGGATTTCACGATGCCGACCGGCAGCGTCATCGAAGCGGCGCGCGGTGGTACGGTGCGCTACGTACGGGACGATTCCAACACCGGTGGTGACGACGTCAATCTCTTTGGCTGGGCCGGCAACTACGTCGTAATAGATCACGGCGACGGCACGAGCGGCCTCTATCTGCACCTGATGTACCACGGCCTGCTCGTCCGCATTGGCCAGCAGGTCCAGCAGGGCGAGCCGATTGGCATCAGCGGTGGCACCGGCTACGCTACCGGCCCCCACCTCCACTTCATGGTGGAACGAACAGAGCCGGGGGCCTGGTACGACCAGTCCGTACCCGCTACCTTTGCCGACGTGGCCGGCAATGGCGTGCCGGTGCAAGGCCAGAACTATACCTCCGGCAATGCCGCCAGCCCCTACTGGCAATCCGGCAGAGTGGTCAACCGCATTGAGTTGCCGGCCGTGGGCTTACCGCGGCCGCAAACCACTGCCGTTCCTGGCCTCCAGGCGACGGGTACCTACGCCTGGCCAGTGGCCGGACCGGTCATCAGTGCGGCGACCGCCCAGCAACCGGTCGCACTGATCGGTGGTGGCGCCGGGGCCACCGTCGTTGCGGCCGACACCGGCACGGTGGTGTTCGCCGGTACGGACGGCGTGAGCGTGACCGTCGTCATCGACCACGGGAACGGCGTCCTCACCGTGTACGCCCGCCTCGTGCGCGCCCTCGTCCTGCCCGGCGACATTGTGCAGCGCGGCCAGGTCATCGGTGTCATGGGCCAGATCATCGCCGGTCTACCGGTACACGTCGCAGTCGCCCTGTACGACCACGGCCAGGCGGTCGACCCGGTCGCTCGCTTCCGGTCCGGCCTGGCGGCCGCTCCGACTCCCCAGCTCAAGTTGCCGAACCTGGTGGGGATGACAGCGGCTCAGGTGGCAAAGGCGGTCGCCGGCTTGCCGCTGACGGTTGCCACGGATCCGCCCCAATCCTCAGCCACCGTGGCGGCGGGCCTCGTGGCCATTCAACAGCCGGCGGCCGGCTCATTGGTGGATATCCGGTCGGTGGTTCACACCTCCCCCAGTAGCGGTCCGCCGACACCGACGCCCACGGTGACGCCGCCACCGCCAACGCCGGAAGCGACGACCTCGGTCGCATCCGTGACGCCGGTATCAGCGGCGCGCAGCACGCCAATGCCGGTACTGTCTCCGGCAGCTTCACCGAGCTCTGAGCCGCAGCCTACGGCGGTCGCCAGCCCTACGGCTGCTGGGACCGCCATCGCCACTGCTACCATTCGGGCAACACCGCCTACCACGGCAACTGGCCCAGCAACCGCCACCGCACCTGCCACGGCCACGCCTCGCCCGATGGCAACGAGTGTGTCCGGCCATGTCACGGTGAGCGCCACCAAGAGCCGCTAGGGCGCTTTCGGCGGCTCCCCTGCAAAGCGGTAACCCAGGTCCCGCTCCGTGATGATGTACTGCGGCTGGGCAGCGACGTCGCCCAACTTTTCCCGTAGGCGGCGAATGTACTCCCACAGGCTCGCGGAGGAACCTTCGCCCACGGGCCAGACACGGGAGAGCAGCGTCTGGGCGGAAAGGACAAGGCCCGCATTGCTGATCAACAGCCAGAGGAGCCGGCTCTCCGTCGGCGTGAGATGCCGTACCTCCTCGCCCCGGATGATGCGACGGCGCATAAAGTCGACTTCGACGCCGTTTTGCAGGTGCAGCGTGGCTGCGCTGGGGTGGCCGGCGGGCCAGGCCCGGCGCAACACGCCGCCAAGGCGCGCGGAAAGTTCGCGGGCGCTGAAGGGCTTCGTGACGTAGTCATCCGCCCCTTCCCGCAGCTTTTCCACCTTGCTCTCCTCATCGTCGACTCCGGTCAGAACGATGATCGGGACGGCGGCGAGCCGGCGCAGAGCGCGCGCCACGTCCAGGCCGCTACCGTCCGGTAACATCAGGTCCACGACCGCCACGTGGGGCAGCCGGTCCTGGCCTAGCCGGATACCGTCCACCACGTTGGCGGCGGTGACAACCTCATACCCGTCGGCCCGAAGATGGAGACGGAGGGACATGAGGATATCGGGGTCGTCATCCACAAGCAGGACCAGTGGGCGATCAGTTCCCTCAGGCAATTCCGGCACGCCCGCCTCTGTCTGGCGGCACTGCCGCCGGCACATCCACGGTGAAGGTTGCGCCGCGACCGGGCTCGCTCGTGACGCAGATGCTTCCCTGCATCAGGCGGGCATAGGCCTGGCAGATAAACAGGCCGAGGCCCAGGCCGGCCGCTTCCCGCCCTGCACCGGGCTCCCCCGTGACGCGGACGAAACGCTGAAAGAGCAAACTCTGCTGCTCTCTACTGAGGCCCGGTCCATCGTCGTGGACATGCAACCGCACCCGTAATACGCCATCGGCCGTCACGGCTTCGGCGCTCAGTCTGACTGTGCCGGCAGCAGGCGAATAGCGCAAGGCGTTACTCAAGAGGTTCATCAGGATTTCTTCCAGGCAGACGGGGTCAGCCAACGCCGCCGGCAATTGCTCCGATACGTCTTCCAGGACCGTGTGCCCAGGATAGCGCCGCCGGGTGTCACTGACGATGCCGCGGACCAACGCACCCAGATCGACCGCGGAAATCGTCACCTGCAACTGGCCGGAGCGAATACGGGAAGCACTGAGCAGATTATGCACAATATCGCCAAGGCGTCCGCTGAGATGTTCGACCCGTTCCAGGCAGTACTGCTGTTCGGCTTCATCCAGGACCACCTCCGGGCGGCTCAGGGCCTCGGCGTAGCTGCGGAGGGAGGCGACCGGGCTACGTAACTCGTGCGACGCCATAGCGATAAACTCGCTCTGGTTCCGGCTGGTCTGCTCCCAAGCAAAGGCGTCCGCCGCTTGCCGGCGAAGGTGCGTGCGCTCGATGGTCAAGCCGGCCTGACGGCCGAACACCGCCAGCAGCCGCTCCATCTCCTGGGGAAAAGGCGCCGTCGTGCGATAGACCTCCAGGACAGCAACCGTCGCCTGGTTGACGAATAGGGGCACAGCCATGCGCTGATCGGCCCACACCGGCCGTGCCTCCCAACCCGGCCAGGCCTGTCTTGCCAGCCGGCTGGCAAGGTCGCCACGCGCCGGCCAGATGGACAGCCCGGCGGTGGCAGCGAGATGCACGCCATCGTCCTCGCAGAGATACAGGGCGCTGCCGTCCGCCGAGGTAAGGCGCCGCGCGATGTCGGCCAGCAACGGCCACAGTTGATCGGTATCGATTCCGGAGGAGGCCAATCGCCCGACCTCGGTCACGGTGTGGACGATGCGGTCCCGCGCGTCGAGCAACTCGCCGGTTAGGCTCTGAATGTTCGCGGTCATGGCGTCCATCGCCCCAGCCAGTTCGCCCAACTCGTCAGCGCGCTGAAATGGGGCGCGGGCCGAAAAATCGCCTTCCCCGATGCGCTGCGCCGTATGGGCAAGCTGGCTAATCGGCACACTGAGCCGGCGATGGGAGAGGGCGCCGAGACCGACCGCCGTACCCGTCGCCCAGACCAATCCGGCCATGGTGTGGAACGCCTCCTGGCTACCCTGAGCAGACCAAACGATCAGTAAGACGAGAAAGGGCACCGTCGTGACCAGACTGAGCAGGGTGATCTGGTTGCCGATAGTGGCGCGCGGCAAGTGCCGAAAGGGGAGGAGACAGTAATGCCCAAGCAACCGGCCAAAACGAACCGCATGGTTCGCCAGTGGATGGGAGGAGGAGCGACGATCAGGCGTCGCGCTTGCCGGAAAGGGACGCTCCATGCCTGTTCTCCCACCCCCAATTGCAGCGCACCTGACCGAAGCATAACCGCGGCCGCCACGCCCTGCATACACCGGGTGTACTGCCGCCGGCGCCGCCGTAAGTAGGCGTTGAGCTAGTTGTTGAGTTGCGGGACGTATCATGCTAATCGCAGAACTGTTGCATTGTTTCGTGTCAACGCCGACAGGGGGGAGGCCCGGGTGATCGCCACCGAACCAGCGATGCCGTCCTATCTGACGCCCGATGAATCCGCACTGGCCCAGGTCCACG
The DNA here is from genome assembly GCA_051003235.1 of Chloroflexota bacterium. Taxonomy (GTDB): domain Bacteria; phylum Chloroflexota; class UBA4733; order UBA4733; family UBA4733; genus UBA4733. The sequence goes on along the minus strand of JBPCLN010000158.1, from coordinate 9,411 downwards.
ACTATCTCGTTCAGGCCCTGCAACGCAGCGAACAGACCCTCGGAAGCACGCTCCGCGATGCCTGCCTCTACGCCGTCGGTCCGCAGGGCAAGATGATGCGGCCGGCGCTGATGCTGGAAGCCTGCCGCGCCGTTGGCGGCAAACCGGAGCAGATTTTGCCGGCGGTGGCGGGAACGGAATACGGTCATACCGCCAGCTTGATTCACGACGACCTGATCGACGGCGACGGCATCCGCCGGGGCCAGGAGGCGGTACACCGGCGCTTCGGGCTGGACTACGCAGTGCTCGGCGGCGACTACCTGATCTTCCAAACCTATCATTGCTTCACCCGTTGCGCAGCGCTCGGCGTGCCCAGCGATCGCGTGTTGCGCGCGATCGCCCTGCTGTCCGCCACATGCATGGAAATGTGCGAGGGTCAGGCCTTAGAAGCGGAGCTAGTCGGTAACTTAGACGTGACTCGAGAGCTATATCTTCAGGTGATTCACTTAAAAACGGCAACCTTTACAGCGAGCGCCGCCCAGATCGGGGCGGTGCTGGGCGGCGGCGAAGAGCCGGCAATCCAGGCGCTCGGGGCCTATGGCGAAAACCTGGGGCTGGCCTTCCAGGTGATCGACGACCTGCTCTGCTACACCGAAAATGCGGACGTCATCCTGAAGCCGGTGGTGAGTGACCTGGCGAACCGCCGCGTCACCCTACCCATCATTTATGCGCTGGAGCAGGCCTCCCCGCCCCAGCAACGCTGGTTGCGCGACCTGTTCGCCGCTCCCCAGCCGGACCTGAGCCAACAGCCTGCCCTGTTGGACCTGCTCCGCAGCACCGGCGCCGTCGCGCGCGCGCGGGCCGATGCGGAAGAGTTCGCCGCGCTGGCGCGTCGCCACGTCGGGGCCTTGCCGCCGACCACCAGCCGCGAGCATCTAGCAGGCCTGGCCGGCATGGCCGTTCACCGGCATCGCTAGCAACATGCCCGATCGCCTCGCTTCCGCCCGACTCGCCGGTCAGCTTGTCCCCTTCATTGGGGCCGCGCTGAACGTCGTGCCGGCGCGCGCCCTGCGCGTCACGGTCGATGGCATCAGCTTGCTGGTATGGGCGGTCACGCCCGGCCGGCGCCGGGCCACCGCCGCAAACTATGCCGCGCTCCTCCGACTGCCGGCTACGCTACCGGCCGTGCGCCGTTTGGTACGGCGAGCCTTTCAGCACTACGGGCGCATGTCGCTGGAGTTTTTCGCCCTGACCCAAACTGCCGACGCCCAACTGCTGGCGCCGGCGTGCATCGTAGGGCAGCACTTTCTGGATGAGGCGCTGGCACGCGGTCACGGCGCGATTCTGGTCTCGCCGCACCTCGGTAACTGGGACCTCGCGGCGCGGCTGTGCCTGGCGCTGGGCTATCCCCTGACGGCGGTAGTCGAGGACGATTGGAGCGCGGCGTTCGCCGGCCAGGTGCGGGCGAAGCACGGACTGCGCATCGTACCGCGTGCGCGGTCGCTGCGACCGCTCCTTCGCGCGCTAGCTCGCAACGAGCCGGTGGCGCTGCTTTGTGATGTCGTGCCGCCGGGCGCCCATGGCGTGGCGGTCTGTTTCGCCGGCCAGCGCGCCTATCTGCCGGTCGGACCGGCCCGCCTGGCCATTTCCAGCGGAGCGCCGTTACTGCCTTGCGCGGCGGTGACGCTCGCCGATGGCCAGGCGAGTATCCGCGCCGATGGACTGATCAATCCGCCAACTGGTCACTCCCGACCAGGAGCAGAACCGGAGCAGATCCAATCGCTGATGCAGGAGGTCGCGTGGCGGTTTGAGCGCCTGATCGGAACATATCCGGACCAATGGTACGCCTTTCGGCCGCTGGGAGGGCCGGCGTATGCGCCCTGAAACACCGGTGCTGGCAACCAGACTGTCCGGTCACGATGCACCTAGCGGCGACGGCGCCGTTGCCGCCGCGATCGACCGCTCCGTGCATTTCCTTCGACAACGACGACGCGCCAATGGTAGCTGGGTGGGCGAACTGTCCAGCTCCGCCCTGGCGACCGCCATTGCGACCGTCGCCTTGCGCCGGCACGCCGCCACGCGGCTGGCCGAACGCCTGCGGGCGGGAACGGAGTGGTTAGCAGCAACACAGCAAGGCGATGGCGGCTGGGGAGACGCAGTTACCGATGCCGCGACGCTCAACGCCACCGCGCTGGCGGTCGCCGCGTTGCACATGGAACAGCCCAATCGATATAGCGCCCAGATCAAGCACGGCCGGCGTTGGATCGACGAGGCCGGGGGCTTCGCCGCCATTAACGACCCGGCGCGAGCGACCTTGAGCGGCCCCTGTCGCACCGTCTGGGCCATGGCCGGCCTGGCGCCCTGGCGGGCGATACGCGCCCTTCCGGTCGAAATATCCCTCCTCCCCCGGCCAGTTCGGCGCACCATCTCCACGACCTTCCCGGCCTTCCTCAGTCTGGCCATGGTGCACGACCGCCACCGGCCCGTCGCCCGCGTCCGGCGGCCGTTACGGCGAGTAGTCGAACGGCAAGGGTTGCGCTGGCTGGAGCGCGCCCAGTGTGCAAACGGCGGCTACGAAGAGTCCGCATTCCTCACGTCCATTGTCGCCTTGAGCCTGATCGAGACACCGGGACAGGCGATCGCTGCCCGCGCTGCCGCTTATGTCGAGCAGAGTCAGCGCACGGACGGTAGTTGGCCGATTGACCGCGATCTGGAGACGTTCGACAGCGCCCTCACGGTGCTGGCGCTGGCCACCCTGGATGTGGCGTTCGACCACCCGTCCGACCAGGCGCTGCATGCCTGGTTCCGGGCGACGCAGTTCCAGGACGTCTGCTTCCCCACCGGCGCTAAACCCGGCGGCTGGGCCTGGGCCCAGCCGGGGGGCTGGCCGGATATGGACGACACTTCCGCCGCCATCCGCGCCCTGCTGCGCCTTGGTGATCCACCCGACCAGCCCAGCATCCAGCGGGGCGTGGCCTTCATGCGCTGGATGCAAAATCGCGACGGCTCCTGGTCGACGTTTGTGAAGAATTCCCGGATGCCGTTCGACCGGGCCTGCCCGTATGTCACCGGCCACGCCCTTGCCGCTTTTGCCGAAGCGGAGATCGGCCCCGATGACCCGGCCGTTACCCGCGCGCTGACTTACCTGGAGCGGGCGCAGCGCCCCGATGGCTCCTTTGAAGCGATCTGGTTCCGCAACTTTGTGGCCGGCACCGCCTCTGTCCTGGAGGCGCTGGTGCTGCTTGGTATGAGCAACGGCCCGATGGCGCGGCGGGCGGCCTCCTGGTTAGCGTCGGCGCAACGCCCAGATGGCGGCTGGGGCGGCGAAGCCGACGCGCCGTCGACAGCGGAAGAGACGGCATGGGCCTTACAGGCGCTCCTGTTGCGCGACCCCTCCTTCAACGCCCCCGCCGCGCGTCAGGCGGTGCACTGGTTATTGCGAAAGCAATGCCCCGACGGCACGTGGACGCCGGCCGTGCTTGGCCTCTACTACAGCACACTGTGGTACTCCGACAGCATGTATGCCGTGGCCCTGCCGCTCCATGCGCTGGCTGCCTACCAACGCTCCGCCGCGGGGAGCAATCAATGAGACTCCCGCTGCGAGTGAAAGCGTTTGCCTATCTGGAGATGGCGCGCCCCTATACCCTGTTCCATGCTGGCACGCTCTGCCTGGCGGCGGGATTGGTGGCCGCGCACGGGCAACTCGCCGCCGGCAGGGCAGCACTGATCTGGCTGACGCCGACGATTGGCTGGCTAGCCGGGCTGGCCACGTCCGATTACCACGATCGAACCCTGGACCGGGTGGAAAAGCCGATGCGGCCGATCCCTTCCGGCCGTGTCAGCGTACGCGAGGCCTTCTGGCTCATGATCGGCCTGATCGCCGCCGGTTTTGGCGGCGCCCTCCTCCTGGGTTGGCGTACGTTCGCCCTGGCTTGGTTGGTCATGCTGCTCGGGGTCGCGTACGCCCGAGCCTTCAAGGCGAAAGGCTTTCTTGGTCACTTTGATCGCGGTGTCCTGGCCGGGCTGACGGTGCTGTTCGGCAGCATCGCCGCCACCGGCGGTGTCCCGCCGCGCATCTGGCTGTTGGTGGCGCTATTCTTTTGCCACGACAGCGCCACCAATCTGTTAGGGGCCGTGCGAGACATGGAGGGCGACCGCGCCGCGGGCTACCGCACGGTGCCGGTGCGCTACGGCGTCGCCGTCTCCGCCGCCATCGCCGCGGCCTTGATGGCGGGCTGGATGGTACTTGGCCTCGCTTTTGCGATATTCATCGACCGGACGCCGCTCTTCTGGCTGCTGTTTTTTGCCGCCGGAATCTGCGATGTTGTGGCACTGGTTCGCGTCCATACTGCCGGTCGGGACTCCATGGCACCGGCGCAAGGGGAGCCAAGGTCCTACCAGCGCGTAGCGGGTTTGGATGCCCACAAAGTTCTAGTAATTGAACGGATAATATTGTCTTTTGCCTTTGTAGCGACCGTGTGGTCTCCGTTCAAGGCGCTCATCCTGTTAGCAGTGTTGGCATCCGCGACCTGGTGGGCACAGAGGCGTTTGCGCGATCGATATGAGTTCGCGGCGACGCCGGTGGAAGAAGCGGACGGCGGAAGTGAACGACCGCCGGAAGAAAAGGGGGGAAGTCGTGGGCATGCTGGAACGTCTGCGCGGACCGCATGAATTAAAGGGAATGACGGCGCCGGAGCTCGCTATGCTGGCGCAGGAAATCCGGGACGAGTTGATGCGCGTCATTCCGCGCAACGGTGGGCACTACGGCCCCAACCTGGGCACGGTAGAATTGACGCTCGCCCTGCATCGCGCCTTCGATAGCCCGCGCGACCGCCTGTTCTGGGATGTCGGCCACCAGTGCTATCCCCACAAACTCGTCACCGGCCGCTTCCACCAGTTCGAGACGCTGCGCCGGGAGGGTGGCCTCTTCGGCTATCCGTCGCCGACCGAGAGCGAACACGATCCGGTATTTGCCGCCCATGCCGGCCATTCGATCTCCCTCGCCACCGGCGTTGCCCTCGCCAACGCTGTGCTCGGCAAGGAAGGTGAAGCGGTCGCCATCATCGGCGACGGCGCAATGACCTCCGGCATGGCCTATGAAGCGCTCGACCACCTCGGCGGTACCGGCAAGCGCGCCATCATCGTCCTCAACGACAACGGCATGTCGATCTGTGCCAACGTCGGCGCTTTGCCGGCGCATCTCAAGCAGTTTGTTCCCGCCAATACCGGCCCGACGAGCCCGTTCCTCTGGGAAGCGCTTGGCATTCGCTACCTGGGGCCGGTGGATGGTCACGATATCGCGGCGATGGAAGCGGCTTTTCTCGAGGCTCGCCGCACGCCGGGACCAGTGATGGTGCACGTCTACAGTGTCAAGGGCAAGGGCGACCCAAGGGCGGAGGCGGACGCCACAGCCTGGCACGACATGGCGCCGGTGCCGGTTGACGGCAAGAAGCCCGGGGCCGCCGCCTGGTCCAGCTTCGCCGCCGATGCCATCGTCCGGGCGGCGGAAAACGACCCCCGTGTCGTCGCCATTACGGCAGCGATGGCCAAGGGAACCGGGCTGACCAGGTTCCGGACGCGTTTTCCCGACCGTTTCTTCGATGTCGGCATCGCTGAGCAGCACGCCGTGACGCTTGCCGCCGGGTTGGCCCGGCAGGGCGCGCGGCCGGTGGTCGCCATCTACTCCACCTTCTTGCAGCGCGCCTACGACCAGTTCATCCATGATGTTTGCATCCAAAACCTCCCGGTAGTGTTCGCCATCGACCGCGCCGGCATCGTCGGCGACGACGGCAAAACGCAACAGGGCGTCTTCGACTACTCCTTCATGCGGTGCATCCCCAATATCGTGATGATGGCGCCTCGCGACGAGAACGAGTTGCAGCACATGCTCCACACCGCCCTCCAGCACGATGGACCGATCGCCGTGCGCTACCCGCGTGGCACCGCCCTGGGGGTTGCGCTGGACGCCACGCCGCAAACCCTCCCCATCGGCAAGGCGGAAGTGCTCGGGCGCGGCGCGGATGTCGCTTTGATTGGCATCGGGTTGGGCGTAGAAGCCGCCCTCCAAGCGGCGGAGCGACTGGCGGGGGAGGGCGTATCGGCCACTGTCGTCAACGCGCGCTTTGTGAAGCCGCTGGATCGGGACATGTTGCTGGAGTTAGCCCGTACCGTGGGCCGGCTGATCACGATCGAGGAGAACGCCCTGGCCGGTGGCTTTGGCAGCGCCGTCTGGGAATTACTGGAACACGAAGGCGTCGAAGGCTGCCGACTCTACCGCGTTGGTGTTCCCGACGAGTTCGTCGAGCACGGCACGCAAGCCTCCTGGCGCAAGCGCTACGGACTCGACCCGGCCGGCGTCCTGGAAGCCGTGCGCCGGCACTATCCCGAACTCTTCCGCAAGGAGGCCCAGGCGGGCCAGCATGCCAGGATACGCGAAGCACTGCCCGGCCGCCAAAGGGCAACGGAGTCGGTCGGCGCGCGATGAGCGTTGCCGCGCCCCAGGGCGGCGCGCTAATCAGTGTGATTGGTGGCGGGGCGGTCGGCGGATTGCTGGCCGCCTTGCTGGCGCGCGCCGGTTCCTCGGTCGAACTGATCGTGCGCGAGCACTATCAGGAAAAGTACCAGGCCGGCATTCGAGTCACGACCGGACGGGGAACCTTCCGGCAACAGTTGCCAATTCGAACGATCACCTCGCCGTGCGCCACGCTGATCGTGGTGGCGGTAAAGATGCCCGATCTGGAAACAACCTGCCGGCAAATTGCCGCCGGATGGTCGGGCGCCGGACGTATCGATGGGGGCATCGCTCCGCAAGAACCGGACGTGCTCTTGCTCCAAAACGGACTGGATGCGCTTGACCTCGCCGCCCGTTACCTGCCCCTGAAACGCCTCTATGGAGCGGTCGTGGAGTTGGGCGCAACGGCGCTGACCCCGGCGGAGATCACCTATTCCATTCCCGGCCGGTTGCTCATCGGTACCGCCGACGCCGGTCGTGCCGGTCGGGCCCACTCGGTAGCCGACCTGCTGGCTCCGGGCCTGCGCACCAACGTGACACCCGACGTGTACGGCGCGCAGCGGCTGAAGTTGCTGGTCAACTTGAACAACGGCATCGGCGCCGCCACCGGGCTGACGATTCAGCAACTGTATGCTGGCCGCACCGGCATCAAGGTTTCGCTTAGCACGATGCGAGAAGGTCTGGCGGTACTGGATGCCGCCGGGCGACCGCCGCCGGTGAACCGCCGCAGCCGCGCCTTGCGTATTGCTCTGGGCTTGCCGGACGCCTTCGGCGTGAGCGCCTTGCGCCTTGCCCGCGTCGCCATGCGTCAGCGGGCGCCGGTCTATACCTCTACCCTGCAGAGCGTCCTGCGGCAGCGACCGAGCGAGATCAGCTGGCTCAACGGCGCCATCGTCCGCCTCGGCTATGACCACGCTGTACCAACACCGCTCAACAATGCAATCGTCGCAGCCGTCGAGGCGTTGGAAATTGGGTCAGCCGGCGCAGGTTATGTCACGCCAAGGGCGTTGCTGACGATCGGGGCCGCGTCCGCTGCGGCGGATGCCTTATCTGACCGCCGGGATCAACACTGGAGCTAATGCTTTGGAACTCCCCCCCACTTCTACCTCGACCAATAACGCCCTGGTCGGCATCGTCTGTGAAAGCGTTGCCTGCCTCAATCCGGCCCAGGTGCGCGACCAGGGCATTCAGGTGATACCGGTGCCCTTTGTGATCGACGGCCACACCTACTTTGACGGTGTCGATCTCACGCATGAGGAGTTCTACCGCCATTTGGAACGCAGCGGGCGCGCCCCGGCGACTTCGGCGCCCGCGCCGGCCGCCTATCTGGAGGCCTTCCGTGCCGCCGGTACTCCCAACGTCGTTTGCATCACCGTCAGCGGCGCCGTCAGCACCATGGCCGAACGCTGCCGGCTGGCAATCAAACAGGCGCGGGAGACATTGCCCAACTTGAAGATCGAGCTCTTCGATTCCGGCACCGCGGCCATGGCGCAGGGGTTGCTGGCGTTGGAGGCGGCCCACCTGGCTCAGACGGGCGCCTCGCTGGCCGACGTCCTCGACCGCTTGAAGAAGCGGCGCCCGGAAACGCAACTATTGATCGTGCTCGACACACTCAAATATCTCTCTCAAACCGGACGCCTGGGCGGCATTGCCGCCATGGCCGGCGGCATGCTGAGTATCAAACCCATCGTCCACGCCGCCAACGATCGCTTCGCCCCGGTGGAGATCTGTCGCACGCGCCGTCGGGCCCTGGACGGTATGCTCAACCGCCTGGTGCGCGACGTGGAGGCGACCCAAACGCGGCACGTCGTCGTCCAGCACGCCGCCGCCGCGGCGCAAGCAGACGCCCTGCGTGCAGAGACAGCACGGCGCCTGCCCAAAGTAGAACTATCCATTGTCCCCTTCTCGCCGGTGATGGGTACCTATGCCGGCCCCGGCCTGCTCGGCTTCGCCTGGCAGCAGGGGCAGTGAGGCCCAAACCGGCGGGCCGGGTGAACCTCATGGCCACCGTCGTGGGCCTGAGCTACCTGGCCGGCTCTCTCCCCATTGTCTATCTGCTGGGCCGCACGGCGGGCGTGGATCTTCGCCGCTACGGCAGCGGCAACGTTGGCAGCCACAATCTCCACAGCGTCGCCGGTCCTGGGATTGGACTGGCAGGCTGGCTCAGCGATGCGGCGAAGGGCGCGTTGCCGGTGCTCGTCACCCGACGGCTGGCGAGGGACGAGGCGCTGGCCGGCATGGCCCTCATCGGCGCCCTGGCCGGCCAGTGTTGGCCGCCGCTCTTAGGCTGGCGAGGCGGGCGCGGCGTGGCCACGCTCGTCGGTGGCATGCTCACGCTCACGCCACGTGCGGCGCCCTGGGCGCTCGGCGCCATCGCCGGAATCGCCGGACTGCGTCCGCTGGCGCAAAGCCCTGGATTACTACCCCAACCGTATGGTGGCGCGGTGCGGGCCGGCGCCGTGCCGATCGGCGTCATCGTGGGCACGGCCATCTGGCCGGTAGTCTGCGCTCTTCGCGGCAATGCGGGAAGCTCAACCGCCGTCGCCGGGGCGGCGGCGGCATTGCTCAGTGTACGGCGTATTACTGCCAATGGTTGGCCGAAACCCGGCAGACGGGCATCCGTGCTTCTCACGCGCCTCCTCGTTGATCGGGACCACTGGTAGTCCGTGACGAGCAGGCAGCATTTTTGCTCAGGACCGAACAATTTTCCCCGGGGAAGTTGACATCTTGTTAATCTCCAGGGTAAAGTGCGAATAGAGTTTCTCGTGTAGATCAGGGGCGGTTCGAGTACGAGTAGCAGTCAGCCGCCTATCTGGTGGCTCCCCTGTCGGGCAACGGCGCAGAGAGGGTGAAGACGGGTGGCGGTAACTGACGAGGGACGGGTCATCACAAGCATTCACAGCATCCATTCCCTTCGGGGA
>JBPCLN010000157.1:0-3769 GCA_051003235.1 Chloroflexota bacterium | reverse complement strand
CTGGCAGCCGTTGATGCGCGGACACGGTTGCTGGCACTGAGCCACGTCAGTTACATCAACGGCCTGCGGCATGACGTTGAGGCGCTGTCGGGACCCCTGCGTGCCGCCGGCGTCGTCTTTCTGCTGGACGCCACGCAGTCGCTCGGTGTCCTCCCCGTTCCGGTCGGCGTTGCGGATTTCGTGGTGAGTAGCACCTACAAGTGGCTCCTGGGCACGCACGGTCTCGGCATTCTCTATTGGAACCGGGCGCGCCGGCCCGACGTCCAGCCGGCCGCCATTGGTTGGTACTCGCTCGCCACGACCTTCGGTGAGGATCGTTACGAACGCTACACCCTCAAGGCGGACGCCGGTCGCTTCGAAACGGGTTACGTGAACTTCCCGGCGATCTACGCCTTGAGCCGGTCGGTCCCTTACCTCCTCAATGTTGGTATTGGGCGCATCGCCGACCATGCCCTCACCCTTGGTGACCTGCTAATTAAGGGCCTGACCGGCCTTGGTGTCGAAGTGATGTCACCTCACGATCGCCGGCGCCGGGGGGCTAGCGTCTCGTTTGCCCACCCACGGGCCGCGGAAGTCGGCCGTGACCTCGCGGAAGCCAAGGTCTATGTCTGGGCCGGTGATGGCCGGGTCCGCGCCTCGACGCACCTCTTCAACAGCCAGAAGGACGTTGAGCGGTATCTCGACGTGCTCTCCGGTGTTCTCCGGCGGGTCCGACGGAAGATCCGATGAATGGTCGGAAAAGAGGAATGAGGAGCAGGAGATGAGCCGTCTCGTTCGAATTGGCTTTATCGGTTGCGGGAACGACGCCAGCCAGAATCTGTATCCGGCGCTGCGGCTGGGCGTCAACGGCTCGCCCGCCTTGCGGGAGCCGATAGGCGAATTCGTCGCCTGTTGTGACCTCGATCGTCCGCGGCGGCGTCGAGATCCTCAAGCTCCACTCCCAGTTGATGACCGATGCCCTGACCGGCGCCAAGTCGCCCCATGATGCGCTCACCGCCGCCCAGACGGCGATCCAGCAGGTCTTGGACAAGAACATGGTGGGCAGCTAGGGACCGTGAAGATTGCCGACCGTATCCACATCGTCGGCAGCGGCCGCCTCGGCTTCGGCCTCACGGATGACTTCGACTGTCATGTCTACCTCGTTGATGGCGGAACCGAGTACGCCCTGATCGACGCGGGTGGGGGGCGAGACATCGACGGCATCGTCGACCAGATCACGGGGGATGGACTCGATCCGGGGCGGGTCCGCCAGTTGCTCCTCACCCATGGGCACACCGACCACGCCGCCGGCGCGGCCGGGCTGCGCCGGCATTTCAACCTCCGGGTGCTCGCTTCCCCGGCTGTGGCCCGCTACGTGCGTGACGGCGATGAACACGCCGTAAGCCTGGACGTAGCGCGCACGGCCGGCGCCTATCCACCGGAGTTTGCCTTCCCGCCTTGCCCGGTGGATGCTGAACTGGATGACGGCGCCCAGGTCAGGGTCGGTGACCTCACTCTGACGGTGCTGGATACGCCGGGGCACGCCTCCGGCCACATTGCCTACGTGCTGCGCCAGGGTGACCGCGTGTCGGTCTTCTGTGGCGGCACGATCCTACTGCAACATACCTGGGATTGCTCTTTGCAGGACTCGATCGCCAGCGTCCAGCGCCTGGCCGGCCTGTCCGTGGATGGCCTCTTTCCAGGCCATCTCACCTTTGCCGTCCGGAATGGGCGGCGCCAGGTGGAGAAGGCGATGCAGGCCATCGCCAATCTGTTGCCCCCGCCCCAACTGGCCTGAGAAAGCAGCGGAGCCGTATGCCGTGACCCAACAACTCGTGCCGCTCTTGAGTGACCTGGTGGCGCTGGAGAGTGTCAACCCTGCCTATCCCGGTGGGAGCCGTGGCGAAGCGGCCGTCGCCGATTATGTCGAGGGCCGCTGCCGGCGGCTCGAGCTGGCGGTCACCCGGCAGCCGGTGCTGCCGGGGCGCGACAACATCCTGGCGGAACTGCGCGTGCCTGGCGCCCAGCAGACGTTGCTCTTCGAGGCGCACATGGACACGGTCGATCTGGGCCCCCTGGGAGCGCGTGCGCTGCAGCCGGAAGTCCGCGAGGGCAGGCGCTATGGACGCGGTTCCTGCGACACCAAGGGCTCGCTCGCCGCCATGTTGCTGGCCCTGGAGACCTTGCAAACAGAGCAGGAACGCCTTCGGGTCAATGTCGTGCTCCTGGCAGCGGTAGACGAGGAGCATGGCTTCCGCGGCGTGACGGCATTCCTCGACAGTACGTACCCGGTCCAGGCGGCGGTCGCCGGCGAACCGACGGAGTTGCGGATCGTCGTGGCGCACAAAGGCTGCGTCCGCTGGCGCCTATCGACGACCGGCCGGGCGGCGCACAGTTCGCGTCCCGAGGAGGGGGACAACGCCATCGACCAGATGGCCAATGTTGTGCAGGCGCTGCGGGCATTCCAGAGCCGCCTGCGCGAACGCCGGCACCCTCTGGTGGGGTCGCCGACCCTGAGTGTTGGCCGGATCTGGGGGGTACCGGCGTCAACATTGTGCCCGAACGTTGCACGATCGAGACTGACCGCCGCCTCATTGCCGGTGAAGATGCCCAGGGCGCGCTCGCCGAAGTGGACGCCTTCCTCGCCGAGTGCGCCGCCGGCAATCCGGTGCTCAAGATTGCGCGGGAGGAGCCCTTCGTCGCCGATTGGCCGCTCGAGACGCCCGACGATGCCGCGGTGGTCAGCGCCGCACGAGCGGCCTGTGCCGACCTGAAGCTGCCGTCGGAGCCGATTGGCGTCCCTTACGGCACGGACGCCAGCAAACTCTGGGCGCTCGGCGGTATTCCTGCCATCGTGCTTGGCCCGGGCTCCATCGCCCAGACCCATACGGCGGAGGAATATGTAGCGGTGGCGGAGGTTGCCGCCGCGGCAGAGCTCTACCGGCGCATCGCCCTCCACCTGGGTAGACGCTATAGCGATCCCGCGATGGGAGGCGCAGGGCGTGTGCGGTAGGCTAGAGGAGAGGAGGCGTGACAAGGAGGCAGCTTGATGAGCGAGTTAGCGGGGGATCTGGGGCGCTAGGGACTGGATGATGAAAGTCAACTAGTACGACAACGAGACATGCCCTAAGGGCCTTGCGCCGCGAGGCGCTGGAGGGTGCGCTTGCGATGCGAGCGGTAGGCGGCGAGGTTGTGACGTTGCCAGTAGGCGACGAGCGCCAGGGCCAGGGCCACATCGAGCACGGGGAGGGGCAGGGCAGCGCGGAGCAGGCAGCGCACTTGCGGCAGCGATGGGACGCGCGGAGGCTGGGGCGGGAGCGCCTGGGGCAGAAGGGACGGCGGCAGTTCGTCCAGGCAGACCGCGGGGTCCGGCGTCGGCTCGGCGGTCGGCTGCTGTTGGCGCCCCCCCTCTCTGCTCCAGATGCAGCCGGAGTCGAACGAGGAAATGGTGAGCGAGGATGACCATGGTCATGTGGTGCTGCCAGCCCCGCCAGAAGCGCAGTTCGTAGTGATCGAGGCCGACTTCCTCTTTGCCCTCCTCGAAGCAGGATTCAATGGGCCAGCGCAGCCCGCTGACGCGGACCAACGTCGCCAGCGGCGTGCTGACCGGGGCGTTGGCGAGGAAGTATTTCAGGTCCGGTTGCTCTCCAGACTCCACGAGCGGGCGGCGCAGCACGATCCAGACCTCCGGGCCGGGCAACCCCTCCCGCACCGCCACGGCGCGCAGCGCGGCGAAGTCCGCCACCAGCGGCCCACGCGCCCCTTCCAGCACCCGGTAGCGGCGCCACTG
>JBPCLN010000156.1:0-47639 GCA_051003235.1 Chloroflexota bacterium | reverse complement strand
CCGCCGAGCAAGGCCGCCGCCTGATCCCCGGTTCCGTTCCCCCCTCCGTTGAGCGGTACTTGCGGCAACGGTACGGGTTTTAGGTCCTACCGAGGGTGACATCTCCAGTCAATAGGTCCAAAAAGTCATCGGCACCTAGATACTCAATATCCTCGTAGCGGTGGCGTCCGTCCCTACCGCGCGGCGGATAGTGATGGCGGTTCTCGGACACGACGTATTGCGCTCCGCTGACCTTTGCCGCCGCCCAAATTGGGTGGTCCCAAACTTCGGTCAACGTCTTCCAGGGGGAGGGATAGGGCGGCAGCGGCGTCACCACCTCAAATACGGGCAGAAGCAATTGCATCATAGTTTTTGCGGCGTCAGCGCAACGGCGCTCATTGCCAGTCGACAGCAGCATCGGCTTGTCGCGGTGCTCGGTTCGTTCAATCCAACGCCATGTCAGCACCCGGTTGAGCTCCGCGATGATCCAAGGTGACCAGATCCCGGAGAAGGCGCCTAACTACGCTGCTTGTTGCAGATCACGCCGGAGCCGTGCCGGAACGAGGGAACTTGTGTCCACAACAGCCCGTTTGCTCACTTGGGACTATCATCCGATGAGTTCTTGGCACTCCAGGGTACTTGTCCTGGCCGGCTGTGCTCGAGCATATCAAGGAATTCGTCTGATAGATTGTCAGTATCGTCAAGGGCAGATAGCGCATCATGGGCTCGGTCTGATGCTTGTACCCCAGCGATCGTCGCATCACCTTGCACCGCCTCAAGGGCAGAGACTGGAATCATCATCCGACTGCCGTGCATCTCGTACGGCATATTCAGGCGGCGGACAAGTAACTTCAACGTGTTCACCGAGCGAATGTTGAGATACGCCGCCGCCTCCGTCGTTGTAAGCAAGCGGTTGGCATCGAGGTCTTCCAATGCGGCTGACACGGACTGCACGAAGCCCGACAGGTCGCCCGCCTGGGCGCGGTCACGGATTTCCTCTAGACTTCGTCGTACTTCGGAGATACTCAAGCCACCCTCCGACCGCCAGTTCTGAGCTGCGAACAGCCCATCCCAGTGTCTGTAGCAGACAGGATTACGATATTTGTCATATTCGTCAAGCCTGGCGGCGCAACGGGTACCGATTTGGACGCTTCGGGGACAGGTCGCTGCTCATGGCGTTGTTACGGCAGCACCGGCAGGGGTAGCGAGACAATGCTGCCCGTGCGCGCCGACAGGAGGCCTGCTTCAAAGACCTCGGCGGTGTCGCGGCCGCGGCGGGCGCCGAAGAGTTCGGCCACCGGTTCGCCGCGGTCCAGTTGGCGCAGCATGTGTTCCATGGCACTGGCGCCGTAGTCGAGGGCGGGCAGTTGCTCGACGAGAGTGCCCTTCTCGTTGTCGCGCGTGGCGTGCCAGATACCTTCGGGGCGCAGGGTGAGTGTGCCCTCGGTGCCGTAGAAGGCGGTGGCCCCGTGCGGGAGACCAACTTGCGTCCAGGTAGCCTCCACCATGGCCAGGGCGCGGGGATATTGCAGGATCATGCGGGCGTTGTCGTCGCTGAGCAGGTCTTCACGTACGTAGCGGCCGGTTATCGCCCAGACGGAGGCGGGCAGGCCAAGGCCGCCAAGAGCCATGTCAATACCGTAGCCGCAGTAGTCGGCGTAGGCGCCGGCGCCGTTGATTGCCGGTTGGTAGAGCCAGCGGAAAAAGGCGTCGGCCTCGCGGGCCGTGGGCTTGGTACTGCCGCCGCGGTGTCGAACTTCGTAGAGCCGGCCGATCGCTCCATCCTGAATCAGGCGCAGAGATTTGAGCACATACTGGCTGCCCCAGTGGGTTGGCCAGTTCACGATAATCTGGATGCCGTGCTTGGTGGCGGCGATCAGCATCCGTTGGGCCTGCTGCAAGGAAATGGCCATCGGCTTTTCC
The DNA here is from genome assembly GCA_051003235.1 of Chloroflexota bacterium. Taxonomy (GTDB): domain Bacteria; phylum Chloroflexota; class UBA4733; order UBA4733; family UBA4733; genus UBA4733. The sequence goes on along the minus strand of JBPCLN010000156.1, from coordinate 45,737 downwards.
AGGATGCAGTGGACACCGCGTTCGGCGGCCGCTTCCACCACCGTCACGTGGTTGATCGTCTCGTTGCAAATGCTGATCACGTCCGGTCGCGCCCCGTCCAGCAGTTGCTCCACGCGGTTATAAGCGGTGGCGCCTTGCAGGCGGTCGGCATACTTGGCGCTCAGTTCCGGATCAGACTCGGCGTAGCCCACGACTGTTGCGTTCTCCAGGCGCTGCCATTCGCGCAGGTGGGCGCTGAGGTGACCGTGGGTGAAGCCGGCGATGCCGATCCGGTACGTTCGGGTGCTCATGGTAGGTCGTTCTCCATCGAATGCTGAATGACATAGGCGCTGTCGCCCGCGGCAGCGGACGCTAGCATAGCAGCCGGAGCGCTGCTGCGCCTGACGCTTGACGCGGACGGAGGAGTTCGGTACAAGTCTGATAGTGCGCCGGGCCCGCTGACGGGCAGCGGCGGCAGTGGTAGAGAGCGTGGGGAGTGGTAAGTGGTGGCGACCTTCCGAGCCGTGATGAATGCCGAGCAGCATCATGTGGCGATTCGGGTGCAGGACATGGCGAAGATGATGACCTATTATGGCGGGGTTATGGGCTTGCCCTATATTCGGCAAGTCGATGACGCGCAAGGGCCGCGCCAGGCGTGGTACCAGGCGGTCCAGTTGAACCGAGCGGAAGGTCCGGCCGATCCGAAGGCCGGAACGCTCGATCACCTCGCCGTGTCGGTATTGAATATTGACGAGATAGTGGCGCGACTGATCCAGGCCGGCACCGAGCTGGAAGCGCCCATCGCGCACGCGGACCATCCGGCGCTCGGCTTGCATCTCGATTTCGTCTTTTTCCGTGACCCGGAAGGGAACCGCGTGGAACTGGTGCAGTGGGTGCCGCTCCGGCAGTAGCGATCACCTCCAGAGCCGGCGGTCGCGGCTCTGGCGCGTGTCGAATGTGGTAGAAGGAGCGCTCCTTGCCAGCAAACGCCAACCCCGCGGCGCGCCTGTTGCGGCGGGCCGCCACGATCCTGGTGGTGATCGACATGCAGGCCCGGTTGGTGCCGGTGATCGCGGAAGCGCCGGCGATTGTTCATGCCTGCCGGCGAGCGGTGCGGGCATGCGACGTGCTGGGCGTGCCGGTCATCTTCACGGAGCAGTACCCGCAAGGTCTTGGTCCGACGGTGGATGGCGTGGCGGAACTCTTTGGCGAGCGACGCCCGATTGCCAAAACAACCTTTGGTTGCTTCGATTGCGATGACTTCGCTCAGGCGATTGAACAGACGGGCCGCCGCTCGCTGCTCCTCTGTGGCATCGAAGCGCATATCTGCGTCTTCCAAACTGCATTGCAGGCGATGGACCGCGGTCTGGATGTCATGCTGTTGGAAGATGCCATCGGGGCGCGTACGAATGAAGCGCGTCGTGTCGGGCTGACGCGCTTGCAGGCCGCCGGCGCCGTTCCGTCCCATACGGAGATGGCGATCTACGAACTAATGGGAGCGGCGCATTCCGCCGAGTTCCGATCGATCCTGACCGTCATCAAGGAGGAGGCGGACGATTAACGGCGGAGTGGCCCGTTCGGGCCAGGTGAGGAGGTCCCCAAAGTTGCTTAATTCACATGTAGCAGGCATCATGGATGCTGGTGCGTAACGCCGTACTCTCTGGTGCGTTTACGGATTTGGCCTCATGCTTGCATATCCCTGTGGTCGTCCCATCAACGGTGCTGGGACCATCAAAGAAGGAGCGTGGTCGACGATGCGAAAAGTCTTTGAAGGAGTCCTCGGCGGCAGCCAGCCGTCGGATGACGAGCGGACGGAGGCGCGAGGCATCATCGACCGATTGATCGATGAACGTGTGCCGGTCCGCAAGTTCCAGGGTGATGGCGGCCGGCCGATCGGCCGGTTGGTCCGGCGGATCGACGATCCTTTCCTGGGCGATTTTGTGGCCGTGCTACGCACACCCAGTGGCAGCGAAGTGTACGTCGACGTTCGTAACCTGGCCTATCTGGAAACCACCTTGCAGGTCGATCCGGTGCTGGCGCGCGCGTTTTAGGCGGCTGACGGCGGGTATGCTTTCTGCTGGCGTGTGCGGGGCAGGGAGCGGCAATGGCGATGCTGGGATTGGCCGTCGAAGTGGCGCGGGCGGCCGGGGCCGTGGCGATGCGCTACTTTCAGACCGAGTTAACGATTGACACCAAGGCCGATCGCACGCCGGTGACACAGGCCGACCGGGAGGCGGAGGCGCTGATCCGCCGGAGTATTGCCGCTCGCTACCCACAGCATCGCTTTCTGGGCGAGGAAATGGGTGGCCAGGCCGCCGAGGGTGACGTGTGGATCATTGACCCGATCGACGGCACCAAGAATTTCATCCGAGGTCTCCCCTTCTTTGCCGTGCAACTGGCCTTGCATCATGATGGCGTGCCGGTTATTGGGGTGTCGTACGCCCCAGCCTTGGATGAGTTGCTGGTCGCCGAACGCGGCCACGGCGCGACATTTAATGGAGCGCCGATTCATGTTTCATCGATTGGAAAGCTGGAGGAGTCATTCGTCAGCCACGGCGGCCTGGACGTCTTTGAAAAGCAAGGCTGCGCCCCCGGGTTGATCGACCTCAGCCGGCGGGTGACGAGTATCCGTGGGCATGGCGACTTCTATGGCTATCATTTGCTCGCGCGCGGCAAGGTTGACATGATGCTGGAGGCCAGCATCGCCCCCTGGGACATTGCGGCACTGCGGGTGATCGTGACGGAAGCGGGGGGGCGCTTCACTGACCTGGCCGGTAACACGCCGGAGCTACCGGCGAGCAGCCTCGCGACGAACGGCCTGTTGCACGACGCCGTCGTGGCGATCATGGCCGGTGGGACGTCTACGCCAACGTTGCTACCAACGCCTTAACGTCAAGATCGGCCGCCCCGGTCACACTGTCGGCGGCGCCGTAGTAGACGCGCATGCGGCCATTGTCGAGCGGTACGGCGCCGCAGGTGAAGACGACGTTGCCGAGCAACCCTTCTCGCTCGAACGGCGCTTCCGGTTCCAGGAACGGCTGCGAGGAGCGCGCCAGCACGCGACCCGGCTGACTGCCATCCAGGAGGACGGCGCCGAGGCAGTAACGATCGGCATCGTCCACACCGTGGTAGAGCTCGAGCCACCCCTCCGGCACACGGAACGGCACGGCGCCGCCACCGATGCGCTTGGAGTCCCACATGCCCGGGCGCGGCGCCATCAGGAACTGGTGATCGCCCCAATGACGCAGGTCGGTCGAGTAGCCCAACCACATCGTCGGTGGTCCGATATGGCGCGGCTGGGGACGATGCAGCGCCACGTAGCGTCCGTCGATCTGCTCAGGAAAGAGGGCCACGTCGCGGTTCTCCGGGTAGAAGGCAACGCCGAGGCGTTCGAAATGGTGCAGGTCCGCCGACTGGGCCAGTGCTGTCGCGATGCCGTAGCGCGACACGGCCGTATAGGCGAGATAAAACGTGTCGCCGATGCGGGTCAACCGGGGATCTTCACAGCCGAACTCTTCCTCCGCATTGGACGGTGCCAACGCCGGCAGTGGATCAACCGTAAAGGAGACTCCGTCGTGGCTGCGCGCGAGGCGCAGATGGGAAATCGATGTGAGGAACGTCTGGCCGGCGAAGCGGATGCTGCGCGGGTCGGTCAGGTCCAGGCCCGGCAGATCGCGCGGAAGGTAGCGCGTGGCGATGCCGGGCGTGCTGGCGGTCAGGTCTAGCAGGGAGAAGGCGACAAAGCCGGCGGCGGATTCCGCGCCGGTCGCCAGGCGCGTCTTCGGTTCGGGCGATTGCAGATCGAGGATCATGGCGTCAGCCGGCATGCTGCCGGAGAGCGGTCGCTCCGCCACGCGCAGCAGCAGGATGAATTCATCCTCGACGCGGATGGCGCCGGCGTTGAAGGCGCAGAGCACTTCCATGCCGGCGCGGGAAGGCTGCACGTCCTCCGGGCGGATGATCGGATTCGTAGCCAGGCGTTCGATGACGCGGGAACTGTTCATGACTGCCATAGTCGCATTTCCTCCCTCACGGGTGTACCAGCACGTCTTGCGCCAAGTCGACGCGGTCGGCGCCGGTGGTGAGGCCGGCGCCGGTGGCCGGCAGGCGTACACTGCTTTGCACATTGTAGAGACCGACTTGCAGGTGATAGGCGCCGGCCGGTAGCGCCGGCAGGGAGATGGTGTGGACATCGGTGATGACCTGGCCCGGCTCCCAGGTGCTCGTCGGCTCGGCGGTGCTACCAGGGGGGCCGTCAGCCTGTGCCACGAGCGTACCGGCGGCATTGAGCAGGTGTACAAACACCGTTTGATCGGTGTTTGGCAGTCCGATCGCTTGCCAGTACAGGGTCACACGGAGCGGAGCGCCGGGCCGAGCGGTGGGCGGATCAATGGTGTAGCCCGCCAGCCGGATAATGCCGCCGAAACCAACATCGGCGGTGTGGGCCATGGCTGGCAGCGTTGTCGCCCGAGGGAGGGCGACGACGGTGATAGGACCGAGGGCGATCGTCTGACCGGCGGCCGTGACGAGCGTCAGCGTGACCTCTCCCGGCGGGGCGCGGCCGTCGACGTGTAGCAGATGGCGGTCGGCCAGGAGGGCGCCGCGCGGCCATTGGGCCGGCGGTAGCGCGGTCGCCAGTTCGGACGTGTCGGTGGTGGCCAGGGTTGCGCCGTCTGGACTGCGCAGGTGGAGTGCCGGCGCCTGCGCCACCGGAGCGTCGCTGCGCCAGAAGAGGATTGCGCCGAGGACATCATTTTGCTGGATCCGCGTGCGGTCGACGTTCCAGCCCACCAGGGTGAGGCCGGCTGCGATCGGCACGTTCGTTGGGTGAGGCAACGCCGGCTGCTGCGCCGTTGGGACTGCGGCCGCGGCCGCAGTAATCGTCAAGCCGCCCGCCGCTGCTGGTGCGCCGAACTGCTTGCCGTCGGCGATGCCGAGCAGACGCACCCGCACGTCATAGCGCCCTGGCGGCAGAAAGGACGGCAATTGCAGATCGATATGGTCCAAAAAGGCTACACGGCCGGCATCGCCGGCATGCCAGTAGCCGGCGGGATAGCTCACAGCGTCGGTCGAGGCCCAGATATAGCCATCGTTGCCCGTCAGTTCCAGGCGCATCAAGAGGGGTTGCGCCGGGTCCTGGAGCAGATGCCAGTCCAAAGTAACGTGCGCCATAGCGCCCGGGGCGGCACCCTGCACGGCGGCGCCGGTGAGTTGGGCCGCCGTGCCGAACGATTCTGACGCCGATAGCGGCGGTGCTACGGCGTGTACCCACGCCCGCATGGCACTCGCCGGTGGTCGGAAGAAGCGATAAGCACTGCCATCGCCCGGCGGTTGGCGCTGCGCGACCTGGCTGGTGGGGAACTGCTCACGCAGTGCGGTTGCTTCCCAGGAGCGGTCGGCGGTCGTCAGGTAGACGAGAGCGGGGCCGGTCGCCGCATACTCCAGGATGCCGCGGTCATCGGCGTAGCGAGCGCCTGGGAACGCGCGGTTCAGCGTTGAGTAGAGCGTGTAATCGACATCATGGTCGTAACCGCCGATCACGGCCAGGGTACCGGCGGCCAGTGATCGCGCCGTTGCCGCCAGATCGATCGTGTCTTGCAAGGGGAGGCCGTAATCGGCTCCCCGCCAGACCTCCGGCAGGACGACGAAAAAGGGAACGGCGAGCAGTAACTGCGTCCCCACCAGCAGAATTGTCGCGCCGGCAGCCGTTGTGGCGGCTCGCAGACGCGGCGCCACCAGTGCCATGCAGCGGGCGGTAGCCAGCACCCCGCTGCCTTCCAGAATGTAAATCGCCGGCATGCTCACCACGAAATAATAGGGATGGATTTCCACGAGGTGGATCAGGAGGCCCAGGGGGGGGACCAGGGCCCAGAGCAAAAGCACCGTGCCCCGCGCCGCGCCGTACCGGTCGTCGGCAAGCACGGCGCGGACGATGCCGACGACCGTTGCCACGCCACCGGCGACGAGGAAGGCCACTGCCAACCAGTCGACGACGGTGAAGGGGAGCGCGGTGGCGTCGAGCAGGCGGGAGCCTTGCGGGGCGATCGACTGGTAGCCGCGGCCGGTCACCAGATTGCCGAAGGCAATCCAGCTCTGGAGGCTCACGCCAGGATGGCGCGCTTGTTGTCCTGCCAGGCTTTTGTTAACCGCCGGCAGGACGGCCGTCAGCACATAGGGCACCATGGTGACGGCCAGCGTTCCCAGGCACAGCAAAATCCGCCGGAGGCCAAGCGTCCGGGGAAAGAGTACACATACCAGGACCAGGGTGATGACCTCCCCCATCGGCACGACATGGGCCTGGAAGAAGGCGGAAAAGGCGATCCCGCAAAGGAAGGCGGGCAGGTACTTCCCCGCAGTGCGCTGCCAGGAAGGCGCCATCCGCTCCGTGGGAAAGGCGAGAAGATTATCGGGCGGCGACTGCGCGCCGAACACCGCCGTCCGGCCGACCGTGGTGCCGCTGCTCGTTGCCGTTGGGGCGAGGCGCAGCCAGCGGAACAGCAGCCAGAAGGCCAGCAGCGCCAGCGGCGCATCGAAGGCCGTGAGCCAGAGCCGCCGGGAGTACATCACCGCCCATGGGCTCACCGCAAAGAGGGCTGTCGACACGAGCGCGAGTGGGCGGGTCCAGACCGTGTGGACGACGTGGTAGCAGAGGGCCACCGCGCCGATATTGAGCAACGCCACCCAGACCTGGGCGACGAGGAGGCTGGCGGTGACGGCAAATGGCGCCATGAGGAGCCACATTGCTACCGGGCCGTTATCGATTGGAATGGAAGAGATCAAGCCGTGCGCCTGCAGCCAACCGTGCTGGAGGGCCTGCGTCGCCGCGGTCACCATGTCGTCGTCATCGCCGCGATACTCCGCCAGATTGAGCCGGAGCAGGCGGAGCAAGGCGGCGATGCCGATCAGGACCGCCGGTAGCAACAGGGTGCGCCGTGACCCATTGGGGGGGGCGTCAGGGGTAGGCGACGCGGACGGTGGCGTGCTCACTGCTGGCGAAGTCCTCCTGGCGCCCCAGTTGACCCGACGATGAATCGTCGGCATACGACTATAACCCTCGTAAACGAGGCTGGGCGGCGTCCGTTACTCGGCGACGCGAGCGGCTAGCCTGACCGTTCACAGTCCGGTGGGACCAGGCTACCCACGTTCTCAGTACAGCCGGTAGGGCGCGGATAGTGGTCCGACCAGGGGTTCCAGGTACGCGAGGAACCGATCGGCAACATCGTACCGGTCGGGCAGGAGGTAGCATGCATCCAGGCAGCGTGTCTGGTTGGCGGCGTCGGCCAAGGGGATGAGCCCGTAATCGGCGCGATAGGGCGTGTCGCTACGGCGCTGGATCGTCACCATGTGGCCCGACTCTCCGCCAAGCGCCGCCTGGATCGCTTGCCGGCCCACGGCCTGCGCTTCCGCGGCGTCGACCGTCGAACGGCCCAGGGACGACGCCCGCTGAATGTATCCGAGGATATCGGTGATCGGCTCCGGCGGCAACTGCAGGCGCTCCTTGGTGAGCGCAGCAAGCTGCCGGCCGATGCCCCCGAGGCGGACGTGGCCAAAGGCGTCGATGATGCCCTGGTCGGCGCCGCCGGCGGGCAATTGGAAGCCTTCGGCGACGGCCACCACACAGTGGCCGTAGTTGCGGTAGGCGTTTTCTACGGCGGTAAGGAAACGTTGCTCGTCCCAGCTGTGTTCGGGCAGCAGGATCAGGTGGGGAGCGGCGTCGGCACGGTCGCGGGCGAGGCGGCTGGCGGCGGCGAGCCAACCGGCGTGCCGTCCCATGATTTCCAGGAAGTAGATGCGTCGCATGGCACGGCAATCCAGCCCCACGTCGCGTACCAGCGCCGCCACATAGCGTGCGGCGCTGGGATAGCCGGGGCAGTGGTCGGTGAACGGGAGGTCATTATCAATCGTCTTCGGCACCCCCATCACGCGGAGCGGCAGGCCCCGTTGCCGGGCAACCGTGGCGAGCTGGTCGGCGGTGTCCATACTGTCGTTGCCGCCAATGTACACGAAGGTGCGCACGTCATGGCGTGCGAAGGCCGTGAGGATGCCGTCGTAGTCATCCGGCGTTAGCTTGTAGCGAACGCTGCCCAAGCCGGCGGACACCGTCTGGGCGAGGGCGACCGTATTTGCGGCTGTGAGATCGATCACATCATCGTGCAGGGCCCCCTGGATGCCGTAGCGCAGGCCCAGCACCTTGCTGCCGGCCTCCCGCGCCGCCTCAATCACCCCGGCCAGACTCGCATTAATTACCGCCGTCGGCCCGCCTGACTGCCCGACCGCCACCGTCCCCAGGTCTGCCATTACTCCACTCCCACGACTTCTTGTATCTTAGACAATAGCATAAGGTCGGAAATACCTGACGGAAGGAGCGGCCAGAAGTGGGCCCTCTATCAGCGCTGTGCCGTGACCCACGATTGCGGGATGCCGCGGTGACTAGACGGGGAGAGCGGCTGTTACGAAAATCTCAGTCCGATTTTGTGATTTCGCCTCTTGCGTAGGTCCATTCAAGCTTGACTGGGGTAACAGGTCCGGCGCTTCGTCCCCCCATTGGGACCATCCCTGCCGTGCGTACCGGGCAAAGAGCTCCAGACGAGGGCCCGGACTGCAGCGCTCAACCAGGTCGTAAAGTTGATCCGGCTTGCGCGAGTGTCCACGCTTTCGGCTTTGGAACAGGTTGACCTGCCGGCGCCCGGGGTCGAGTGTACGGATGCTGCCTCTCACGCCGAATAGTACAAGCTCAGTAACGTTGCGGAAGTAGAAGCCGACGCCGCGACCGTCTGGGCCGCCATCCTCGCGCACCTTGTACCAGACTAGATTCGTCTTGTACGTGAAGCCCCATTCACGCAGGACGGTAAGACCCTCGATGATGAGCGCATTCGGAACCCACAAGTACAAATGGCTCTCCGGCAGGGATAGCTCGGGCACCGGCAGAGACGCGATAGCAGCGAGATCCATCGTGCCATAGCGGGATAAGCGGCGATGCTCCGGCGCCATCTTTCCGGTGCGGTTGGCGAACCGCCAGGGCGGATCAGCGAGTATTGTGGCGAAACGGCGGCCACTGGCAAACGCCCGCAGCGACTCTGTGGCGTTGCTGATTACGTGGCTTCCTGATACAAGATCTTCCGAATCCCGAACACTAATATCGGACAACCCCCTCCACCGCCTCCCTCAATCCTCGGCAACAGCTTGCTCATGTGTGTAGTCGATGCGCCGTAGCTACTTCCACGGTTCAGCTGGTTGAATAGTTCTTGAAGCTCATCGCAGCGTGTGATGATCACACCTACGTCGATGGTTCTTAGGTCAAATAAGAGTCGAAAGTTATTAAGATCGCGATCGTAGAACGGGTCTTTATTGTTCCACTCGATCTCAAGGGCGATCCGATTCTTGAAGCAATCCACACTGTGGGTCGGTGAATCATAGTCGTGTTTGTCAACCGTTATCTTCGTATCGAACGCCTTTTCAACCCACCCCAGGCGCGTGAAGTGCCCATCGATCCGTGTAGGAATGGGGGACTTTCGTCCTCCGGGCGTGGCGATATCGGGCCGACTCATTGAGAACTCTGCCAACACCGTCAGGATGTCATCCCATTCCTCGGGATGGGCGTATCGAAGTACTGTTGCCGCATGACGCCACTCATGTACCTCATACCGCTCATGAATTGACGTTGGAATCGGCGCAATCGTTTCAACGTCCAAGCGCGGACTCTCCAACTGCCAGAAGCACCACATTCAGTGAGCATGCGTCAACGGATTCTAGCACGAAGCCCGCTAGCCTACATCTTCTCCAGCCGGCCGTCCTGGATCTGGTAGGTGACGTGCGCGATTTCGTTGATGGTAGGGTCGTGGGTGGCGATGACGACGGTGACGCCGTGGTCGATGACGATCTTGCGGAAGAGCTTGAGCACCTGGAGGCCGGTCACACTGTCCAACTCGCCGGTCGGCTCGTCGGCCAGGATGATGCGCGGATCGTTGGCGAGGGCGCGAGCGATGGCGACGCGCTGCTGCTGGCCGCCGGAGAGCTCATAGGGGCGGTGCTTGACCCGCGTGCCCAGACCTACCAGATCTAACAGCTCCCGAGCGCGTTGCTCACGACCCTTGCGCGGCATGCGGGCAATACGCATGGCCAGTTCGACGTTCTCCAGGGCCGAGAGTACGGGCAGGAGGGCGTAGGATTGGAAGACAAAGGCCATTTTGCGGCGGCGCAGATCGGTCATCGCGCCGTCAGAGTAGTGGCCGATCTCGTGCCCTTCGATGCGGACGGCGCCGGTCGTGGGACGGTCCAGGCCACCAATAATGTTGAGCAGCGTGGTTTTGCCGGAGCCGGAGCGGCCGCGCAGGGCGACCATCGTGCCCGGCTGCACCTCCAACGACACGCCCTTCAGGGCCTGCACGTCATTGCCGTGCAGGTGATAGGTGCGGACGATGTCCATGCATTCAATGATCGGACCGGACGTCTGCGGCGCAGAGCGCGGCTGCAAGATGTCCGGCACGACGGCAACGAGCGGCGCTCGCGTCGGCGCAGGCCGGCGGACGAAGGGCAGCATGCTCATGTTTTGCTCTTGCCCTTTGCCGGCAGCGCTTCGTCGGCCGGACGGATTTCAATATGGCCGTCTACCATTTCGAGGCGCACCTTCTTGCCGATTTCCAGCTTCTCCATCAGGTCGCGCGGCAGTTGCAGGCGACCGGCATTATCCAGCACCACGAACTCTTCGTGGGTCTGGCCGAAGTCCAGCGGATCGTCCAGATTGATGTCGGCACGACGCAGACTTTCCGTGCTGGTCTTGCCGTCGCGGATTGACACCACCCGGTCGACCCGCGAGGTGACGGTACGGTCGTGGGTGACGATGATGACCGTCGTGCCGTAGTTCTGCACCAGGCGCCGGAAAATCTCAAAGATGATATTAGAGGTGGCCGTATCCACCGAGCCGGTCGGCTCGTCGGCCAGGAGGAGGGGTGGATTATTGGCCAGGGCGACAGCGATGGCGACGCGCTGTTGCTGGCCGCCGGACATGTGAATCGGCTGGTGGCTCATGCGGTCGCTGAGGCCAACGGCGTCCAGCAGCTCGGTTGCCCAGGCCCGTCGTTTGCGCGGCGATGTGCCGTTGATCACCATCGGCACTTCCACATTCTGTAACGCCGTCAGATAGGGAATCAGATTGCGGGAGGTCTGCTGCCAGACGAAGCCGACGACCTCTCGCTTATACTTCACGAGAGTGCGTTCCGGCATCTTGAGCAGGTTGTATCCGGCGACTGCCGCCGTGCCGGCCGAAGGCCGGTCCAGGCCGCCAAGGACGTTGAGCAGCGTGGTTTTGCCGGAGCCGGAGTTGCCGATAATCGCCATCATCTCGCCGCGCTGCACGGTGAGGTCCAACCCTTGCAAGGCCAGCGCTTCCAGATCCTGGACCTTGAAAATTTTGACAAGGTTCTCGCAGGCGACGAGCGGTTCGGCGGTGGGGACGTGAAACTCCATTAGCCGGACTCCCCACCGAGCTTCGTCGCTTCGTGAATCTTCATGCGCAGGAGCATTGTCACGATTACCGGCAAGGCCAGCGCCAACATGATGCCCAGTACCACGTACAGCTTGAAAATCTGGTCCCAGGGGGTGTGTACGAGGAAGGCCGGCACGTTGGCGTGGGCATCCAGGTCAATGTGCATAAAAGGAATGAAGAGCGAACTGGCATAACGGCCGATGGTGGTGCCCAGGGCCACCCCGAGGACGAGCAGGAAGAGTTGCTCAAAGCCGAGTAGGGAGACCAGACCCCAGACGGAGAGCCCAATAGCGCGCATGATACCGAGCTGCTGTAGACGGCGTTGGTAACTTAGGAACGAGTAGAGCAAGAAACCCATGACGGTGAGCAAGGCGGCGACCAGAAACCCGACCGTGAGGCTGCCGAAGAGGCCGGTGGATTGAGGCAAGCTGCGTTCGGCGAAGACCTGCGAGACCGCATCGCTGGTCTGGTAGATCGGGTTCTCCGGCAACTTCGCCAGTTCGTTGCGGACCATCCCTGGCGAGGCGTTGGGCGTGAGGCGCAATAGGACCGTCCAGGGCTGCTGACCGATCACGCCGAGGATGTAGTTCAGGTTCACCAGGAAGAAGTCACCGTCCTGCGGGTAGACCGTGGGAAAGGCGTTCACGCTGCCCCGGAGGACCAGGGGGACCGTCTGGATATTATTGCTGTCGCCCGTCCGCAGGAGGATGGTATCGCCTATTTTCAGGCGGTTCTTGGACAGGTAGGAGTTACTCGCCAGCACGGCGTCGTCTTCCCCTTGCAGCGCCGCCATAATGTCGTGCTCCGTGGCGGGGGCGTTGAGGTCCGGTCGATACCAGGCATAGGCCGGATAGCTGCTGGCGTCAATCGCGACCATCGTGACCTGGCCGCCGGAGCGGCCGGCGCTGGTGGCGACGGCCGCCTTGCTATCCTTGAGCATACGAGTGGCGCCGACCACACCTTTCATGCCTTGATAGCGCTGCACCGGTTCGATGGTCCAGATGTTGTGGTCCTGGTCGAAATCGCCCCGTTCCACGAAAGTGATGTCGGAGCCGTTGGAATACATGACGTGATCGGTGATGTTCTGATCCAGCGTTTGCGCCATCGAGGCGCTGAAGACGCCGAGCGACATGGTAAGGGTGACGAGGAGGACGAGGCGGGTGTACTGGCTGGGGGTGCGGCTGATATGGCGCAGGCCCAGCAAGATCGATAATGGGAAGAAGCGATTGCCGATCAGCGCCAGCAGTTCAGTCAGCCAGGGGAAGACGCGCATGGCGACGAGGCCGATGGCGAACATGAAGAAGGCCGGCACCAGCAGGAGCAGCGGATTCTGGACGGCGTTGCCGTTCTGGTCGATCGCCAGCAGCGATCCCTGGCCCTGGAGCAGTTTGTAGCCGTAGATGGCGATAATCAGCACGCCGAGGTCGAGGAAGTAGCGTTGCCAGAAGGGCTTGCGCGTGCCGCGTGCCACCTCCGCCTTGTAGCTGATGATTGTGTGGCGGGCAGCGCCGGCGGCCGGCAGGAGGATCGCCAGGAGCGAGAGGATCAGAGCGACGAAGGCATAGCGATAGGTATCGGCGGAGATGCGCACCGGCAGCAGACCGCGGTTGACGAAGAAGAGGAAGGTGTAGGTAAAGCCGATGAACTGGGCGACCAGCGCCGCCAGGATAGGGCCGACGATCAGGGCGACCAGGCTGATAAAGCCGCCCTCCACGACATAGACGCCAAGGATCTGGGTGTTGCTTGCGCCCCGGCTCTTGAGCACGGCGATCTCGTTCCGCTGCTTGTCGACGAGCATGCTGGAGGCGAGCAGGATGTAATAGAGCACAATGGCGAGCGTTGGCGCGGAGAGGGCGAAGAGCAAGATTTTCAGGAAGTAGGAATCCTGGACAAACTGCTGCAACACCTTGACCGGCGAGATGTCCAACGTCACCCCCGGAAGCAACGACGATGCCGTCGCCGTGAGCTGAGAGGAGCCGTCGATGACGTTCTGGGCGTTGGTGGAGTGGATGTCGGCCTGATTGAAGATGAAGAACCAGTAGTACTCGTAGGGAGCGTTGGGGTTTACCTTGAGGACGCCGTTAAAGTAGCTGCTCTCCGGCAACAACAGGTAATCGTCGAAGGTATCCGGGCGGTAGAACCAGTAGCTTTCGTTCGCGTCCTTCGGCTTCCAGGTGCCCACGATGCGGACGCTGATCGGCGTCGCGTTAAAGGCGTCGCGGTTGGCGAAGGTGACGACGTCGCCGACGTTAATCAGGAGCTTTTCCGCGCCGGCCTGGGTGGCCAGCGCCTCAACGTTATGTTGCGCGTCAAAGACGGCGTCGGGATACTTCCCCTGGGTGACGACGATATGTTGCTGCAGGTCGGTGAGGAAGCCGATGGAGAGATAGTCCTTGAAGGTGTTGCCGGCGGCGACCGTTTTGTCGCCCAGGCTATACACCGGCAGCTTGTCGGTGGCGCCATAGCGTACCGTCTGCTGGGCGGGGAGGCTGGTGGCGTCGGAGGCGTTGTTGACCAGATAGTTATTGACCCGGCTGTATTGTGGCACCGTCAGGAGCGGGTTGACGGCGGTCGGATCGCTCGTTCCGGTCGTTGCCGCTTGCTGCGCGGCGGGACCGGCATCGTAGGTCCAGTGGAAGAGCAGGCTGGCGGGGGGTTGGGCCTTCTCCGTCTGGGTTAGCAACTGCTGGTGGAGCAGTTTCTCCGATACCCCATCCGAGTAGAGCGGCACTGCACAGACGAGGGTGACGGTGATAACTAAGCCCAGAGTCGTCGCTGCCAGCAGGCGGGCGTTCGCCCGAGCGCGGCGATAAACCATCTGCAAGATGGCGAAGGCATTGCCACCAAGGCCGCCGAGGAGGAGGCCAATGCCGCGCCCGGCGACCCGTGCGCCCGTCTTAGCAAGGCCGCCCGGTCGCATGGTCGGCGCTGCGCCACGTATTCCCAAGGCTGCCTCCTGTTACGTCGTCGTTGAGCGGAGCACCCAACGTGTTCGGTGCGTTTCCCCGAGCGCGCCCGGCGAATGCACCATTTACAAGCCGCGCGTAAACACTTTCTGGCCCACGGTGAGCCCCGACACCACTTCCGTTTCGGTGTCGGTCTGGATGCCGATCTGAATATCCACCGGCTTCTGGCGCCCATTATCGTCCAGGATCACGAAGGTGCGGTTATTGATTTTGTTCACCGTATTCGTCGGAATCATGAGGACATTGTCCTTTTTCTGGACAATGACGGTGACGCGAGCTAACTGACCGAGTTGGGCGCCCGGGCCCGGCCAATCCGGTGTGATCTTGGGCGACGTATCCACGACCGTGCCCTGCGGTTGGGTCGGCGCCGCGGTGCTGGCATTCGGGCTGCTGCTGCCGGCACTGGCGGCCGTCACCGCCGGTAACTGGCTCACCGTCCCCGTGACGGTCTTGCCGGGGAAGGCGTCCAGCAGCATGGTCGCTTTCTGGCCCACCACGACCTTGGTGAGATCACTTTGCGGCACACTCACGGCGATTTGCAGCGTTTGCGGGTTTGCCACCGTCACAATCGCCGTGTAGGCGTTCACGCGGTCCCCTGCTTGCCCATTTGTGGCGATGACGATACCGTCAAAAGGGGCGACGACTTGCATCTGGGAGAGTTGATCGTTGTCCTGCGCCAGTTGGAGTTGGGCCTGGTCGATCTTCTTCTGGTAGATCGCCAGATCAATCGTGTTGGTATTGCCCTGACCGGCCAGGGCGCGCACTTTCGCGGCGCTGTTCTGGGCCTGGGACACGGCGGCGGCGGCCTGGGCAACCGCGTCCGACTGCTGGCGAACGGTCTGCGGAGCAGTGTTGAGGACGCCCTGCAGGGTGGCGTTCGCCGCGTCGACGCCGGCCTGGGCGCTGGCGACATCCTGCCGGGCCAGGGCAATCTGATTGGCTGTGGGCGCCAGGGCGGCTTGTGCCGCTTGCGCCTGTTGGAGCCCGGCCTCGGCCTGAGCAACAGCATCCTTAGCCTGAGCGATCTCCGTGGGTTGGGCCGCCTGAGTGGCAGCCGTGTAGGAGGCCTGGGCGGCGGTAAGGTCGGCTTGCGCTTGCTGGTAGGAGGCGTCGGCCTTCATCTTGTCGGTAGCGGACACGGCGCCCAGTTGGTTGAGCGTCTGTTGGGCGGCGTCCAGATTACTCTGGGCGGTGTTGACGCCGGCATTGGCTGAGTTGCACTCCGCCTGTCCCACCGCCGGCGCCTTGGCGCAGGCAGCGTCACGGCTGGTCTGCGCGGCAAAGAGAGCGTTCTTTGCCTGAGTGACCGCCAACTGGGCTTTCTGTTGGTCGGCGGCAGTCGGGCCGTTCTGGAAGGCAAGGTACGTCGCCTTGGCGGCATTGAACCCATCCTGGGCCGATTGCAGCTTCGCCTTCGCCAGGGCGATGTCGGTCGGGGTCGGTCCAGCTTGCACTTCGGCCAGCTTTTCCTTCGCCACGTTGACATTGGTCTGCGCAGCGGCGATGGCGGCGGCCGCTTTCTGCTGGTCGGCCGGAGCGGCGCCCGCTTGCAGCGCCTGCAGCTTAAGTTGGGCGGTGGCGAGGCCTGCCTTGGCGGTGCCGATGGAGGCCTGGGCCTTCGCCACGTCACTCGCGGTGGGGTTCGTGAGCGCCTGCAACTTGGCGTTCGCGCTGTCGTAGGCGGCCTGGGCACTGAGCACGCCGGCATCAGCCGATTTAATATCCTGGTCGGTGCCGACGTTCGAATTCGTCATCGTCGCTTGCGCCTTCTGCAGGTCAAGCTTCGCCGCCTCGACGCCGGCCTGGTCGCGGGCGATCTGCTTTTTCAGGGTCGATGTATCCAGCGCCCCCAATACCTGCCCCTTAGTGACCTTGTCCTGGACGTTCACGTAGATATTGTCGAGGTTGCCGGGAATGCGGAAGTAGAGATCCTGTTGCTGGACGGCGACCACCCGGCCGGTTGCCTGGATGACGTCCGTTATCGAGCCCCGCGTCACCGCAAAGGTGGGCTGTGACGGCGGTATGGGCGTCGGCACCGCCGTTGGTGTCGGTTCGACGCTGGCAACAATCGGGTTAGCGCAGCCGGCCAGGAATAACGACCCGGCGACAAGGAGCGCGCCACTCCTGGTGATGAAGCGGGACACCAATTCCTCCCTGGAAGGCACCATCGGGTGCGAACAAGCTCCTGGCGAGGGCCAGCCACAAGGCGGTAACGGTCGAACGCAGCAATCCAACGGTAGCATCCCCACCTGGCGGCCGTCAAACTGTCTGGCCGACTGGGTGACGCGCCTAGGCCAGCCCTTCCAGGAAGCCGCGCAGCGCAGCATTGAAACCGGTCGGCGCTTCAAGATTCGAGAGCTGGCCGGCGTCAGGCAGCGCGACGAACGTCGCCTGCGGGATACGCCGGGCCATCGCCTCCATCTCGGCCACCGGCGTGACGATATCCGCAGACCCAGCGACCACAAGCGTCGGACATGTCAGGCGCGGCAACAGGTCATTGCTATCCGCGCGGGCGGCCATCCCGCGCAGCGCCCCGGCGACGCCTTGCGGTGTCGCTTCCTCAATCATATCACGCACCCACTCCTGGAGGTCGCTAGGGGCTGCCGGTGAGAGGAGCCGCGGCAACTGGGCCGCCACGACGGGCGCCAACCCTTCCTGCTCCGCCTGCACCGCGAGCGCCTCCCGCCCGGCGCTCACGGCGGCGGTGTCGGCGCCCGCCCGCGTGTCGGCCAGCACCAGGGCACGCAAACGGTCGGCGTAGCGGCGCCAGAAGGCAAAGGCGATATAGCCGCCCATCGACAGGCCGACAAGCGTGACGCGTTCGATCCGCTGCACGTCCAGCAGCCCGGCCAGATCCGCCGCCAACTGATCGAGCGAATACGGGCCGGCGGGTGCATCGGACTCACCGAAGCCGCGCAGATCGACCGTCATGCAGCGATAGCGATCACTGAATGCTTCCACCTGGGGCGCCCACATGCGCCGGTTCAGGGGGAAGGCGTGCACGAACAGCAGCGGCTCCCCTGCCCCGACGTCATCGCCCACCAGGCGTATCCCATTGGTGTGTATCAACATTGCTCTTCCCTTTCCATTGTTTTCGCCACCCATTGTAGAGGGTGCGGCGAGACTGGATCGTCGCCGGGACGGTTAGCCCGTTTGGGCGATGCCTTCTTGCTGGGCCGGCGCCTTTCTGATACTATCGCCCAATCCCGCCGGCGCCGTGGTGCATGTCCCTTGCTTGGCCCCACGGGGCGTTACAGTCGGTGGTCGTTCGCAATATGGAGGTGACGGTGACCAATCAACCATCTCGACGCGCTGTCCTACGTATCCTCGCCGGGACGGCCCTGGCCACCGGCGCGACATCCGTGCTCGCCGCCTGCGGCGCCGCCGGAACGGTATCCACCGCCGGCTCGGCGACGACCACGGCAGCGGCCGCACCTGCGACCAGCACGGCGTCGGTCACCAGCGCCGCCACAACGGCAGCAACGACGGCCGCCGCCAGTAGTAGCGCCGCCACGGCTGCGCCGGTGGCGCATACGCCGGTGGCGGGGAAGACCAACCTGGTCTCCTACATGCGAACGTCGGAGCAGGAAGCCTTCACTAAGCGCAGCGACCAGTTCAACCAGGCCAATCCCAGCATCCACGTCGACTTTGAGTCGCTGACGGGGGACTATTACACGCCGTTGAAGACGCGTATTGCCGCCGGCCAGCCGCCGGACGTCTACTACGCCCACACCTCGAACATGGCCTATCAAAACTTCGCCACCGGCGGTACGGCGTTGCAGATCGATGACATGATCGCCAAGAACAAGGTTGATCTCAGCCAGTGGTTCCCCCAGGGCATCGCCGCCCTCAAGCTCGGCGGCAAGATGTACGGCTTGCCGGTACGCGGCCAGGTTGCCTGGCTCTTCATGTACTACAATACCGACCTCTTGAAGAAGGCCGGCATCAACCCGCCGACGCCGGATTGGACCCTTGACGATCTGGTCAATGCCGGCAAGCAGTTGACGAAGACCAACGGCGGCGCCGTCGACACCTGGGGGCTGGGTCCCTCGACGTTCGGTTACGAAGGCACGTGCGGCCACGTCCGCCGCTGGAACGGCGAGTTCTGGAATCCCGCCAGCGGACCGGGGACGACCTGCACGCTGGACGCCGATGCCTCGGTCGCGTCCTTTGAATGGGCCTGGAACTTGATGTACAAAGATAAGATCATGGCGCCGACCAGCACGGACATCTGGAAGACCTGGGGGCAAAACAAACTAGCGCTGGTGATCGAGCGCCTGGCCGGGGAGCGTGCTTCCGCCCTCCAGAACGCCAACAAACAGTTCGAGTGGGGCCTGCAGGCGATGCCGAAGGGGCCAACGGGCCGGCGTGGCGGCTTCCTCTCCACGGATACGTTGCAAGTCAGCAAGGCGACGAAGTCGCCGGACGCCGCCTTCAACCTGCTCACCTGGTTTACCAACAAAGACAGCGGCATTGCCGCCGCCTTGCAGAGCACCGGCTCCCTGACGCCCGGCTTCCGACCAGATGTCTACTGCGCCCCTGAACTGATTAATGATGCCCGTTTCCCCAAGCAGGCAATGCAAGCGAACTGCGATAACGCCAGTGTCGACGAGAGTTACACCTACCCGGCCAACTTCCGCATCAACGAAGTCAACGCCGTCATCACGCAGTTCGAGAAGGATTTGTGGTCAGGGAAGCAGGAGCCGACGACGAGCTACATGAAGCAATACGCCGACGCCATCAACGCGACGACGAAGCTGCCGGTGCAGTAATACCTTTGTTGGCGAAGGTCCCCAGCGCCCGGCGATAGAGCGACTCCAGGTCGTTGATGATCTTCGGCCAGGCATACAGACGCTCCACCGATTCGCGGCCCTGGCGGCCCATTGCTTGCCGCCGGCGATCGTCCAGGAGGAGCAGGCGAAGCGTGGCAGCGAGGGCGGCGGCATCGCCGGGCGGGGTCAGCAGGCCGCCGGCGGTGCGCGTGACGACGCTGCGGACGCCGGGGAGGTCGCTGGCGACGACCGGTATGGCGCTAGCCATCGCCTCCAGCAGCACCACGCCGAAGGCCTCACCGCGCGTCGTGGACGGCAACACCAGGATGTCGGCTAGCCGGTGGTGGGCCGGTAACTGGTCGTCGGTGACGCCGTCGTCGAAGAGGACGCGGCCGGAGAGGCCCAACGCCAGCGCCAGCGCCTGATACCGCGGAAGGAGGTCG
This sequence comes from Chloroflexota bacterium, assembly GCA_051003235.1. Taxonomy (GTDB): domain Bacteria; phylum Chloroflexota; class UBA4733; order UBA4733; family UBA4733; genus UBA4733. The sequence goes on along the minus strand of JBPCLN010000156.1, from coordinate 26,092 downwards.
CCTCGGCCGACGATCAGCAGCCGGACGGGTAGGTCGTGTAGCAAAGCGAACGCCTTGAGCAGGACGTCGACTCCCTTGAAGTAGTGCGCCCGATCCAGCGAGCCCACGAAGAGGATGACGCGTTCGCCTGTGCCAATGCCATGTGCGGCCCGCAACACCGCGTCGGCGGGCGCTGGGTGGAAGCGAGTCATATCTACGCCGTTCGGCAACTCCACTACCTTACCCCGATCAAGCAAGGGGGCAAGCCGGCTCTGGCGTGCGTAGTCGAGCGAGGTCGCCATGACGAGCCGGGCGCCGGCAAGGAGGCGCTGACCAACAAGGGCATGGTGCCGCCGTGCTATGACGCCCAACGTTCCGGGCAAGGCGACGTCCTGGTGGTAGGTGACGACGTACGGCATGCGGCGCACCAGGGCAGCCAGCCAGGCCAGGTCGCCGCCGCCGTAGTAGGGAAAGTGGAGGTGGACCAGATCGGGGCGGCCCATGCCCAGGTGGCCGGGCGCGAAGGCGGCGTTGCCGACGCGCAGCCAGGTCGGCAGGCGAATGACGCGAGGTGGGCCAACGTCCGTGATGCGTTGTCGGTCGGGCGCGGGGCAGTAGACGGTCACCTGCTGGCCGCGCCGGCTCAGGAAATCGGCCTGATCGGCGCAGATGCGGCCCGTGCCGCCGTGGTACGGCGGGTAGGTGGCAGTGACGTGGACGATATTCACGTCAAGAGGGCCGTAGCCCACCGTCGCGGTCTTGCCTGGTATCGGGCCAGGGCGCGCGCCGCGGTAAAGGGGAGGTAGAACGCCGGGGCGAGCAGCCACTCTACCGCCGTTCCGACCAGGGGGCCAAGCTGTTGACGAAAGGGGATGCGCCAGCGGCAGGTCACCAGCACGACGTCGTCATCCACCAGGCGTTCGGCTTGTAGCCGCCGGCGGCGCGACCGCAAGCCGTGGCGGTCCTCGAACAGCAGGACATAGGCCCGGAGCTTGGCTTGCAAAAAGGCCGGGCCGCGCAGCGCGGCATAGGCGATGGTACACAGTTCCACCAGGAGCAGACCGGGGAGGAGGGCGAGCAGCGTCTCTCGCCGGTAGACCTTCAAGACCAATTGCAGGCGGTTCTTTTCCAGTTCCAACTGTTTGGTGGGAGAAAAGCGCCAGCGATAATCATGCACGGCAACGGCGTCGCCGGCACACCAGCAGGAGCCGCCCCGTAGCCGCGCGCGCAAAGCGAGGTCCGTATCTTCCAGGTAAAGAAAAAACTGCTCGTCGAAGCCGCCGAGGGTGTGGAAGGCGCTGCGCCGGAGCGCCAAGGCGGCGCCGGAAATGGCCGGCACCGGATAGACGCCACCAGGAACGTGCCTCTGGCCCAGGCCGCGGCAGGTGGTGATGCCGGCGTAGGTGACATCATTGCCCAAGGCGTTGACCCGGCCGTCCGGGAGGAGCAGGGTGGCGGTCACGAGCGCCAGTTCTGGTAAGCCGTCCAGGGCGGCTGCCATGTGCCGCAGGAAGGCCGGCCGCGGCGCCACGTCGGGATTAAGGATCATCACGTAGCGCCCGCGGGCGGTAGCGGCGGCCAGGTTGTTGCCGGCGCCATAGCCGAGGTTGCGCCCTGGCGTAAGCAGGCGCGCCTGCGCCACGCCGGAGACGAGGGCAGTGACGGCCGGCGACCCCTGGTTATCGACGACCAGGATTTCGTCCTCCGGCGCTACCTGCTGCGCCAGCGCCGTGAGACAGGTTAGGAGGGCGTCGACATTCGCATAGTGGACGATCAGGATGCTCCAGGTGGGCGTCGCAAGGGACGAAGTGCTGAGCACACCGAGAGCAGCCTCAACCGCCACGAATGTCCTCCAGCAGCGTCCGCAGCGAGTGCAGGATGATGCCGACGAAGGTGGTGACGATGCCGACAATGACCAGGATGACCGTCATCAAGCTATAGCCGACGGCGAGCATGTGGTGGGTGATGTAGATCGAGGTGACGTGCAAACCCAGGAGGACGCCGACCAGGATCAGCATAACGCCGAGGAAGCCGAAGGCGAGCAGCGGCCGTCGCCGTTCCAGCATCTTGACGAGGGATTGGACGACGGCGGCGCCGTGCCGAACGGGATTGCGCTTGGCGGGCTCGGTGTAGTCGGTGGTGATGGGCACTTCCGTTACCCGCAGTCCCTGGCTCTCGGCAACGAATTGCATCTCCGACTCGACAGCGAAGCGCCGGCTCTGAAAGCGCATCTGTTGCAGCGCGCAGCGAGAAAAGGCCCGGAAGCCGCTCTGCGAATCGCTCACCGGGAGGCCCGAACCGAGGTTGGTGATCGTAGTGAGGGCGCGCTGGCCCACCCGGCGGTAGCGGGGAATGCTGCTGTGTACAGCGCCAAAGCGGGTGCCGATCACCATGTCCGCCTCACCCCGTAGTACCGGCGCGACGAGGGCAGGGATTTCATCCGGGTCGTGTTGACCATCGCCATCGATGAGCACCAATACCGCCACGCCGAGTTCCGCCGCCCACTGGAAGGCGGTGTTGATGCCGGCCGCCTTGCCCTTATTGGCGGCATGGCGGATGACTAACGCCCCGGCGGCAGTGGCGACGGAGGAGGTCTGGTCCGGTGATCCATCGTCGACCACCAGCACCAGTTCGGCGTGCCGTAGCGCTTTGATGACGACGGAGCCGATGAAGCGGGCCTCGTTGTAGGAGGGAATAGCAACCGCTACCAGGGGAGCAGCGGCCTCCAGGTAGTTTCCAGGCGGTGATAACGCCTGTTCATCTTCCCACATCATGACGGCACCCTCCATTGAAACGCCAGCCGACGATCTTGACGCAGATCCCCACGATACTGCCAGGTAGTCGAGCCTTCCGCCGTCCAGCCGGGCAGGGGCGCGTTGACGCGGAGCGCCGCCGGCATATGGAGATGGACGACGAGCGGCTCGGCGACCGTTCCCGGTTGCTTTTGCACCGTGAGTTGGTAGCGGTTAGTAGCGACACCGGTAATATGGGGGGCGTACGTCACGCGCAATTTACGGGACTCCGTTGGCCGGACGACGAGATACGTCGATATTTCGCTGTGGCCATCGGCCTGGGTGAGGCCCGGCGCGTCATCGCCGCCCTGGACTGAGCTGAGCGTCGAGCCGAACGGCGTCAGGACGCGGACGTAGGTGGCAAAGATGCCCGCGCCGCTGATGAACGCTCCGGTATGGAAATCGAAGAGTTCACTGTGCAACTCGCGCCAGACGCGCTGCGCCCCCAGGGTCGCATAGTTGTTGCTATAGGTGACGGTCAGGACGTCGGAGGTGACCTGGCCGTTGGCGCCAATGGTGACGTCCAGGGCCACCGACTCATCCACGACCGCCGCCATTTTGGCGTAGGAGACGTGGGCATCTACCACGGCCAGACTATCGCCGGGTCCGTCCCACACGGCGCCATCGGCGTGCGCCAGCGTCGCCAGGGCTTCCAGAGTCGGGTCCGCCATGTACACCTGCACGTGGCGTTCCTGCACCGCCGGCAGCAGTGCCGAAAGCAACGTCGGTATCGTCACGGCGGCGGGCTGTTGCAGGCGCAGCAGGAGGGCGCCGGCCAGGGCCGTGAGGTAGTCCGTTTTTGCTTGTTCCCGGGGCGGCGTGACGCTTCCCGATGCGTTGATGTGCTCCCAGAGTTGCGGCAGCAGCGTGCCGGCGGTGACCGTCTCATGGTAGTCGGGAAGATCGATCGGCCCAACGACGGCCAGTAAGTCTTGAAGGGCATAGAGATCTAGGGCGATGACGCCATCCACTTGCTTCCCCTGATCCAGGCGGAAGAATTCCTCTACCTGGCGGGCGGCGGTCGGAAAGTCGGGCGACCAGTTGGCGTCGCGCAAGTACCAGCCGCTAAGCCCCATGTACTTCACCAGGGGCGGCGGCGGCTCCAGGCGCCTCTGGTTGGGCGGCTCAAAACCGAGCACGCCGCGGTAATCCAGCGCGGTGATCGCGCCGTTGCCGACAGTGACGAGCCCCAACGCGCCAATGAAGCCGCCGGTGGCGCGCAATTCGAAGGGGTCTTGACCAAGCACGAGGTATTGACGGGGGGTGTCGATGCCGAGGAGGGCATGCGCTGCGGGCGGCAAAAGCGCCAGGGTGCCGATCACGCCGCTGGCCTCGCGCAAGCTGCCGTCCAATTGGGCAAGCGCCGGCCCCAGGCGATCTGGCGCGCTGTTCAGTCGGGGATCGACGCGCTTGCGTGACGCAATGGCGCACGCCAGTTGCTCTTGGGCAGCGTCGATGCTCGGTTGCTCACGATCCAGCGTCTGGACGGCCGTACGTCCGTCGCGTTGGATGCCGGCGTTGCTGGTCTCCGCCGCAACAAGAGCCTCCGCAACCTGGCTCGTTTCGGCGGCAGCGCCGACCAGGCACGTCGCACTGGCGAGCATGGGCGATATCGACGCGATAGCTGGGCCGTAGGCCGGTAGGCGGTGCAGAACGCCGAGCATCGGCGTCCACGGTAGAATCGCCAGGTGGGCGCGGTACAGGTCGGCGTGTGCTCGGATCAGGCGTTGGTGAACGGCCGTCAGCATTGCCGGCTGGGTGAGCAGACGCTGCGAAGCGCCAGCGGCCAGGCTTTGCGCGGCCAGGGTCAGTCCGGCGCGTCCATAGGACGCGGCAACCACGCCATCGGCGAGCACCAGCAAGAGCACGACGACGGTGCTTCCGGCGAGGATGCGGCCGGCCCGGCGACCAGCGCAGAGCTCAATCTTGGCGATGCACCGGCGCCGGGCAAGGCGCTGCAGCTCACGCCACATGGCGGGCCGCATCGTCGTAGCACAGACAGGATGATGCTACAGCCATTGCCGGCGCCGCCACCCTTTACTATTCACAACAGTAATAGTCGGCGCCCGAACATTGCGGGACAGCCGCCAAGTTGGGACATAGTATCGCACTGCTGCATTACGCGTGCTGCGTCAAGGTGGCAGACGGCGATGGCGTCAAGCGGCCGCGTTCGGACAGGCCACGGCCGGCCGCTAGAGCGTCCCCGGCCTGGACGCATCCGGATACCGCCGACGCAGTTCGGCCTCTTGCTCCTTGGGAATGCTGATGAAAAGCGAGTCGGCGGTGGCCAGCAGCATATCCTGGTCGTCGCGGATTTCGGCATGGACCTTCTTGGCTCGGCCGCGATCGAGTACCAGCTTGGCGGTGGCCCGCAGGCGCTGTCCGACCGGCACCAGCTTGCGATAGGTGATTTCCATGCGGCCGGTGACGGCGAAATCATCGTAGCCGTAGAGTTCCCAGGCCATTACTTCGTCCAGGACGGTCGCCACCAGGCCGCCATGGACGACGCCGCCAAAGCCTTGCCAGGATTCATCCGGCGTGAATTCGATATAGGTCACGTCGCCGTCGTTCTGGACGTCCAGGTGCAGACCGCGTAGATTGGCCGGGCCGCAGGCAAAGCAGCCGTTGTTGCGGATGGTTTGCGGCGTGCGTCCGATCCAGCGCCGCGGCCCTGCGGGCATACTCATGCCATCACCATGCCGCCATCAACCCGGATCGTTTGCCCGGTGATGTAGGCGGCTCGGTCCGAGGCCAGGAAGGCGACGAGATCGGCCACTTCTTCCGGCCGGCCCAGGCGGGCGAGGGGAATCATGTGCAGCAGACGTTCCGTATATTCCGGCTTGATCTGTGCCGTCATATCGGTGTTAATGTAACCGGGGGCGACGGCGTTGACGGTGATATTGCGGCTGGCAACCTCGCGCGCCAGCGCCATCGTCAAGCCGATCACGCCCGCCTTCGCGGCGGCGTAGTTGACCTGACCGGCGTTTCCCGTTTGCCCGACGACGGAACTGATACTGATAATCCTGCCGCCGGTGCGGAGCATGTGGCGGACGGCGGCCTTGGCACAGAGAAAGGCGCCGCGCAGGTTGGTTTCCAGTACGGCATCCCAGTCCGCCTCGCCCATCCGCAGGAGGAGCGTGTCGCGGGTGATCCCGGCGTTGTTGACCAGAATGTCCAGCCGGCCCCAGGACTTGACCAGTCCGGCCACCATGCCGTCGACGGCGGCGCGGTCGGCGATATTCGCCGGCAGCAACTGCGCCTCGCCGCCCGCTGCGCCGATGGCGTCCATCGTTTCCTGCGCCGCTTCGGTATTGTGTTGATAGTTCACGCCCACCCGCGCGCCGTCGGCCGCCAACCGCACAGCGATGGCGCGGCCGATGCCGCGCGAGGCGCCGGTGACCAGGGCCACCTTGCCGGCGAGCGGCAGGGGATCAGGAGCGCTGGTCATCGCAACGTCCCCTTCGTGCTCGGCACCGCATCGCCCAGGCGGGGATCGAGGCGGGTCGATGCGTCGAGGGCCCGGCCCAGCGCTTTGAAGCCGGCTTCCACGACGTGGTGAGCATTGAGACCCCGGATGGTCCGCAGGTGTAGGTTGAAGCGGCCTTCGATGGCCAGACTCTCCATGAAGTGCCGGGCCAGGTCAGCCTCCATGTCGCCCACGCGCCCCACCAGCGTGGCGCCGAAGTCGATCACGGCGTAGGGCCGGCCGCTGAGGTCTAGCGCGACCGCCACCAGCGCCTCATCCATCGGCACCTCGGCGTGGGCCATGCGAACGAGGCCGCGTCCGTCGCCGAAGGCCTCCAGCAAGGCTCGACCAAGGCCAATCCCGACGTCTTCGACCGTGTGGTGGGCGTCCATGGCCACGTCGCCCTGGGCCTGCACGTCCAGATCGAACAAGCCGTGCCGGGCGATATGCGTGAGCATATGGTCAAGAAAGAGCACGCCGGTGGCGATGGCATGCTGGCCGCTGCCGTCCAGATTGACGCGGACCTGGACCGATGTCTCGCCGGTCTGGCGGCGAAAGGCGCCGCGTCGCGCCGTGCTCATTGCCGTCATTCGCTCGCCGCCAGAGTATCCAGGCGGCGCTGCACGGCGGCGGCGTGGGCGGAAAAACCTTCCGCCTCAGCCAGCGCCAGGACCGTCGGTGCCAGCGCCTGGAATGCCTCGGCACCGAAGTGCAGCACGCTCGTTCGGACGACGAAGTCGTCAACGCCGAGTGGGGAACTGAACCGTGCCATGCGCAACACCGGCAGGATGTGGTTGGTACCGGCGGCGTAATCACCGAGCGGCACCGGGGTATAGGGGCCGATGAACACCGCGCCGGCCCGCCCGACCGCCGGCAGCCAGGTCATGGCGTCGCGAACACAGAGCTGCAAGTGCTCCGGCGCGAACCGATCGGCCTCCGCCAATGCTTCAGCGATGGAGGGTAGGACCACCGCCCCGCCGTTTGCCGCGTAGGCGCGACGAATGATTGTTGCGCGGGGCAGGGCCAGCACCTGGCGTTCCATTTCGGTATCCACGGCCCGCGCATAGTCCAGCGAGGTGGTGAGCAAGACGGTGATGCCGTCCGGCCCGTGCTCGGGCTGGGTCAGCATGTCGGCGGCGATGAAGGTAACTGGGGCCGAATCGTCGGCGAGGATCAACGCTTCACTGGGACCCGGAAGGGAGCCGATGCCTACCTGGCCGTAGACCTCCCGCATGGCGAGCACCACGATGGCGGAGCCGGGGCCGACGATCTTGTCGACCGCCGGAATTGTTTCCGTCCCGTACGCTAGCGCCCCGATGGCGGGAGCGCCGCCGACCTGGTATACCTCGTCCACCCCGGCGATCTGCGCCGCGGCCAGCATCACGGCGCGGCCCGCGGCGTCAGGACGGAGCGGTGAGGCCAGCACGACGCGGTGACAACCGGCTACTTTGGCAGGAATTGCGCCCATGAGAATTGACGAGGGATAGGCGCCGCCGCCGCCCGGTGCGTAGATCGCCACCTGGTCAATCGGTCGTACCAACTGGCCGAGCAAGGCGCTGCTGTCGAGGTCGATGTAACCGGCGCGCCGTTGTTTCTGATGGTAGCCGGCGAGCCGTTCGGCGGCCATCTGCAATGCCTCGCGCAGGGCGGCGGGAATGTGCGCGACGGCCTCCCGAAATTCCTGGTCGTCCACGCGGAACTGGTCGGGAAGGGCGTCGCCGAAGGCGGAGGCATAGCACCGGATGGCCGCATCGCCACCGTCACGCACTCCCCGGACGAGGCGGGCGGCCGCCTGCGCCAGCGTCAGCTCGCTGCCAAAGAGCGTCCGATACGCCGTCTGCATGGCGGGCGGCACAGGCGTGTCGTCGAGAGCGGGACGACGGAGGATCCGCTTTCGCCCCGCGACGCTGCCGACGACGATCTCCAACATAGCGGCAAGGATACCCGGTCGGCGCTAGCCGTGGCGGCGCGTCTGCTAGCCGGTCTGGGTGATGGACGTTGCCAGTCACGCCAAGCGTGGCCGGCAGTCGGTCATAGTTTGTAAATCTAGGTGTGTTAGCATGCCTTGGAGACAAGGGATGCAGGGCATGGCACAACGGGAAACGGTACAGGTGCGCGGGAACGTCGGATTGCTGGCCCTGGGCCTGTGTGTGGGTTTACTGGTTGGGGTGGCGGTTGCGCCGCGCAGCGGCGCTGATGTGCGTAGGCTGCTGCTGCATTATGTCCAGGAGGCGCCGTCCCTGTGGGGGCTGACGAGCCGCATCAGCGAAGAACTGGCTGAGGACCTGTCGTTGTAGCCGGACCGTGGCCATGCCTACGACTCTTCTACCAATTCGCCGTCGCCGCGTTGCAAGTCGTCGGTGTAGAAGGCGATCTCCTGACCCTTGAACACGGTCAGGAGGAGGTCTTCACGTGGAGTATCGGAGGAGACCACCAGATCTTCATCAATCTGATCCACTAACTTGAGCAGCGCTTCATCGGCTTCCTCCTGCAGGAGGATCAGTGTGCCGGAGACTTCGGTTGCCCCAAAGTGAAGGTCCAGATGCCCAAACGGACGGCCATCACGTTGGATGATGTAGCTTTCGCTACTTGGTGTGCGAAACTGTCGCTGATAAATTAATTCTGCCATAGCCGGCAGTGTAGCAGGTTCCTGACCATCGGTACACCATTGCCCGGCGTTCCACCACCCTCCGGTCGGCGCTGACGGCGGTGGAACGCCGGGTATAGTACCAATTATGTCGAAAACACTGATTATCGTGGAGTCGCCCACGAAGGCCAAGACCATTGGCCAGTACCTTGGCCGCGACTACACCGTCAAGGCCAGCATGGGTCACGTCCGCGACCTGCCCAAGAGCGAGTTGGGTGTCAATACGGAGACCTTTGAACCGAAGTACGTGAGTTCCGGTCGCCCTCAGGTGCTCAAAGACCTGCGCGCTGCCGCCGCCGCCGCCGACACGGTTTTACTGGCGACCGACCCGGACCGCGAAGGCGAGGCCATCGCCTGGCATATTGCCGAACTGCTCAAGCTGAAGCGGCCTCAGCGGCTGGAGTTCCATGAGATCACCCGCCCGGCGATCCAACACGCGCTGGAAACGCCACAGCCGTTGAATCAGGCGCTCTTTGACGCCCAGCAGGCGCGACGCCTGCTGGACCGTCTGGTGGGCTACGGCCTCTCCCCGCTGCTCTGGCGCAAGGTGCAGTCCGGCATTTCCGCCGGTCGCGTCCAGTCCGTCGCCGTTCGGCTGATCTGTGAACGGGAGCGAGAGGTCACCATTTTCCGGCCGGTGGAGTACTGGAGCATTGACGCCGACCTGCGCAAGCTGGTGGCGCCGCTTGATCCGTTTCGGGCGCGGCTGGTGCAGGTGGACGGCAAGAAGCCGGAACTGGGCAACGCCGAACAGTCGCAGCGCATCGTCGACGGCCTGCGGCAGGCCGACTACACCGTCAAGGATGTAGCTGCCAAGCCGGTGCGGCGCAATCCGCCGCCGCCGTTTACCACGTCGACGCTGCAGCAGGCGGCGGCCCACCGGCTGGGCATGTCGGCGAAGCGAACGATGGCGGTGGCCCAGCAACTCTACGAAGGCGTCGATCTGGGCATCGAGGGGCAGGTCGGACTCATCACCTATATGCGAACCGATTCCGTGAATCTGGCGGAATCGGCGATCGCCGCCGCCCGGCGCTATATCCAGGCCGCCTTCTCCCCCCAGCATTTGCCGGAGAAACCGGTGCGCTACCGCACCCGCAGCAAAGGCGCGCAGGAAGCGCACGAAGCGATCCGACCGACCGACCCGGAACGGGCGCCGGAAAGTGTGCGCGGCCGCCTGGACGGCGACCAGTTCCGGCTCTACCAACTGATCTGGCAGCGCATGGTCGCCAGTCAGATGACGCCGGCCGTGTATAACCGCACGACGGCGGATATTGGCGGCAGTGTCGCAGGCGTCGAGCGCTACGGCTTGCGGGCCACTGCCACCCAACTGAGCATGCCAGGCTATCTGGCGCTCTACGGCATCAACGCCGACGAGCAGGCGGAGGAGCCGCGGGAAGAGGGCACGGAAGGGCAGAACCCCGCCCTGCCGCCGTTGGCGGCCCGTGAGGCCCTGGCGCTGGTCGAACTGTTCCCGGAGCAGCACTTCACCGAGCCGCCGCCGCGCTACAACGAAGCGTCCCTGGTGCGCATGTTGGAGCAACTGGGCATCGGTCGCCCCTCCACCTATGCTCAGATTCTGGGCACGATTCAAGATCGCGGCTATGTGGAAAAGCAGGGGAAAACGCTGCAGCCCACGCTGTTGGGCTTTGCAACCAATGATTTTCTGGTCGAGCATTTCGGCAACGTCGTGGACACCGGCTTCACCGCCGGCCTGGAAGAGCAACTCGACGACGTGGCGGCGGGCGACCGGCCCTGGCGGCAACTGCTCGCCGAGTTCTACGGTCCGTTTTCCACTAATCTGACCGACAAGCAAAACGTGCCGCACGTCAAGATCGAGAAGCCGCCGGTGGTAGAGGTAGGCGAGAACTGCCCGGACTGCGGCAAACCACTCGTGGAGCGCCGCAGCCGCTTCGGCACCTTTGTCGGCTGCTCCGGCTACCCGGAGTGCCGCTATATCAAGCGTACCGGTGGCGAGGCGACCGCGCTGCCCCCAGAACCCACCGGTGTGGCCTGTCCACGCTGCGGCAAGGGGGAACTCATGAAGCGCGTGGCGACCAAGGGACGCAACCAGGGCAATGCCTTTTACGGCTGCTCCAAGTACCCCCGCTGCCGCTTCATCACTAATGATCTAAACAACTTGTCCGACGACAAAACAGCGGCGAAGGCCAAGCCGGCGGCCGCCGCGCCGGCCGCAAAAGCGCGCGCCACGACGCGGACCCGGAAGACGGTGGCGGCCGAGCCTTCCGGTGCCGCCGAGGCGCTCGCGGCACCCTCCCAACCAATACGAGCTCGCCATAAGACTGCCGCCCCGGCTGCCGACGGCACGGTGAGCAGTAATGGCCGCGCCGCGCCACGCAGCCGGAAGGCACGTTCGGCCGGAGCGCCCGACGCCGTCTGGGCTGCCGCCATTGAGGCCGACGGGGGCTAAAGGGCGCCGCCGGAGCAGCGCCCAGTCACACCTTCGCGGGCGGCATGGCAACGCCGAACTCCTCGCTTAATTGCCGAAAGTCGTTGATCACCACGTCCGGCAAGGGGATGCCGTCGCGGAGGCGGCGTTCCCGCTCCTGGCGTTCGATGTCGCCGGGGATCAGGACGCCGCGCGAGCCTTCGGCGGGGGGTGAGGCGCGCAACTCGCCCAGGGCCTGGTCCATGCGAGCCTTGAAAACAGGTAACGGCAGGAAGCGGGCCGGGTCGATCACCCCAAAGACGTGGCCCACGTCCATCGGGTGTTCCATGTCTTCCGCCAGGGAACCGAAGAAGTGGGAACCAAAGAGGGCGCCGGTCATAACGCCGCACAGCAGGTCCACGACCAGAGAGAGCGCATAGCCTTTGTAGCCGCCGAACGGCAGCAGGGTGCCCCGCAGTGCGACGGCGGCATCGGTGGTCGGGCGGCCACTTTCGTCGAGGGCCCAGCCGTCGGGCAATGGCAACCCTTGTTTGTCGTAGAGCATGATGCGACCACGGGCAACCACGCTGGTCGCCATATCGACGACGACAGGCGGCTCCTGCCCGGCCGGCAGGGCGAACGCGATCGGGTTGGTACTTAACATGGGGGCGCGACCGCCGGTAGGAGCAACGGAGGCGATGCCGTTGGTCATGACGATGCCGATCAGGTCCTGCTCCACCGCCATGAGGGCGTAGAATGCCGCAGTACCGAAATGGTTGGAGTGGGTCGCGCCCACCCAGGCCGAACCGGTTTCCTTCGCCTTGGCGATCGCCAGGCGCATGGCGTGGGCTGCCACGACCTGCCCGATGCTGTTCTTGCCGTCGACCAGAGCGGCGCTTGGCGGATCGTGCAGGATGGCGATGGCAGTGCGGGGGTTCGTCACGCCCGCTTGCAGGCGGCGGATGTAGGGAACCAACACGCGGGTGACGCCGTGCGTATCGACGCCACGCAGATTCGCTTCAATCAGGGAGCCGGCGGTGAGCGCCGCATCTTCGACCGACACGCCGACACGCACGAACAGGTCGGTCGCAAATAGTTCCAGATCCTCGGCACGATAGCAGATTCCAGCGTCAACGCCGGGCATAGTGGCATCCTGTTCTATTCATCTTCATTCGGAGACGTCGGTGCGCTCCGTCGCCAGGCGTTCTTGAGGATGGCGCCGAAGCGCACCGTTCCCAGGTGATGGCGGAAGGCGTCAAGTTGCGCGTCCAGCTTGCTGTTGAGCGATGCTAACGCCTCGGCATCTATACGCTCGCCGGAGGCAATTAGCAGTTGGGCGGCGATGACCTCGCGCAATGTTATGTCGAAAGGCAGGGCGTCGTTCCGGTTCGGCATGCGTCTAACCGCCTCCGCCGCTCGTCGGAGGCGGCGCCGTGATGCCGTACTGCTGCATCTTCTTTCCTAAGTAGGTCGGCGTGATGCCCAGTAACTTTGCCGTCTCTTGCTGGTCGTTCTGAGAGAAGCTGAGGGCCTCGGTGATCATTTGGCGTTCCAGCATCGCCAGTGATTCTGGGAGCGTCTTGCCGCGCGAGGGCGAACGGTGGCTCTCGCTGAGCGGTACGAGCTGCAGATGCTCCGGGGTGATCATGCGACCGCCGGAGAGGGTCACGGCGCGCTGGATCACGTTCTCCAGCTCCCTCACGTTGCCGGGCCACTGGTGCTCCATGAGGCGAGCCATGGCTTGCTGGCTGATGGCGGTCGGTGACGCATTGGCGTTGAGGCGGTACTTATTCAGGAAGTAATCGACGAGGAGTGGAATGTCGTCCATCCGCTCCCGAAGGGCCGGCATACGGATAGCGATCACGTTCAGCCGGTAATAGAGATCTTCGCGGAAGCGTCCGGCTTCGATGTCCTCTTCCAGCGTGCGGTTGGTGGCGGTCACGACCCGCACGTCAACCGGCTTAGCGACGCCGGATCCGAGGCGCTCGATCGACTTATCTTGCAGGACGCGCAAGAGCTTCTTCTGGGTGGAGAGGGTCATTTCGCCGATCTCGTCGAGGAAGATCGTGCCTTTGTCGGCCATTTCAAAGCGGCCCTTGCGCATGGTGACAGCATTGGTAAAGGCGCCTTTCTCGTGCCCAAAGAGTTCGCTTTCCAACAGCGTTTCCGGCAAAGCGGCGCAAGCGACGTCGACGTAGGGGCCAAGGCGCCGGGACGAGTAGCTATGAATGGCCGCCGCCACCAGATTCTTGCCCGTGCCCGTCTCGCCGGTGATCAGCACCGTCACGTCACTCGGGGCGATTCGCCCGATCATTTTGAAGACTTCCACCATGCGGAGGCTATTGCCGATGATCTTGTTCTTCGGATCGCGGTCTAAGATCTCGCGGACGGCCTCGCTATCGTCCTGGTGCTTGTCGTAGCTGAGGTGCTGACGAACGAGAGCGAGCAAATTATCCAGATCCTGGAAAGGCTTCGGCAAATAGTCGACGGCGCCCAGTTCAGTCCCGCGAATCACGAGGTTGGAGGTACCGTAGGCGGTCATTAAGATGACATTGGCCTGCACGCCGCGCGTTTTCAGTTGTTGCAGGACGTCGATCCCGGTGATATCGGGCAGTTTGATGTCCATCAGCACCAGGTTGGGTTTCTGTTGCTCGATACTGGTGAGGGCCTGACGCCCAGTCTGGGCCTCGACCACCTGGAAACCATCATCTTCAAGGAGATTCTTCAGTAAGGCGCGAATCGCGGCGTGATCGTCGACAACGAGAATGCGTTGCTGCGTCACTAGCGATCTCCTTTCTCCAGTACTAACGTCTCGGATCACCGCATCGTCGGCCCATCAACCGGTTGGCGCCGCGAATGTCCTGGCCCGCTGTAAAGCGCGGGGCAGTTCCGGCAGGAGGTCGCCGGCGAGCACGCCGGCATTGCCGTACTGTCGGGCGGCGACCAGCCCGGCCTCGGCATGGGCCCAGGCGCCGCAGACGGCGGCAGGGCCCGGTTCCATTCCCTGGGCGAGCAGGCCGGCAATCGTGCCGCAGAGTACGTCGCCAGTGCCGGCCGTGGCAAGGGCGGCATTGGCGACCGGTAGCAGCCACCACTGACCGTCAGGGCACGCCACAATGGTGTGCGCCCCCTTCAGCAACACGTGCTGCTGCCAGCGCTCTGCCGCCGTGCGGGCGATGCCAATCCGGTTCGCTTGCACGGACCTGGCGTCGGTGCCGGTGAGGCGGCCCATTTCGCCCGGGTGGGGGGTGAGGACGCAACCCGGCGGCATGTGCCTCCACCACTCTTGCTGCTGCGCCAGGGCGTTAAGGGCATCGGCGTCGATGACGAACTGCGCCGAACTGTGATCGGCCAGCAACTGTTGCAGGAGGGCGCGGATCGTCTCCGGCGCCGCGGCGGACTGACTCAGGCCCGGTCCAATCGCCACGGCTTGGGAACGGCGGGCCAGGGTCGCCAGTCCGTCAACCGCCGAAGGCGCCAGAGCACCCTCCTGATCCGGCTGGGGCGCAAAGATCGCCTCGTCCAACTTCGTGGCGAGGATTGCGTGTACACAGCGCGGCATTGCCACCGCCACCAGCCCCGCCCCCGCTCGACCGGCTGCCCGCGCCACCAGCGCGGGGGCGCCCGTGTACTGCTCCGAGCCGCCGATCACCGTCACCCGGCCAAAGCTGCCCTTGTTGCTGTCCAGTGTCCGGGCCGGCAGCAGGCCGGCGACGACGCCAATATCTATCGTCTGGCCGCTTCGTGGCGCCGAAGCCGCTGGAAGGCCGATATCGGCCAACTGTACGGCGCCGGCCCGCCCGGCGGCCGGGAAGACCAGCGTACCGCCTTTGGCGCAACCCAGGGCGACGGTCATGTCGGCCGCGACGGCCAGATCGTCCATCGCGCCGGTGTCGGCAGCCGTGCCGCTGGGCAGGTCGACCGCCACGACGATTGGGCGCTCGGGTTGGCGGCGGCGCTGCGCCAGGGCTTGCAGGATATCGCGGAGGGCGCCCTCCGCCGGCCGGCTACGACCCGTACCGAGCAACCCATCAATGACCGTGCCCGCTGCACCGAGCCAGGTCTGAAGTTTCGCCATTCCATCGCGGTCCACGGAAGTGCTAGCGATCGCCGCCTCTTCCGGCCCGTCTGGCTGTGGACGCCGCCAGAGCGCCACCTGGACGTGCCGTCCTTGCTCCCGTAGCAGCGAGGCCGCGATGAGCGCATCGCCACCGTTATTGCCGGGGCCGGCGAGGACGAGCAGCGGATCCTTGCAGCGCGCTTCGGCCAGGATAGCCGCAGCGACACCACGTCCCGCCTTTTGCATGAGCGCGGCGACATCGATCCCCTGGTCAATCGCGGCCTGTTCCCAGGCGCGCATCTCCTCCACCGTGCAAAGCTTCAGGGTCGCGCTCCTTCGGAATTACCGACCGGCTGCCGGTCGGCGGCACCGTATTGTAGGAGACAACCGCGCTCCGCGGTAGTGCTCCCCGCACGCTCCGCCTGGGCCACCACGTCGCCGGTATTACTGGGCAAGCAGTCGGACCTCACGGACGTCCGTGTCGAAGTCATGCCCGGAGGCGGAGAATTCCACCCACTTAATGTAGACTGGTGGGCCCGGTAAGGTACTGAGCCGCATGTCGCTCTGGCCGCTTGCGCAGGCGGCGTTGCTGATGGCCGATCCGTGGTCCGGCAGGTTAACGAGCCGGATATCGCTGCGGCCGGATTCCTGCGGATACCACGCGCCGGCCGGCACCTGGCAGGCGGCGCGGACGATGGCATTGCCCGTTGCCGGGGCGATATAGAAACCCTGAAACCAGATTTGCTCGGCGCCTTTGGCGTCGATAAAGTCCACCGCTACCCGGAATGGATACTCGGTGCCATCGAAGCCGCCGCCGGACAGGCCCTGGGAGTTGATCTTGAAACTCACCTCGAGGTCGAGGTTCAGGAAGTCTCGCACGTCGCGGTCTAGCTCTTGCCGGAAGGAGATGCTCTCGTGATGCTGCTGGGAGTTTGTGGACCACAGGTGGACAAATGGCGTACTCCCGCCTTCCATCGCGACATGGTGATTCAGGATGGCATCGGTAGTATCGAGGTTGGGCCCCGTCCAGACATCGGGAGTCCCACTCTTTCCGGGCAGCAGTGAGGGGTTAACGAGCAGGTCCCAGTTGGCGTGCGGCGCCATGAACGGCACGCCTCCCATCGGAACAGTCGCTCGTTCATCGCCGAGCAACGTCGCGCTGCCGCCGGACGCCTGGATGATCGCACTACCGTTCTGGGTCAAGACCTGGGTGGCGCAGCAACTGTTGGTGAATGGTGCGGATGTGGGTATGACGCCGGGAATCGGCGCGTTGGTGCGGGGCTGACTAAGCCAGACATCGGTGGTGCCGTCGGCGATGGTGACGACGCTCCCCAGGGAGGTGACTTGGAAGTGAGAGCCGTTGGCGGGGTATTTGGTGACGGCGGCTTCCAGTTTCCCCGTCTGCAACGCCAGGTCGATGACCCGACGTGGGCCGGACAGCAGGGTATAGCGGTTGCTACGGAGCGTGGTGAGTTGTAGCTCCGTACCGGGTTCCAGTAAGACCGTGCTGCCGTCCGAAAACTGCACCACGGCCGTCGCATTGGAGTTGGTATCGGTTTGAATGGAATCCCCCGACTGGAGCACCTGATTCGGCTGGGCGGCGAAGGGTTGGGGATACACCGGCTTTTGGGCCAGGACCGTACCGGTGGTACTGATCAGGGTCGCCGTGCGGGGCTGCAGGGCCGTGGCAACGTAGTGGGCGCCGGTGGCAGTTGCCGCCACGAGGAGCAGGAGAAATAGGACGAGGCTCAGCCAAATCACCGTCCACGCCACCCGAAGCGGATTGCGGGCCAAGGCTCCGGCCGGTCCGCGACGAGATGACGCAGTGGGAAGCTGAGTGATCACCCGCCGAGTATACCAGGGGGGCGTTGCTACTTTGCCCGCTCGCCCAGGCCCAGCACGTCTTTGGCGTAGCGGACGCTCTCCTCGAAATGCCGCCGCTGCTGTTCTCGGAAGGCCTGGCGCCGGTCGGCCGGCTGGTCGGCCAGGTTGCCGGCGACCGTCACTTGCTCCAGGGCGCCGGCCGGTCCGCCTTCGGCGAGGTGGACAAAGCGGACGAAATCCTGGGCCAGCATCTGTGGGTAGATCGTCCAGAAGGTGCTGGTGCGGTCGAGGTACGGTAGCGCCTTCGGGGCGCGGCCGGTGATGATTTCGAGGTCGACCGGCACGGTCGGCGCCTGGGCCTGCAGGATTGCCATGATCCCCGCTAAATCAACGTTTCCCTGACCAAGCGGCGCCCATTGGGCCTGGGCCCCCCGTTCGTCGGCCCAGATGCGGGTGTCGCGTACGTGACTGGTGACCGCATACGGCGCGAGGATTTCGGCGGACAACAATGGATCCTCGCCCCCGTAGGCTGGGTTTCCCGTATCGAGGCACGCGCCGACGACATCGGTACCGACGGTCTCGATCAACCCGCGTAACTCTCGCGCCAGCAGGTCCACGCCGCCATGGTTCTCCACGCCGATCTTGACGCCGGCATCGCGCGCCCGCGGCGCGACAGCGCGCAAGGTGCGCACGCACTCTTCCAGTAGTTCCGCAAAGGGCACCTTGCCGATACGATCGCCTTCCATGCCCATGAAGCAGCGCACCACCGGCGATCCCATGATCGTTGCCGCCCCGATCATGTCGGCCAACTGCTGCTCGCCGCGGCCCAGCTCCGGTTTGAACGAGGCGGCATAGCGGTTGAAGCTGCCCATGCCAACTTCGACGGACAGCCCGAGTCCATCGGCGTGCGCCTTCAGCCGCCGCAGATATTCCGGCTCCAGCGACGCAAAGTTGCCGCGCTCCGAGAAATGCACATTGTCCAGCCCCATGCTGGCGGAATAGTCCAGCATCTGAAAGGCGTCCCAGCCCTGATCTTTCAGGCTATAGCTATCGATTCCCAGTCGCACGGCGTCTGTCCTCCCTATTCGCCAAACACCGCAAGTGTACTTGACCACGGAGTATGCGTTCCGCCCAGCACCAGTGCTGGTGCGAGCGGCCTGGGACCTGCGGACTCGGACACTTCGTGTGGCACTATTATGAGGGCGTTGAAAGGAGCGAATGGATGATGACGCAGCGGGAACCAGAGTATCACAGCCTGCTGGTGCCGAAAGGGCAGGCTCTGATCGCCGTACCTCGCCGGATCGGCGGCGTAGACTTCATCGAATACTTCCCCACAGAGGATGATCAGCAGGCTGCGGAGCGGGATGAGGTGCGCAACAAGGCCTTAGCAGCGGCCGGTGCCTGGAGCGACGTGGATGCCGACGCCTTTTTCCAGGAACTGGAGCGGGTGCGCCATGAGGCGGCGCCCACTCCGTACGCGCCCCTCCTCGACCCTGATATGCCTCATGACGTGTCCACCGAGTCGCGTGGCCAGGGCCGTTCGTGAGGCGGTACTTACTCGACAGCGATATCCTCTCCGGCTACGCGCTGGGCGCCGTCCGGCTGGTGGCGCTTGTTGCACCCTGGGTAGTGCAGCATGAAGCGGTGACTAGCGTTATCGCCTTTGGCGAGACAGTAGAACGCATTATCCATTGGGCTGACTTCCCGGCGAGACACAAGTCGTTGCAAGCAATCCTTGACAATATTGTGCCCCTGCCGGTGACCATGGAAGTAACGCGTCGCTACGCCGAGATCCGTTCTTCCCTGCGCCTGAGCAACGCGCTCATCGGCGATATGGACACGCTGATTGCAGCGACGGCGATTGAACACGGTCTCATGGTCGTCAGTACGAATATCAATCACTTCGGCCGCGTCCCAGACCTCAAATTGCTGCACGTGGCTCGTTAGGACGGCGTCCGTCGGTACGATGCCGCGCGTCTCGTGTACTGCGGTGTGCAGCCCCGATCAGTGCCCGCTGCTCTGGTAGGCGCGCAGTTCGTGGCGGAACACCTGATAGGCCAGGGTGAACCAGAGCAGTCCGGCGGCAGGCGCCAGGTAGGCGATGAGGGGCGGCACGGCCAGGTCGTGGGTGCGGCCCAGCAGCACGGCTGCGGGGAAGTAGGCAAAGGCGACGGGGATGCCGAATGTCAGCAGCCAGCGAACCCCTGCGTCATAGATGCTGAGCGGGTAGTTTCCGAAGTTGCTGAAGACATTGTCGACAAGGAAGACGAGCGACGTCGTGTTGAGCGCGCGGAAGGAGAAGGCCGCCACGGCTAGCTTGATTGCCGCCTCAACGAGGCAACCGCCGACGATCGCCAGCAAGAGATAGATGAGAGCCGGCGGTGACCAGTCGACGCGCACCAGCGCGTTGGCGGCCAGGAAGAGGGCAACGCCGCCGAGGGCATCGCCAATGGAACTCACTCGCACTTCCGGCGCCATGATTTGCAACAGGGGCCGGAGCGGACGGATCAGGTAGCGATCGAACTTCCCCTCGCGGACCTGCTGGTCGAGATTGGAGAGCCGGCCAAAGAGGATGACGTACAGGCCATGAGTCGTCAGGCGCCGGCCATAGAGAAAGGCGATCTGACCGAGCGACCAGCCAGCCAGGTCGACGCTCACGCCTTCGGTGGCCATTTGCACGGCCAGGGTGCGGTGGGAGGCGTAACGCGACTTCAGGTGCTCTACCGGGCCGTCGAAGAGGACGCGTTCGTGGTCGATCATCAGGAGACGCGGGCAGAGTCGCTCCACGTCACCCAGGTCGTGCGTCGTGAGCAGGACCGTCGTCCGGTGTTCGGCATTGATCTCCGTAATGAAGGTGCGGATGCGCTCTTTCGCCAATACGTCCAGGCCCCACTGTTGGTTCATCCAGATAGAGCAGGCGCGGCTCGTAGAGCATGGCGGCGGCCAGGTCGCCGCGCATGCGCTGACCCAGGCTGAGCGTGCGCACCGGCTGCTCCAGGAACTCGGCCATGTCCAGCAGGCCGATGAAGCGGTCCAGGTTGCGATGGTAGGCGGCGGGCGGCATGCGGTAGAGCTTGGCGATAAGCTTGTAGGACTCGATCAGGGGCAGGTCCCACCAGAGCTGGCTACGCTGGCCGAAGACGTCGCCGATATTCAAGGCGTTGCGCTCGCGGTAGCGCCAGGGAACCAGTCCGGCCACCGTGACTTCGCCGAACGTGGGGACAAGAATACCGGTGAGCATCTTGATGGTGGTGGACTTGCCGGCGCCGTTGGGACCGAGATAGCCAACGCGCTCACCTTCCGCGACGTCGAAACTGACGCCGTCCACCGCCCGTGTCACGGTGACCTCGCGCGTGAACAGGGTCCGTACGCTGCCGAGCAGACCGGACTGCCGCTTCGGCAGCCGCACCTTCACGAGATCGCGGACGCGAATGACGGGCACGGGCGCCTCCTTGGAGATCATAGCCTACTGGCTGAACGGCACCCGGCCGTATGTCACGGGTTGTGTTGGCGGTCCAGGCTCGCCATCACCGCCGTTGCTACCGCAAGCGCTTCGGTGGCCTCATGTACCCCCGGTAGCCTATCTGGTCAGCCAGATCGCACATTTGGAGATTTTCCCGCGCCCGTTCGGCCCAGAGGCTACCGGACTCGTTCATAGATGACTCGGCCCTTTTCCGCGATTTCTTCCCGAACAAAGAGCCGTGCTACTCTCAAATGCTCCCACTCTGCCGGAGTGTACACCAAAACATCCATGCCAACCGTTGGAGCTATCCAATTAAAAACGCGCCGGAGGCGTTCGAGAAACGGCAATTCCGTCTCCGTTATGACTACCAGATCAAGGTCCGACCATTCGTGCACCTGGCCATTCGCAAGGGAGCCGAACAGGATAATGCGTTCGGGGTCCATTTGTTCGGTCACGATGGCGAGGAAGCGCTGCAATTCGGCCTCCAGACGAGTACGGCGGCACTCTGCTGGCGAGGGAAGGGCAGGCGTATTTGTCCCTTCCTCAATGGCCGTCGAACTCGCCATAAGGCAGCCTCCTCTCGATAGAATACCCACCCTCACCCTACGGTTCTGCCGAATCGAAACTTACAGAATGTACTTCGCCAGATCGTCGTTCTGCATGAGCTTGCCGAGACGGGAACGAACGTAGGCGGCGTCGATAGCGAGGGTTTCGCCGGCGCGGTCTGAGGCATCGAAGGAGACCTGCTCCAGCACTTTCTCGACGACGGTGGTGAGGCGACGGGCGCCGATGTTCTCCAGGCGGTCATTCATGGCCACAGCACTATTGGCAATTTCCGTGATACCGTCGTCGGTGAACTCCAGGTGGACATTCTCGGTTTCCAGCAAGGCGGTGTACTGGCGGGGGAGCGAGTTCTCCGGTTCCCGTAAGATGCGCTCGAGATCGGCGGGCGTGAGCGACTGCAGTTCCACACGCAAAGGGAAGCGGCCTTGCAGTTCAGGTAGCAGGTCCGAGGGTTTGCTGTGATGGAAGGCGCCGGCCGCGACGAAGAGGATATGGTCGGTCTTCACCGGACCATAGCGGGTTTGCACGGTCGATCCTTCCACGATCGGCAGCAGGTCGCGCTGCACGCCTTCGCGGGAGATATCGGCGCCGTGCAGTTCGGACCGGCCATTAGCTACCTTGTCGATTTCGTCGATGAAGACGATGCCGGCCTGTTCCACGCGCTCTTTGGCGCCATCGACCACCTGCTCCCAGTCGATCAGCTTCTCCGCCTCCTGCTCGACGAGAATCTTACGGGCCTCCCGCACCGTCACACTGCGGGTCCGGCGGCGGTTGGCGGAGACCGAGGCGACGAACTCGTGGAAAGTCTCCTGGATATCTTCACTGCTCATGCCGCCGTCAATTTCGATGACGGGTGCGAATGGCTCGTCGCCTTCGACCTCGATCTCGACCAACTGCTCTTCGATCTTCTGCGCCGCGAGTTGATCAGCGACCCGCTTGCGCTGACGCTTCAGGCGGCTTGTCTCCGCTGGTGTGGCTGCTGCCGGCTTGGCGTCTTTTGGCGCCCCGGGCGGGCACAGGTAGGTGATGAGCCGTTCTGTCGCCAGCCCCTCGGCGCGTTCCTGGACATCACGCTGGCGTTGCTCCTGGACCTTGTTGACGGTCGACTCCATGAGGTCGCGGATGATCGATTCGACATCACGGCCGACGTAACCGACCTCGGTGAACTTGGTCGCCTCTACTTTAATGAAAGGGGCGTCAATCAGCTTGGCAATGCGGCGTGCGATCTCCGTCTTGCCGACTCCCGTCGGACCGATCATGAGGACGTTCTTTGGCGTCACTTCATCGCGCATCGGCTCCGTCAGTTGCTGGCGACGGTAGCGATTGCGAATCGCCACGGCGATGCCGCGCTTGGCGTCGGCCTGGCCAATGATGTAACGATCCAATTCCTGGACGATGCGTTGGGGAGTCATGCCGTCCATGTCATTCTCCTGTCCCTAGGGAGCCGTCCAGCGCGGCCAGGGCAACGAGGCCGGGGCCGATGCTGTCAACGACGATGTTGTTGTTGGTATAGATGCACAGTGAGGCGGCGATCTCCATCGCTGCCCGCGCGATTTGCTCCGCTGAAAGGTCGGTGTGGGCGATTAGCGCCCGCGCTGCGGCCAGGGCATAGGGGCCGCCGGAGCCGATAGCCAGCACGTTGTCGTCGGGTTCGATCACCTCCCCGTCACCTTGCAATAGGAGGAGCGTCTGGGCGTCGGCCACGACCAGTTGGGCCTCTAGCCGCCGTAAAATGCGATCCGTCCGCCACTCTTTTGTCAGTTCCACCGCCGCCTTGCGGACGTTGCCGCCGTAGCGCTCGACCTGACTGTCGAATTTATCGAATAGGCTGATCGCATCCGCCACGGAACCGGCGAAGCCGGCCAGCACGAGATCGTTACTGAGCCGGCGCAGCTTACGGGCAGTGTGTTTCATGACAATGTCGCCGGTCGTGACCTGCCCATCACCGGCCATGGCCACAATGCCATGGCGGCGGACGGCGACAATCGTGGTGGCATGGCTACGGAGCATCATTTTCGGCACCCTTCGCCGGGTCTATGTGATTGTCACCGTCATCATGCCCATCCGCTCACCGGTGGGTGCGCCTGGCAGGCGCCCGTTCGGCATCCTCAGTATACCCGCCCTACCCGAGCTCACCCGTTGCCCTTTAGGAACGGCGGCTACCCAAGGTCCTACTGCTGTCGCAACCGGACCTCCACGCTGCCGTCGGCAAGGCCGACGACGACGCGCGTCGCCAGACCGAGAAAGAGGCCGTGTTCCACGACGCCGGTCAGGGCTTTCAGTTGGCCGGCCAGCACCTCGGCATCACCCAGCGGCCCGAACCGGCAATCGAGGACGTAGTGTCCGCTATCGGTCAGGAAGGCCTCCCCTTGGATCAGCCGCAGGACGGCCTGGCAGCCCAGCTCTTCGATCCTGGCTTGGGTCCGTCGCCAGCCAAAGGGTACGATCTCGACGGGGACGGGACAACGGCTGCCAAGGACCGGCACCGGCTTGCCCTGATCCACGATGATGGTGAGGTTCTTTGCTGCCAACTCGACCAGTTTCTCGCGCAACAGCGCGCCGCCCAGGCCCTTGATGAGATTCAACAGGGGATCAACTTCGTCGGCGCCATCAATCGCCACGTCAAGTTGGGGACTCTCATCCAGCGGAAGCACCCGAATGCCCAATGACCGTGCCAGATCCTCGGTGGCAGTGGAGGTGGCCACGCCGGTGAGGTGCAGGCCCTGCCGCACGCGCACGCCGAGGGCCTGCACGGCGAGGGTGGCGGTGCTGCCGCTTCCGAGGCCGACGAGCATGCCGTCGCTTACCTGGTCCGCCGCCCAGCGTGCAGCGATCCGTTTCTGCCCATCGACGTCCAGCATGAGCCCTCCTTCTGCCCGTATGATGTGGGCTTGAGTGTAGCGCGCAGCGGTCCTGCTTCATGTTCTCAACTATGTTTTTTGATTGGAAGGTTCAGCCCATGCCCCCGGCCCGGTCGAAACACATTCTGGAACCAGCTAGCACGAACCCCTGGAGTTGCGTCGAGGTTGTCCAAGCCTTTGACGCGGGCGGTTTTCAGGTACGACGTGATCGAGTGATGAAGCCGGACGGCCTACCGGGAACGTACACCTTCGTGGAGGGGCGAAGCGATTTCTGTGTCATCGTTGCCCTGGATGACGCCGGGCGAGTGACACTGGTTCGCCAGTGGCGGTATCCCTGGGGTGAATCGTCCTGGGAGTTGCCGGCCGGCCATCTGGAGCCTGGCGAGTCGGGATTGGCGGCCGCCCAGCGTGAGTTGCAGGAAGAAGCGGGGCTGATCGCCGCATCCTGGCAGCCGTTAGCGTTGTTGCACAATAGTGCCTCGCTTACCGGACACAGTCACATGTTCCTGGCGCGGCAACTGAGCGACGTCGCCACGGCGCGCGAGGGCAGCGAGGATGACATGCTGGTGCGCCGGGTTCCGCTCACGGCGGCCCTGTCCGCCGCGGCAAACGGCGACATTGTCCATGCGGTCACGATTTCCGCGCTCTTCCTGGCGCTGCGGATCGTGGGGGCAGGTTAACTTCAGCAGGATATGTCGGTATCAGAGCGGTTGGCGCAAAAATTGCCCAGCGCCCTGTTCCCATCCTATAATGACCAGAGCCTCAGGCTGCCGTAGCTCAGTTGGTAGAGCGCCTCACTTGTAATGAGGATGTCGTGAGTTCGAGTCCCACCGGCAGCTCCA
The DNA here is from genome assembly GCA_051003235.1 of Chloroflexota bacterium. Taxonomy (GTDB): domain Bacteria; phylum Chloroflexota; class UBA4733; order UBA4733; family UBA4733; genus UBA4733. The sequence continues at coordinate 1,208 of JBPCLN010000156.1, read as the reverse complement.
GTTGTACCAGAGGGAAACGCCCTCGTACACACGCCTCGCGGCGGCGATTCAGGACGTTTCCCCCTAACTAACCCCCTAACCAGCGCCGTTTCCCAGCATGACGCGTTCAAGACGTGCTGCTGCGTCTGCATCCAGGCCGGGGACGACGTGACTGTAGGTATCGAGGGTAAGCGTAATGGTGCTGTGCCCCAGCCGCTCCGAGACGACCTTGGGATGCACGCCAGCCTGCAGGAGCATAGTTGCCGCCGCGTGGCGCAGATCGTGCAAACGAACCGTCATAGGCAGTCCAGCGCGACCCAGTGCCGCCTTGAACGACCGATGCACATTACGGGCTTGCAGGGCGGTTCCCAGGTGCGTGCTGAAGACCAGATCATACGAGGCGTAGTCCGGCCCCAAAGCCAGGCGGTCGGCAAGCTGACGCTGGCGCTGTTGGCGCAGCGCTTCCACCGCTGGCGTCGGTAGGGTGACCGTGCGGCGGCTCTTCGCGGTCTTTGGCTCTCCGAAGCGCGGCACCCCGGACGTAGCGGAAACGAGCGTTCGCCGTACGGTCAGCGTCTTGGCGTCCATGTCCACGTCGGCCCAATTGAGGGCCAGAAGCTCCCCTCGGCGGCAACCGGAGTAAATCGCCACGTTCCAGAACGCGCGCAAGGGATCGTCTGCGGTCTCGGCACAATCGAGCAGGCGGACGAGCTCGGCCACCGATGGCGGATGGAGTTCCTTTCTGACGGCGGCAGGGAGATCGACGGCATCGCAGACGTTACGGGTGACCTGGCCCCAGCGCATGGCATCCTTTAGTGCCTTATGTAAAACTGCGTGGTACTTGCGAACGGAGGATGGCGCTTGCCCATCGGCGAGCTTGGCCGCGTGGAACGCCTGCACGTGCTCCGGCCGAAACGCCGTCAATCGGTGGCGCCCCAGTGCAGGAGCCAAATGCACCCGGACGATATCGGCATAACTGGCGTGCGTCTGCGGACGGAGGGTTCCGGCGGTCGCCGTGAGCCAGCGGCCAAGAAATGCCGTCACGCTCTCTTTGTCTGCCGCGCGGGTACCAAGGCCGCCCTGCTCCGCACGGTGACGAAGCTCGGTGAGCTTGCGGCGGCACTCCTGTTGCGTCTTGCCGTAGGCCTCGCGCACGTCGGGCTTACCGTCCGGCTTGTACCCAACCATCAAGCGACCTCGCCAGCCACCTTTGTGATAAGGGCTGATGC
>JBPCLN010000155.1:0-31581 GCA_051003235.1 Chloroflexota bacterium | reverse complement strand
TCTTTGAGGTGCTTGATGCCCCCATCAACGTGCATGATCCGGAGACGCCCACCGCCTTTCCGCCACTGCGCGGCGACGTCACCTTCGAGCATGTGTCTTTCAGCTACCCCACCGGACGGGAAGTGTTACACGATCTGAGTTTCCGCCTTCCCGCTGGGCAGACGCTCGCCATCATCGGTCCCAGCGGCGCCGGCAAGTCCACGCTGGTGAGCTTGATCCCCCGCTTCTACGATCCCTCCAGGGGACGCATCCTGGTCGATGGACACGACGTGCGCGAATACCGCCTGCACGACCTGCGTACGAATATCGCCATGGTGCTGCAGGAGACCTTCCTCTTCAACCTGAGCGTTCGTGACAATATCCGGTACGGCCGGCCCGAGGCGGGAGATGCTGCGGTGGAGGAGGCAGCGCGGGTGGCCGACGCCCACCGCTTCATCTGCGAAGACCTGTCGGACGGCTACGACACGATCATTGGCGAGAAGGGCGTGCGCCTCTCCGGTGGCCAGCGCCAACGCCTGGCCATTGCGCGCGCCATCTGCGCCGACCCCAGCGTCCTGATCCTGGACGAGGCTACGTCGAGCGTGGACACGCACACGGACGCCACGATCCAGCAGGGACTGAGTGAGGTGCTGGCGGGGCGCACGACGATCCTCATCGCCCACCGCCTCTCCACGGTCCACAAGGCCCAGCAAATCCTCCTGCTGCATGGCGGGCGAGCACTCGCCGCCGGCACGCACGATCAGCTCATGCGCAGCAGTCTGGAATACCGCCGCCTGCACGACTTGCAAAGCGACCAGGGCGACGTGGCGGACGCCGCAATCACCGCCCTCTTCGCCGAACTGGACGCCAAAGAGGCGGCGGAGGCAGCAGTGCCGGCAGGTGCGCGATGAGGAACCGTGAGCTGCGAGAACCGGTGGCCGCCGACCGTCCCATCGATGTCCGTGGCACCCTGCGCCGGCTGGCCGGCTACCTGGCTCCGTACCGTCTGTTGATCATCTTTTCCATCGCCGCCAGCATTGGCCTGTCGCTGTTGACCCTGCTACCGGCGATGCTGACCCGCCAGATCATCGACACGGTCATTCCCAGCAACAGTGCGGCCCAGGCGCTGTCGATTGGCCTATTGTTGGCGCTGGTCTATGCCGTACGCGCCGTGCTGGTCGTCGTCAACCAGTACATCATCACCTGGGTCGGCCAGCAGTTGGTCTATACCTTGAGCAAAGAGCTCTTCGGCCACGTCCAGCGCCTGCCCATGCGCTTCCACGAGCGCATGGAGACTGGCCAGATTATGTCACGTGTCACCAACGACGTCGGCTCCTTGCAGCAGGCGTTGCTCGGCGGCGCCGTCAACGCCGCCGTCAGCGTGCTCAACCTGGCGGTCTACCTGGTGGTGCTCCTGCTCTTGAACTGGCAGATGACGCTGCTGATCCTGACCACGGTACCGGCAACCGTCGCCACGAGCATCATGGTCTCCGGCGCGTTGCGGCCACGCTATCGTGACGTGCAGGCGAAGATCGGCGCGGTGACGGCATCATTGCATGAGAACGTCGCCGGCATCCGCGTCAGCAAAGCCTTTGCCCGCGAGCAGCGCAGCATCGCCCAGTTTGCCGAGCGGACGCAGGACAACTACGACGCGAGCACGCGCACCGCCCGCATCCAGGCCGGCTACGGCCCCACCACCCAGCTCATCGGCGGCTTCGGCACCTGTCTGATCCTCTGGTACGGCGGCGCTCAGATCATGGGCCAGAACCTCAGCCTGGGTGAACTGGTCGCCTTCATGAGCTACGTGACCCTCTTCTATTCGCCGATCAACGCCCTCACCAGCGTCAACAATACGCTGCAACAGGCATTGGCCTCCGCCGACCGCGTCTTCCAGTTCCTGGACGAGACGCCGGAAGACCTCGACCCGCCGGATGCCGTCGTGCTCGACCGGGTTGCCGGTCGCGTCGACTTCCAGGGGGTCTGGTTCGGTTACGACCCCGATCAGCCGGTGCTTAAAGACATCGAGTTGCATGTCAGTCCCGGCGAAATTATCGCTCTGGTCGGCACCACCGGCGCCGGCAAGACCAGCCTTGTCAACCTGATCCCCCGTTTCTACCTGGCGACGGCCGGCAGCGTTCAGGTCGACGGCCACGACGTCCGCGATATCCGCCTGGACTCCCTGCGCACGCACATCGCGGTCGTCCTTCAGGAGACCTATCTCTTCGCCTCCAGCGTGCAGCAGAATATCGCCTTCAGCCGCCCCGAAGCGTCGCTCGACGAGGTGATCGCCGCGGCGCGAGCGGCCAATGCCCACGAGTTCATCATGGCCATGCCTGACGGTTACGAGAGCGACGTTGGCCAGAGCGGTTCCAAGCTCTCCCGCGGCGAGCGGCAACGCCTCGCCATCGCCCGCGCCATCCTGGCCGACCGGCCGATCCTGATCCTTGATGAAGCGACCTCCGACGTCGACCGCGAAACGGAAGCCCTGATCCAGCACGCCCTGGAACGCGTGATGCGCGGCCGCACGACCTTCGTCATCGCCCACCGCCTCGCCACCATCCGCAAAGCCGACCGCGTCCTGGTGATGGAACACGGCCGCATCATCGAGCAAGGCTCCCACGCGGAACTGCTGCGCCTCGATGGCGCGTATGCGCGTTTGTACCAGATGCAGTTCGCCGACGTGGCGGTCGCTGGAGCTTGAGATGGCGCCTGCGCCGTTCGAGGTAACTGCGGGTCGCTCCTTTGCATTGTGGTGACGGAGTCCTCCCTCTATGTCGTGACACGCCAGTATGGACTACTGAGAGCGAGACAAGTGGGGGGTGGCATACGGCCGTGCTCAACCAGGAATCGGACGTTCAGGTCCAGGAGATTTCACCCGAGGAGGGTCGGGCAATCGCGGATCGTGCTACGCGCCGTTACCTCCGCATGAGCGGCGAGGAGTTCCTCAAGGCCTGGGACGCGGGTGCGTTTGACGACGACCCCAACCGTCTGGAGGTCATGAACGTCGTTATGCTGCTCCCAAGCGGTTGCCGGTGCGCTGGTGACCGGAGGGACGAACGCACCCTGGCAAGGCATTCCTGTCGACGGACGGCTATAGGACGCGGTGCCCGGATCGACCCTCGCAGCTGCTGGTGTCTCGTTGCATAACTACTTCGACGCGCTCCCCGGAGTTGGATGGGCTATCGCCAGCAAGTGATTACACCTCAAACTCGTCGCCCCAGGCCAGCGGGCGGCCATCGACGGCCTGAGAGCGTCCCTCGCTGCGAGTTCCAATCCAGGTGTCTGCCGGAGAGCAACGCTCAGCGCTTTACGCCTGAGCGACATAATCATCTGGATGTCCGGGTCCGTTACTGCAGCGCCCAGCGCACCGCAGTCCGAAATAGGGCTGGATTGTGATGCGGAACCGCTTGGCGGTTCAGCCCGATAGACGTTAGTCTCGACATCGTGGTACGGCTACCTCATGCTACGTCCGCCAGCAGCCGCTTCCGCTCCCCTACCCGCCGTTTCAGCCGGATATGGAACGCTGAGTTGCGCCGACGAACGGCGGCGACAGCGTGGCGAAGCGAGGCGAGCTCTTCGCGCGGAATCGTGAAGTGCTGCTCGTTGTGCCGGCGGCCGGCGAACTCGTACCAGGTTTCACATTCCAACATGGTCGGTCCCTCCTTCATAGCCAGGCATGGGTGCGTCAAGCGGAACGCTGGTGACGGCTGCGTGCCCCTCGCGTCATGAGCAGGCGCTGCGCCCGGCGCTGGCGTTCCTTCAACTCAAAGGCTTCGACAGCATCCAACATTTCCTCCAGCGACGGCTTGCTGGGCGGCGGGGCGTAACGGTGCAATAGTTCGTGGGCGTCCATTGGCATCTCGATCTTGTTCCAGGGCAGGGTGCGGAAGCGGCGCTCCAGATCGGTTTGATAGTCGCGTCGCGGCCAAAAGAGATGATGCACCGTCAACATGACGCCCCTCTCCGTTACCTCAACTCGCTGCAGCCATTCCGACCGGAGCCAGCTCCTCCACCTGCATCGCATCACGTCCCAGCAGTTGGACGAGCCGCCCGGCAAGCTCTGCGGTATAGGCGGTGCGCAAACCCGGCGTGGCCAGACGCACCAGGCCCATGGGAGTATTCACACGCACCTCCACCGGATCTTCTCCCTGTTGCACCCGCAGCGCCGCCGCTACCCGCTCTAAGCGGGCCCTGCCCGTTTCCAGGTCGTCCAACTGGGGGATCGTCAGGCGCAGGAAGTAACGCCTTGGCAGATCCGCCGCCGTGCTGAAGGCTTCCACGCTGTCGCACGCCAACTGGTAGCGGTCGCCGCGCTGATCGAGCTTGCCGCCGACAATCACCGCGCTGTCAGCTTGCCAGAGCGCTTTCGTTTGCTCCAGGGTGCGCGGAAACACCACCACCTCAATCGTGCCGCTGGGGTCCTCCAACTCCGCGTAGACCATATTCTGGCCGTTGCGGGTAGTGATGGCGCGTACACTGTTAATGATGCCGCCCATCGTCACCTTCTGGCCGACGACCTCTTCCGTAAGCTGGTCGACGGTGTGGCTGACACGGGCTTGCAGTTGGGTGGTCATGGCATTGAGCGGATGCTCGCCCAGATACACACCGAGCAGTTCCCGTTCCCAGGCCAGACGCTCCTTGAGTGTTGCCGGGTCTTGCTCCCGCGGCGGAACGTTGAACAACGCCGGGGCCTCCGCTACGCCTCCACCGAACATGTTCAACTGCCCGGCGGCTGACTTGCGCTGCGCCTGTTGAGCCAGGCCGACCATGCGCTCCATCTCTTGCAGCAGATGCATGCGATCACCGAAGCCGTCGAGCGCGCCGGCGCGGATCAACGACTCCAGCGTCTTCTTGTTGACGGCGCGCATATCGATCCGGCTGCAAAAATCTTCGGCGCTGGCGAAGGGGCCATGCTTCCTACGCTCCTCCACCAGACCCTCGACCGCGCCGCCGCCGACGTTCTTGATGGCGGACAGCCCGAAGCGGATGGCGCCGTTCTCCACGCTGAAGTTGACATCGGACTCGTTGACGCTCGGTGGCAACACGTCGACACCCATGCGCCGGCACTCGGCAATCGCCGCCGCGACGTCTTCACTGTCGCCAACCCGTGAGCAGAGCACCGCCGCCATATACTCGGCCGTGAAGTGCGCCTTGAGATAGGCGGTGCGATAGGTAATGTGGGCGTAGCCCATCGCATGCGCCTTGTTGAAGGAATAGCGCTGGAAGGGCTCGAACAGCCGCCAGAGGCCCTCCGCCAGCTCCGCCGAGTAGCCGCGAGCGATCGTGCCGGCGACAAACGGCTCCTTGTTTTTCTGCAGGAGCTCTGCGTTCTTCTTGGCAATCGCCTTGATGAACTTGTAGCCCTGTTCGGTGGCGAAGCCGGCGATGCTGATAGCGATCGCCATGACTTGCTCCTGGTAGACGATCACGCCGTAGGACTCGGCCAGAATTGGCTCCAGGTCGGCATGGAGGTAGATATCGTCAATCTTGCCGTTCTTGGCGGCGATGAACTTGGGGATGTTGTCCATCGGCCCCGGCCGGTAGAGCGAGATCATGGCGGAGATGTCACCGATATTGGTGGGCTTCAACTCCTTCAGATACTTGCGCATCCCCGCCGACTCCAGCTGGAAGAGGCCGGTCGTCTCGCCGGTCTGGAGCAGGGCAAAAGTAGCTGCATCGTCGTAGGGCAGTTCTTTAATGTTGATGTCCAGGTCGCGCGTCTGCTTAATGAACTTCACCGCCAGGTCGAGGTTGGCAAAGTTGGCCAGCCCCAGGAAGTCCATCTTCAGCAGCCCGACGTCCTGCAGCCAGGTGCTCTCGTACTGGGTGATGACGTTGCCGTCTTTGGCCCGCTGCAAGGGCACCATGTCCATCAGCGGCTCCCGCGAGATGACGACGCCGGCGGCGTGGACGGACGAGTTGCGGGCCAGCCCCTCCACTTTGCGCGCCGTGTCGAGCAACTTCTTGACCATCTGGTCGCTCTCCGCCAGCGTTCGCAACTCCGCCGACTCCGCCAGCCCCTGGTCAATCGTCACCTTGACGCCGTTCGGGATCAGCTTAGCGACGCGGTCAACGTCGCCGAACGGCAGGCCCAACGCCCGACCAACGTCACGGATCGCCGCTTTGCCGAGCATGGTGTTGTACGTGATGATCTGGGCGACGTGATCGGCGCCGTACTTTTGCTTGACGTATTCGTAGACCTCGGCGCGGCGGTCGTCCGGAAAGTCGAGGTCGATATCCGGCATCTCGTGTCGGTCCGGACTGAGGAAACGCTCGAACGGCAAATCGTAGCGGATCGGGTCGACGTCGCTGATGCCAATGACATACGCCACCACGGAGCCGCCGACGGAGCCGCGTGGCTCGGCCATGATGCCGCGTTGGCGGGCCCAGAACGTGAAGTCGGCGACGATCAGGATGTACTGGGCGAAACCCAACTGGCAGATGACGTCAATCTCGTATTGCACCCGCCGGCGCAGCCTGTCGTCGATCTGGCTGTAGCGTTCCGGCAGCCGTTGCATGGTGATCTCGCGGAAGTAGGACTCCGCAGTATGGCCTTCCGGCAGCGCGAACTCCGGTAAGGCGGTGCGTCCGAACTCCAGCTTCAGGTCACAGTTATCCGCGATGCGGCAGGTGTTCAGCAACGCCTCCGGCACTTCCGCAAAGAGCGCTGCCATTGCCGCCGAACTCTTCAGGTAGAACTCCTGGGTGCTCATGCGCATGCGCTTGATATCGTCTACGGTCGTCGCCGTCTGTACACAGAGCAAGATGTCCTGCGCGTAGGCGTCGTCCGCTTGAACGTAGTGCACGTCGTTCGTACACACCAGTGGCAGCCCCTCGCGACGCCCGTAGTCCACCAGGAAGCGGTTGATCGCTTGCTGTTCGGGGATCTGGTGGTCCTGCAACTCCAGGTAATAGCCTTCCGGACCGAACGTCTCGCGGAACCAGCCGATCGTCCGCCGCGCCTCCTCCTCCAGCCCTTGCAACAACAGTTGCGGCACCTGGGCGCCGAGGCAGCCGGACAGGGCCACGATCCCCTCGTGATACTCCGCCAGCAGGTCGAGATCGACGCGCGGCTTGTAATAGAAGCCGTCCAGGCTGGCCTTGCTCACCAGCTTGATCAGGTTGCGGTAGCCGACAGCGTCACGGGCCAGCAGCGTGAGGTGATAGGGGCTGGAATCGAGCTTCGGCTGGCGGTCGGTCATCTTGCGTTGGGCACAGTAGACTTCGCAACCGACAATTGGCTTGATGCCGGCGGTCTGCGCCGCCTTATAGAAGTCCAGGGCGCCATGCATCACACCGTGATCGGTCAGGGCCAGCGCCCCCATGCCCTGGGCCTTCGCCTGGGCAACCAGATCGGCAATACGCGCCAGCCCATCGAGCAGGCTATATTCCGAATGGACATGTAAATGCGTGAAGTCCGGCATCCCCAACCTTTCTCCTACCACCTGAATCGCAGTCTACCGACGCTCCGGGCAGGCGACAACGGGGCATGGTTCCTGCCTGGCAAAGACGGCGCCCCCCATCCCGTACAATGACTGCATGGGTTCGGGCGAGCAGGCCGGTGTCAGGCGTCTTCCCGTGTTCCCAACAGGCACAGACCGTGCAGCGCCGGGCTGCCGGGTCCCCAATATTGGGATGCCGCTGGAGGGCTGACAGTGAGGGAAGCGCCCGTAGATTCCGTACCGCCAACGGTGCAAACGGCGACCGCGCCGAAGGCCAAACGACGCTCAAAGTCGGCCATGCGCGAGCTGGTGGAGACGGTCCTCCTAACGGCCATCGTCTTTCTGGCCATCCGCGCCGTGGCCCAGAACTATCAAGTTGATGGTCATAGCATGGACCCGACGATGAACAACGGCGAGTTCGTCATCGTGCTCAAGGCGGTGTACTGGTTCCACCCGCCCCAGACCGGCGACATAATCGTGCTCCAATACCCGGAAGACACGAGCCGAAACTTCATTAAACGGGTCATCGGCGCTCCCGGCGATATTGTTGCTGTCAACAACGGCCACGTCTATGTCAACGGTCACGCTCTGACCGAACCCTATATCGCCCAGGCGCCGGCCTACACCGTGGCGCCGCTCACCGTTCCGGTGGGCAAATACTGGGTGCTCGGGGACAACCGGAACGACAGCAACGACTCCCACGTCTGGGGTTTCCTGCCGGCCAACGAAGTCATCGGCAAGGCCTGGGTCGTCTACTGGCCGCCCAGCCACTGGCGCGCCGTTCCCCACATCAATTATGGAAACACGCTGGTTGCGCCGGCAACGGCGAAGTAGCGGTCACCCGACCATTTATGGTCGGGCTACCTACCCGCCCCACCGCACCGCCGTCGCCGCCCACGTGAGACCGGCGCCGAAGGAGGCCAGAATCACACGGCAGCCGGGCTGGATGGCTCCGGCCTCGACCGCCTCGCAGAGCGCCACGGGCACGGAACCATTGGACGTGTTGCCGTAGCGGTCGACGTTGACGTAGAACCGTTCCAGTGGGATACCCAGCGTTTTGCTGGCAGCCTGAATGATCCGCAGATTGGCCTGGTGGGGAATGACGGCGTCGATGTCCGAAAGGGACCAGCCGGCATCCTCCGTCACGCGGCGCACAGCGTCGCCCAGGATGCGGCTGGCAAAGCGAAAGACCTCGCGTCCGTCCATCATGACGTAACGGGCCTCCGCGGCAAGTGCCGGCAGTAAACCCGGCCCGTTGTCGACAGCAGGCGGTGCACAGGTCGCGCGCGGGCGGGCGATGCTATCCATGTAGAGGGCGGCGGGATTGCTCCCCTCTGAACCTAGCTCCGCACTCAGGAAGTCGCCCGGGCCGACGGTGGACTCCAGATACACCGCCCCGGCGCCGTCACCGAAAAGCACGCAGGTGCTGCGATCACTCCAATCAAGCAGCCTCGACAGGGTATCTCCGCCGGCGACCAGCACCCGGTCGTAGACACCGCTCCGGATGAACTGCAAGCCGGTAATCAGCGCGTAAACGAAGCCGGAGCATCCGGCTTGCAGATCGAAGGCGCCGGCCTGCGCCTCCAAAGCTGCCTGGAGGAGGCAAGCCACCGCTGGAAACTGATAGTCCGGACTGACCGTGGCGACAATGACCAGTTGGACAGCACTTCCGTCCACGCCGGCCCGCCGCAGGGCTTCCTTCGAAGCGGCCAGCACCATACTGGCCGTGCCCTCGTGGTCAGCGACCAGACGACGCTCCCGAATGCCGGTCCGCGAGGTGATCCATTCATCACTCGTGTCCACCATCTGTTCCAGTTCATGATTGGTCAGGACACGTTCGGGAACGTACTTGCCCCATCCGGCAATTTTCGCGCCGCGCTGCACGCCGTTCTCCTGCTCACCGCTGCCATCGACCACTGCTGCATTGTAACGAGGAGATGGTCGTGCAAAGCAAGCAGCACCGGCAACCGGGCGGCGTCAGAGCGTCCGATAATCCTCCCGCGGCGGATTAAAGACATCCAGGGCGCGGCCACCGTTGGGTCCGGCGACAAAGGTGTGCAGGGTGCCGCCGGGAATGTAGTAGCAATCCCCGACGCGGACGCTCCGCCGGCTGTCGCCGATCGTGGCCTCGGCGTCGCCTGCCAACCAGATGCCGAATTGCTCGTGGGGGTGCTGGTGTAAGACCACCACGGCGCCGGGCTCCAGGTCCACCAGCGACAGCATGACTTGCTCGCTGCTGAAGATGCGGATCGTCACGCCGGGCGCCAGGGGCCGCGGCGAGATGACGTCCCAGTCAATGAAGGTTGGAAGCGTCGTCATCACTTTGGTATGCTAGCCTTCGCAGTAGATGGACGGTGTACGGAGCAAGCATAGCACGCTCCAATGGAAAGGCAAGAGGGCGAATCATGGCGAACACTATCGGCGTCGGGGTGATCGGCGCCGGCAACATTGCAGAGATGAACCATCTGCCGGGCTACCAGAAGCAGCCCGACGTCAAGATTCTCGGCGTGGCCGACGTCAACGGCGAACGGGCAAAGACGGTGGCCGCCAAGTTCGGCGCGGCCCATAGCTATAGCGACTACGAAGCGTTGCTGGCTAACCAGGAAATCCAGGCGGTTAGCATCTGCACGCCAAACTTTCAGCACGCTCCGGTCAGCATCGCCGCCCTCAACGCCGGCAAGCACGTCTTGTGCGAGAAGCCGCCGGCCCTCTCGGCGGAGGAGGGACGCCAGGTGGTGGCGGCGGCCGAGGCCAATCACCGTACCTACATGATTTGCCAGAATCATCGTTTCCGCCCGGAAGTGGCGTTGCTCAGGCGCTATGTCGAGGCAGGGGAGTTTGGCGAACTGTACTACGCAAAAGCTTCTATGCTGCGACGGCGAGGCTCGCCGGGCGGTTGGTTCGCCCAGAAGCATCTCTCCGGCGGTGGCGCGCTGATCGACATCGGCGTCCACGCCCTCGACTACACGCGCTGGATCCTGGGCAACCCGCGCCCACGCCAGGTCTTGGGCATCACCCGCCAGAAGATCGGCAGCTATCACCTGGAAGAGCACCGCGCCTACACGCCGGCCGACCTGCGTGGTCAGGTTCGCCGCCCCGATGACTGGGCAGGCGATGCCGACGAACTGGCGTTCGCCGTGATCGGGATGGAGCCGGATGTCACCCTCGTCCTGGAAGTGAGTTGGGCGTTGAACATCGAGAAGGACAGCACCAGCACGGAGATCTTCGGCACCAAGGCCGGAGCCAAGCTGGAGCCACTGACAATCTACAGCGAAGAGATGGGCCGCCTCGTCGATAAGACGCCGCGCGTCCAACCGATCCCCTACGCTGAGACGCACGCCCGCGCTATCCGCCACTTCATCGACTGCATTCAGGAAGGGAAGCAGCCGCTCAGCGACGGCGCGCAGGCGGTAGTGACGCTGCAAATTCTGGATGCGATCTACGAGTCGTCGAAGTCTGGGCAGATGGTAGAGATCGCGTAGCTCCATAGCAGCTTTACTGAGCGGCGTTGGACCCCGCCACCAGGCGCGATAGCACCCAACGCTCTATCGCCTGGGCCACACCGTGTTCGGCGTTGGTGCCGGTGATCTCTCGCGCCACGGCGCGGGCGGCAGGTCTGGCGTTGCCCATGGCGATACCAAGCCCGGCCCAACCAAGCATCGGAACGTCGTTGAGATCGTCGCCGATGGCGATGACCTCCGATTGACCAACGCCATAGCGCCCGGCGACCCATTCCACAGCGGCGGCCTTGGAGACACCGGAAGAGAGGACCGTCAACGTCACATCGTCAAAGGCCAGGGTAGCGACACGATCTTCGATCTCCGCCGCCATGCGGCGCTTGATGGCTTCCATCGTATCCACCGGTGCATAAAACCAGAGCTTGCTGACGCGCGTCGCTTCGTCGCTCAACAGTTGCTGGATCTCACCTACCGAGTGTGGCGGCTCAACCCGCCAGCGCATAATGGAGTCCAGCAGCCGTTCGTCAATCGCCTCCACGCTCCAACGGTCAACGACGCCCTCTTGCGATTCGAGGTGCAGATTGATTGCTGGATCGTGCTCCTTGAGCATCTGGGCGATGCGGCGCACCACATCGAGATCAATCGGCTCGTGATGGACAACCTCCTGCCGTTGCACATCGTAGACGAGGGCGCCGTTGAAAGCGACAATCGGCGTGTCGAGGTGAAGCTGCCGGTGAATATCCAGCATGTGGCGAGGCGCCCGCCCGGAAGCGAGCACGACGACGACGCCGGCAGCGACCGCCGCCTGTACCGCCCGCACCGTCACCGGATGCACTTCGCTGCGCCGATCGAGCAGAGTGCCGTCCAGATCGACGGCAAGCAGGCGGTAGGGCGGTGTCATTCCTTGAAGTATACCGCTAGGGCATGCGACGGTACCTTTGCCCACCCTCGTGCGTCATGGAGTTGTATGGAGTCGATCTCAGCGGTTCTAAGCAACCTGGCGCCCACGGAATGCGTGACCGGGCCTTCCGGCACACGGAATGCGCATCAACCACCGGGGCGCGCACCTGAGGCTGGCCCTGGATGTGTTGACGCTACTGTTCGCGGTTCGTCGGAGCAGGAAGGATGGCGCTCATTCGCCGCGTCATAACCGTCGTGGTACTGGCCCTGCTTTTCGGCGCTACCACCATCCTCTACGAGCAACATATGGGGCACACCGGCACTGCTGACGTGCTGGCGCCCCAGCAACCTACCGCCGGCGCTACGACGAGTCTGCCCACCGCTACACCACCAGCAACGCCGACCGTCGAGCCGACCGCCACTATCGCTCCAACTGCGACGCCCGCGCTGACCGCTACGCCGGTTCCGCCCACTGCGCCACAGGTACATTCTCCGACCGACCCCGATTCTGGCAAATGGTATGCCGGGAAGGTCGTCACGTTCGCCTGGGCCGAGCCGAGCAGCGTCGCCGTTGCCGGCTACAGCTACGCGGTCGATCAGGCCGCCGATGGCACCACGCCGGAGACGGTTCGCACAACGGACAATACGGTGACCTTGGGCGACCTCACGGACGGCGCCTGGTACCTGCACGTGCGGGCGCTCAGCACCTCCGAGCAGTGGGGGCCGGCAACCACCTTCGCGGTGCATCTCGACCGCGTGCCGCTAACGGTCACCACCCCGAAGTTCTCCGCCTTCACATTCAACCCGAACTTTTTCCAGCAAGATGTCTGGTTCAACGTCTCTAAACCCACCCAACTAAAGGTGATGGTGCAAGATGCCAAGGGCGCCACGGTGCGTACTTTCCACGCGCAACAACCGAAGGCCGGCGAAGTCGACCTGACCTGGGACGGCAAGACCGATGAGGGAGCCGTTGCGCCGCCGGGCAAGTACAGCTATCTGGTTTCGGCGGACGACGGCCATGGCCACCAGGCCACCGCTCAGGCCAGCGACCTGGCAGTGACTTACGACCGGATTGTCGTCTCCCTTTCCAAGCAGAGCCTCACCGCCTATGACGGCAGTACGCCGGTGGTCAGCACGCTCGTTACCACCGGCAATCAGGTGTTACCGACGCCCGTCGGCGTCTTCCCCATCCTGGGCAAGTATTCGCCCTTCACCTTCCACTCGCCCTGGCCGGCGGGTAGTCCTTTCTGGTACGCCGACTCTCCTGTCACCTACGCTCTGCTCTTCGACGATCGCGGCTACTACATCCACGATGCGCCCTGGCGCCACGACTTTGGACCGGGCAGCAACACCAAGCCGGGCACGCCGGGCCAGGATCTCACGGGGAGCCACGGCTGCGTCAATGTGTCGTTGGACATCGCCAAGCAACTCTACGATTGGGCGCCGACAGGTACGGCGGTGCAAGTCATCCCCTGACCTCTTGAGGGCGCCTTACGACTGGTGCCATTCGTGCGGCGCAGCAATATAGGCGGCGAGGAGCATGCAGACCGCGACGCTGGCCGGAGCGCTGAAGAAGGCCAGTACGAGGGCGCCGCCATAAAAAGCGGCCCCAATTGGTAGCTGCGGGTCAACTCCGCCATCTTCCGTACGTCCTGATGGGGATGCAGCAAGCGATTGTTGTGGGCGGCATACCACCACACGAGATTGAACGTCAAGGCAATGATGGCGTAGGTCGCACTGTAGACGACCGCCGCCACGTGTTGATCCGGTCGCCCGATATATTGGGCCAGGATCGCCGTCGGAAATGGGACCACCGTAATCCCCAGCAAGAGGAGGCCGTTCAACATCAGAAAGATATGATCGGTGTGATGGATGTAGTGGAAAAGCGCGTGGTGATTGACCCACATGATCAGGATCGTGACAAAGCTCAGCAGGAAAGCGATATAGGCGGGCCATTGCTTGAGCAGCAATGGGAGGAGGGTATCTCCAGTCGTGCTGCCCACCAGCGGTACGTGCAGGTCCAGGACCAGCAAGGTGATCGCAATGGCGAAAAGGCCATCACTGAAGGCCTCGATCCTCCCCGTCTCCTTGGTGTCGTCCGCCTGACCGCCATGGCCAGGGTTCACCGGTGTGGTCACGTCGCCTCCGTTCATGCCTCGTCCGCCCGCCAGGACGGCATGGTGGCGTAGATCGCCGCACCGGCGAGGCGAAGGGCAGCCGCCAGGAACAGCGCCGTGTGAACGCCGATGGTGTCATACAACACCGTACCAAGCAGCGGCAGCGTCACGGCCGCCGCGCCGGCGAGCGTGTTATAGATGGCGACCCGTGTAGGGCGCTCGTTCGGGGGGCCCATCTCGATCAAGGCCTGGGTCACGGACGTCGTGACGCCGGCGCCGAAGAGATTGCCGTACACGGAGGCCGCCGCGTAGGTCAGCACATCTGGCGAGAGGCTGATCAGGGCAGGAAAGAGCCCCCAGCCGGCGACGGCAACCGGCAGGATGCGGCCCAGTCGCCCCCGCCCCAGCAGCCGTCCCCAGACCGGATAGGCAAGGGTGGCGGCGAGACTCCCCACCGTGCCGACGATGCCGACCGCGGCGTCGCTGGCGTGGAGGCTACGCACCAGGTAGAGCGAGAACAGAGCGGTCGGCAAGTACAGGCCGGCGAGGTAGATCGTCAAACCAACACAGAAGCGGCGAAAGACCGGGCGCCGCAATACCGTGAGCGCCGGCACGCTGGAAGTGACGGGGGCGTCACTGTCTGCACCCTGGGGCAAGGTAAGCCGGTTGCGGTGGTAGAGGCCGATCAAGGAAAGGAGGAAAGCGCTGATAAAAACGAACTGGTAGTTACCGGGGAAAGGCAGCAGCGACAGCACCCAGCCGCCGACCAGCGCCGCCAACGTTGCGCCGACGCCGCTGAGCATGTTGCGCACGCTGAGAACGTGGCCGCGCCGGTCGACGCGTACCACATCCCCGATTTGGGAGGTGATCGCGATATTGCTGATGATCGTCGGGATCGAAGAAACGGCGATGATACCGACGTAGGTCCAGGTGCGCGCCGCGAGGGGCAGCATGGGCACAATGGCGAGGAGGGGATAGCCGAGGTGAAAGAGGAGGGATGGGATGATCACGATATTCAAATTTCGCCGGTGCTTGTGGACGTAGCGCGCCGCCCGCAGCGACAGGAAGGCCCCGCCGAGCGACGGCAGCGACGTCAAGAGGCCCACCTGGAAGGCGCTACCGCCCATGCGCAAGAGGAAAACGGCGAGAAAGGTACTGATGACGCCGGTCAACAGACTCGACCACAGCACGTCGTGGTAGAGCAGGAGAATGTTGTCGCGCTCAACGTTGACGCTTCGCCGCGGCCAGAACACATCCGACCAGGAGAATCCGACCCGTCGGGAAACGCGCAGCACCGCATCCTCAAAGGCGACGGCGACAACCCGTCGTAAAGTTCCTGTATGATACGCCGCAACGGGTAGGCGAATGCGGCCTAGTTTCCCTTGTTCCGCCCCTGGCCGTGACCGTTGCCGTTGTTACCCTGGCCGCCCCCGTCATTGGCGGCGGCCGTGGTTGCCGGGGCTGCCGGGGCGCCGACGTGATCGAGATGCCAGCCATGGGTTCCGTCAGTGGTTGCTACCCAGGCGATGCGCGTTGCTGCGTTGCCGCCTGGCCGATACTCTGTCACGTCGACGGTGACACTGGCGCTCTTCTGGTCGGCGGCATACGTCGGCGGATACCATAGCCAGCCCACGCTGGTGTCGTTGGCGTACTGCCGCAGGAAGTCCGACAACGGCTCCTGGAATTGGGCTCCTGGCGAGAGATAGACATACGCCGCCGCCATGTCGCTAGTGTTATGTCCACTCTTCAAGGCCTGGTTGAGGGCGTCATAGAACCCTTGCACGGCATCCTGCGGCAGACCAGGTCGGACGGGTGGGGCAATCGGCGCGGCTGTTGCCGTCGCACCGGCGGTGGCCGTCGCCTTTGGAGCGACAGTGACGCCGCCGTGACCGGTCGTCAGGGAGGCCAACGTTGACACGCCGGAGCTCAGGGTCCGGGCCACGGTGCTCACGACTGCAGCCGCACCGCCAGCCTGGCTACCGCGTTGCGCGAGAGCGGCGCCGGCTACGGCGAGCAGAAGGAGCAGCAATACTACCGGCGCCCACCGGGGAATCCGCCGGTGCTGGCTCAATCTGGGGCGCACCTGGCTACTCGTGTTCACCCGCGGTGGCGGCACAGGGTTGGGGGGCGCGGGCTGCTTCCGCGGTGGTGACGCCGGGCGCTGGGTTGGCCCTGCTACTACCGGTGTAACGGGCGGCACGAAAGCGGTTGTCCGGCGTCTGCTTTCCGTCAGGGCCGCCGTGAGCGCCGTCACGAAGGCGGCGGCGCTCAGGAAACGCGCGGCCGGATCCTTAGCCAGACAGCGCTGAAGGGCTGCATCTATTCCGACCGGAATATCCGGCCGCCGGCTACGGATGGAAGGCGGCGGCGCATTGAGATGCTGAAGCAGGAGGCCCCGATCATCGGCGGCGCTGAAAGGCAATTTTCCGCAGAGTAACTCATAGCTCAACACACCCAGCGCGTAGATATCCGACTGGGCAGTGGCGGTCTCGCCCCGCGCCTGCTCCGGCGCGAGATACTCCAGAGTGCCGACAGCGACGCCGGCACGGGTGAGGCGGCTGCCCTGGCGGGCCTGGGCAATGCCGAAATCCATGAGCGTGACACGATCGCCGGCCTCCAGCATCACGTTGCCGGCGCTGACGTCGCGATGAATTACGCCCCGCGAATGGGCATAGTCTAGAGCCGAAGCAATCTGCTCAATAATGTGCATGGCCCGTTGCACGGGGAGGCCGCCATCGGGAATAGCGCGGGCCAACGGCACGCCGTCGACGAAGCGCATGGCAATGTAATAGCGGCCATCATACTGGCCGGAGTCATAGATCGGGATGATATGCGGGTGCTGTAAGGCCGCCGCCGCTCGCGCCTCTTGCAAAAAGCGGGCGACGAATGTCGGGTCGCCGGCAAACTCCGACGGCAGCAATTTCAGCGCGACTGGTCGGTCCAGTGTCGTTTGCATGGCCCGATAAACGGCGGACATCCCCCCCCGGCCCAGCAACGCCTCGATCGTATAAGGGCCGAGCCGGCTGGCGGCGCGCGTGAGGTTAGGGGCCGGGGGCCGGGGGCCGGGGGGCGTAGCTGGGGCGCCGGTTTCCGGCATCTTCACCTCATCACCGCTGCGAACTGGCGACGTTGGCCGCCCTCACCTCGAATGCATTCCCGGCCATTGCGCCGGTTGGCTCTCCGCCGCTGGTATCATCTTACCTTGATCAGAGAAGGCCACCCGTGGACAACGACTCATCTCCGCCGGTAGCCGGCGGCCGGCAGCCCGCTCCTCACGTTGTGATGGGCGTCGTGGCTGCCGTGTTGCCCAGCGCCCTTTACCGCATTGCCCTTGCCAATGGGCACAGCGTCCTTGCCGGTCTCGATCCGGAAGCGCGCAAACGCCTGATTCGCCTGACACCGGGTGACGGCGTCCGCGTGCGACTCTCCCCCTATGACTTTTCCCGTGGTCGCATCCTCGGTCGTGACCCCGAGCCAGGAGGAACAGCGTGATTGCGAATAGGACTACGGTATCCCTAGCATCGACGGCGCCGCCCCAGGACCAGGCCAGGGGGAACGGCCGGTTCCCGACCGTCCGGCCCCGCCGTCTCCGCTCCAGCGAGGCGCTCCGTGCCATGGTGCGGGAGACGACCCTGGACATTCAGGACTTCATCTACCCGTTGTTTGTGGCGGAGGGGATCGGCGCAGACCAGCCGGTCGGGGCGATGCCCGGCGTCACCCAATGGACGGTACCATCGCTACCCCGCGAGGCCGAGGCGATCGCCGCGCTCGGCATCCCTGCCGTCCTCCTCTTCGGTCTGCCCGCCGCCAAAGACGCCGTTGGGAGTGGCGCCTGGGCCGAGGAGGGGATTGTCCAGCAGGCAATTCGCACAATTAAGCGATCCGTGCCGGAGCTATTGGTCGTCGCCGATCTCTGTCTCTGCGAGTACACCAGCCATGGCCACTGCGGCATCCTGCGCGACGGCGAAGTTGCCAACGACGAGACGCTGGAACTGCTGGCCCGCACAGCGGTCAGTCAGGCGGCGGCGGGCGCGGATATCATCGCCCCATCAGACATGATGGATGGCCGGGTGGGCGCGATTCGCAGCGCCCTCGATGCAGCCGGTTTCAGCCACATGCCGATCATGTCCTACGCCGTGAAGTACGCCTCCGGCTTCTACGGCCCATTCCGCGAGGCAGCCCAATCCGCGCCGCAGTTCGGCGACCGCCGGGGCTACCAGATGGATCCGGCCAACGCCCGCGAGGCGCTCCGCGAAGTGGCGCAGGACCTGGCCGAAGGCGCAGATATGCTCATCGTGAAGCCGGCCCTATCCTACCTCGACATCATCAGCCGCGTCCGCGCCGCCGTCCCAGCGCCCGTGGTCGCCTACAACGTCAGCGGCGAATATGCAATGGTGAAGGCCGCCGCCGCCAACGGTTGGATCGACGAGCAACGCGTCGTCACGGAGATTCTCACCAGTATCAAGCGCGCCGGCGCCGACATCATCATTAGCTACCACGCGAAGGACGTGGCGGCTTACCTCCCGTAGTACTCCGTCAAGTCCGCCAGTTGCCGGGCCAGCGGCGTGTTCGGCAGTGGACCAGCGTAGCGCCAGCCCCAGTTGCCTTCGGCGGTGCCGGGGAAGTTCATGCGCGCCTTCGTGCCGAGCGAGAGCAGGTCCTGCAAGGGAATGACGGCGAGGTCGGCAACGGAGGCGTAGGCGAGGCGAATCATGTCCCAGACCGGCTCCTTGCCCGTGGAAGGCGCGTAGCGCTGGAAATGCCGGCGCTCGGTCGAGGACGCGCCGGCCAGCCAGCCCGCCGTCGTGTCGTTGTCGTGGGTACCGGTATAGACGACAAAGTTGGGGCGGTAATTGTGGGGCAAGAATGGATTGCCGGCGTCACCGCCGAAAGCAAACTGTAACACCTTCATGCCGGGGAAGTGGAAGCGGTCGCGCAACGCTTCGACGTTGGGCGCCATCAAGCCGAGGTCTTCGGCGATCAACGGTAGCGGCCCGAGCGCTGCTTCCAACGCCTTGAACAACGCTGCGCCCGGACCGGGCCGCCAGCGGCCGCCTACCGCGGTGGGCAGGCGAGCGGGGATGGACCAGTAGGCGGCGAAGCCGCGGAAGTGGTCGAGTCGCAGCACGTCGATCTGGGCGAGCGCGCTGCGGAGTCGCGCCACCCACCAGGCATAGCCTGTAGCGGCCAACATGTCCCAGCGATACAGGGGGTTACCCCAACGCTGCCCCGTCTCACTAAAATAGTCGGGCGGCACGCCGGCCACGTGGGTGACATTGCCGGCGGTATCCAGCGTGAACAGTTCACGGTGGACCCAGCAGTCGGCGCTGTTGTGCGAGATGTAGATCGGCATGTCACCGATCATGCCGATACCGCAGTCCCCCGCCGCCCGTTTCAGGGCCGCCCACTGGCGGAAGAAAAGATACTGCTGGAAGATCTGAAAACGGACGGGCGTGGCCAATCGTTCCCGCGAGGCAGCCAGGGCGTCCGGCGTGCGCGCAGCGATTCCCCTCTCCCAGTCCGGCCATGCCGCGCGGTGATGCGCCTCCAACAAGGCGGCAAAAAGCGCATAGTCATCCAGCCAGAACGCCTGCTCGCGGGCAAACTCGGCAACAGCTTCCTGCTGCCCGGCTGTGGCATCGTGCTGGAAAGTCTGGAAGGCCGCTTCCAGCACCTGTTCTTTGTATCTCCGCACACGGGCGAAGTCCACCTTCTGGACCGAAAAACGAGGCAGACGCTCGCGAACGGTTGCAGGAAGCAGGCCATCGGCGATGAGCGCGTCCGGGCTGATCAGGAGCGGGTTACCGGCGAACGCCGAATACGCCTGGTAGGGCGATTCCCCCAGCCCGGCGGGACCGACCGGCAGTACCTGCCAGTACCGCTGCTTCGCCTCGGCTAGGAAATCCAGGAACGCCAGCGCCTCGGGTCCCAGATCGCCGACACCGTATGGCCCGGGCAACGACGTCGGATGCAGCAGAACGCCGGCTGCTCGACCCATGTGCTTCCTCCGCCGGGAACGCGGCTTCGCACGCGGAAGCCTCGGTGACTGTACTGTATGCAGCAGCAGCGCGCAGCTGGCGGATGGTCTCGCCGGCACAATGCTTCGAGGGGCCTGGAAAAGGAGGATGCTGGCATGCACATGCTGTCCGATTCGGGAGCTCCTTCCCTGTTGTCTGACGATGACCTGTATCTCTTCGGTGAAGGCAATTGGCTCCTAGCCTACGAGAAGCTCGGCGCCCACGTGCGCGTCGTCGACGGCGTCGCCGGGGTTAACTTCGCCGTGTGGGCGCCCGGCGCTCGGCATGTGCAGGTGGAGGTGTATGGTTTTGGCCGGCGCCTGCGGGAGATACCCATGGCACTACGTGGTCCAATCGGCGTTTGGGAAACCTTCGTGCCCGAGATGCCGGCCGGCACGACGTACAAATACGGCATCGCCTCCCAGTACGAGAACTTCCAGGTGGAGAAGGCCGACCCATACGGCTTCTGGAGCGAGGTGCGGCCGGCCAACGCCTCCGTCGTCTACGACCTCAGCGGATACACCTGGAATGATGCCGCCTGGCTGGCTGGACGCGCCTCCGGGAGTGGTGCGGAGCAGGCCCAGACTATTTACGAGGTTCACCTCGGTTCCTGGCGGCGCGGCGCGGACGGCAGCTTTCTCAACTACCGCCAACTGGCGGAGCAACTGGTTCCCTACGTGCTTTCCCTCGGTTTCACGCACCTTGAACTGCTCCCGATCGCCGAGCATCCCTTCGACCCCTCCTGGGGCTACCAGCTCTGCGGCTACTTTGCCCCAACCAGTCGCTTCGGTACGCCGCACGACTTCATGTACTTGGTCGACTACTGCCACCAGCATGACGTTGGCGTGATTGTTGACTGGGTACCCGCTCACTTCGCCAAAGATCGCCATGGCCTGTACTTCTTCGACGGCACCCACCTCTATGAACACGCCGATCCGCGCCGGGGGGAGCATCTGGGCTGGGGCACATCGATCTTCAACTACGAGCGGCCGGAAGTCGTCAGTTTTCTGCTCTCCAACGCCACCTACTGGCTGCAGGAGTACCACATTGACGGTCTGCGCGTGGATGCCGTGTCCGGCATGCTCTACCGCGACTACGAGCGCCCGGCGGGCGCCTGGGTGCCGAACGAGCAGGGCGGACGGGAAAGCCCGGAAGCCGTTTCCTTGTTGCGCCGGGTGAATGACATGGTGCACCAGCGCTATCCGGGCGTAATCACCTGCGCGGAAGAAGCAACCGCCTGGCCGGGCGTGACGCGCCCGGCGACGGAGGGAGGGCTGGGCTTCGACCTCAAATGGAACATGGGCTGGATGAACGACATCCTGCGCTATCTGGATCGCCCACCGGCGGCACGGCCGGCCTTTCAAAATGAAGTCACCTTCTCCTACACCTACGCCTTTGCCGAACGTTATCTTTTACCGCTTTCCCATGACGAGGTCGTCCACCTCAAGCATTCGTTGCTGGAGAAGACGCCCGGTCCCATGTGGCAGCGCTTCGCGACACTCCGCGCCCTGTTGGCGGCCATGTACGCACATCCGGGCAAGAAACTGCTCTTCATGGGCGGCGAAACGGCGCAGGAGCGGGAGTGGTCGGAGGCAGTAGCACTGGACTGGGAACTATTGGAAGGGGCCGCCGGCGTCCGCCACCGCCAGGTGCAGCAATTCGTGACGGAACTCAACCGCCTCTACCGCAGCGAGCCGGCGTTATATGCATTGGATACTTTGCCGGAGGGCTTTGCCTGGATCGACGGCAGCGACGCCGAACATTCCATCGTCGCCATTCTGCGCCGCTCCGCCCGAGCCGACGACGTTATCGCTGTCATCTGCAACTGGCAACCGATCCCCCATGCCGACTATCCCATCGGCGTACCCGTGCCGGGCCGCTGGCTGGAATTGCTCAACACCGATTCGGCCGCCTTCGGCGGGTTCGGCGTCGGCAATGCCCAGGGCCTTGAGGCGCAGTCGCCGGGGCTCGACGGCTATCCGTATACCTTGTACGTGACCGTGCCACCTTTGAGCGTGCTCTGGCTGCAGCCGGCGAATAACGACAACACACCTCGTAACCCCGTACTTCTCCGGGAAACAACGCGACTCTAACCTTGACCCGCGACGCTATAGGCGCAAAGGAGCAGGCAACAATGCGTAGCACCGTTCCCCACCGCGCCGCCCGACTGGCGCTGGCCGCCGTCACGGCTCTGGCGCTCGTCCTGGCCGGCTGTGGCGCGGCCGGGACGATAAGCGTAGGACGCAGCAGCACCAACCACGTTTCCACCACGGTCCTGCCGACACCAACCGCCGCGCAGGTTGCCTACGTGCCGCCCTCCGCGGCCAGGACGGTGGAAGCGCAGTTCGCCTTGACGCCGCATCCCACACAGACGGCGACCGTTGTGCCCACGGTGACGCCAAGCGGCGCAAAGGTGGCCTTCGCCGCCGTGCAGCAAATACTCACCGGCAATTGCGCCGGCTGCCACCCGCCGAACCAGGCAATGGACCTGACGACGGGGCATGTCTTCGCCAGTATCGTGAACGTCAAGAGTCGTGAAGCACCGACCCTCATGCGCGTGAAGCCGGGCGATCCGGCGAATAGCTACCTCTACCAGAAAGTGACCCAGGCCAAGCCCATGGTCGGCGTCCGCATGCCGAAAGACGGCGCGCCGCTGACGGCCGACGAGATCACGACGCTCCGGGTTTGGATCGAGCAGCGCGCGAGCGGGCAGTGAAGGGCGGCAAGGTCTCGCGCACGAACACCACCATCGTGCCGGCGGAGAGACCACCGATCGCCGCCAGCGCCACGGCGGCGCTGCTCAGGCCGATCGCATGCGCCACCGAGCCGACGATGATTGGCCCGGCCGAGGAACCGGCGTCGCCGATCAAGCGCCAGAGACCGAGAAACTCGCCGATGAGCTCCTTCGGCGCCAGGTCGGCCCCCAGTGTCATCATGGACCCTGATCCAAGGCCATTGCCGAAACCCATCAATGTCGTCGCGGCGATCAACTCCGGTGCATTGTGGACGAAGGGGATGCTGGCCATACCGAGGGACAGGAGGACGAAGGAGGGGACGGACGCAAACTTGCGACCGAAACGATCCATCAGCATGCCGGCCGGCAGGAACATTGCCATGTCGATGGCGGCGGCGATCGTCCCGATGACGCCGATGATCTCCACACCTAGTCCCAGCGCCGTGGAGGCATAGAGCGGTACGATCAACTGACGACCGGCGCGGATGATCTGGCCAAAGAATTGAGCGGAGCCGGCGCCGGCCAGGTCCCGAGAGTGGCCCTGCAACACCAGTCCGACGCGGTTCCAGCGCATCCGCCGGCCGGCCGGACCGCCCGTGTCGGGCTTTTCGACGGCCACGCGCAGCGACATCAGCGCTGCCGCCAGTCCGGCCACGCCGGCGACTAAAAAGGGCGAGGCAAGTCCGAAGCGTCCGGCAATCAACCCTCCCAGCGCCGGCCCGGCGAAGGCGCCGGCCCGGTTGACGCCACCGAACGTCGAGAGGATGCGCCCGCGTTGTGCCGGGGCGATGGCATCGGTCACATAGGCCATGCGGGAAAGGGACCAGAGCGAACTGCCGATCCCAAAGAGGACGCGGAATGCCACCAGCGCCGGCATGGAATGGACCAGGCCGATCAGCACCGCCGCCAGTCCAGCCGCCCCGGTACCGAAGAGCATGAGCCGCCCGCCGCCGAAGCGGCTCAGCAGCATGCCGGCCGGCAGGTCAGTGAGAAAGGTGCCGATACCGGCAGCGGCGACGGCGAGACCGATCACGGTCAGGCTGCCGCCGAGCGCCCTAGCGTACAACGGCAGGGTATAGACGGTGACGCCTTGACCAAAGGCCAGGAGAAGCGTCGGCACATAGACGGGCAACAGCATCGATCGATGGACTTGCTGCCCCGCCACGCCTCACCCGTCCCGCTGGATTTGAATCGCTCAGCTAGTAAGGCCGCGCCTGCGGTCCTATCCTTATGAATAATACAGGTCGGGCGGTAGTTCGGCCTATTCTACCCAGCCTTGTTGCTGGGCCAACTCTTCTAAGGCGCGGCCGGCAAACTGCAACTGCTTGAGGGCCAGGCTCAGGCGGATGGGAGCCTCGTCGTCACCCTTTGCCACGCGCATCAGGTCGCCATCCTGCAAGCAGCGCGTTAGCCGGTCCACTTCGTCGCAGAAAGAGGCGACGGAGCGGATGCGAAAGACTCGATTGCCGTCGGCCGTGTTGCGGGCCGCTCCCGTGGGTTTACCGTTCGGCGTCAGGTCGACTTCCGCTTCCGGTCCGGTGGCCTGCTCGGCGGGCGTGAAATAGTCGTCGCTTCCGCCATCGTCCTCCCGCGACGGACGGGACGGTAGCTTGGCGGGGGCGGACGGCGTGGAGACGGGCAACGAACCCAACGCCATGTTGGACTGAGCGGCCTCCGCCGCCGCTTCCGGCGTCAATTGGGGCTGGCGCACCAGCACCGAGCACAGCCGGCTCAGTTGCGCCGCCGAGAGATGCTCGCGGATGGCGTAAGCGGCAACCTCCTCCTGCTTGCGGGTGTCCTTCACAGCGCGCAGATGCTGGGCATGCGTCACGCTCAGCGAGCCGTCGGCCAGGGCCGCCTGCACCCCCGGCGCCAGCTCCAGAAGCGAAAGGTAGCGTTGCACCGTCGCCTGGGAGAGGCCGACTAGCTTTCCTACATGGTCGTAGAGGGTACCGTCGCCGGCGTCGGGCTGCTGGCGACGGGCATCGTCCAGCAGCCGCCGAAAGGCGCGCGCCTGGTCCAGATCATTGAGCTGCTGGCGTTGCACGTTTTCCAGCAACTGCCGCACGGCGCCGTCGCCTTCACCGCTCTCCTCGACCAACAGACAGGGCACTTCATGCAAGCCCGCCAGCAGGGCGGCCTCGCGCCGCCGGTTGCCATAGATGATCGTAAACCCTTTGCCGTCTCGCCGCACGCCCAGCGGCTGCAATACACCGAAGCGCTGCATCGTCTGCGCCATGCCGTTGACATCGCCGGTGTCACGCCGGACATTCTCCCCATCGGCGTGCAACGCCTTCGGATCCAACCAGAGCAACGTTCCCGCCACCGCCACCTCCCCTGCCCAATTGCCTTTGGGCAGGAGTATAGGTCGGCGCCCAACGGTAACGCGCCGATGGTCCGGTCGGTGTTGCGGGTAGGCGTCCGGCGTTTGCGCTGTTATGACCTAATTGGTGCTTCCGGCAACTCTGGTGCATTTCCAACGGGCGCCCGGCGAATAAATTCGCGGGAAGAGCTCCGGACTTGCCGGATGCATTACTAATGTACCTGCGAGCAGGCCAAAGTCAACTGCCCCATCGTCGCGATACTGGGCCGTGCCTAACTTCGTGCGCCACTCGCCAATGCCCCCGTCAAATCATCGACGAACTGGCGGGCGCTGCGGCCGGAGCGCCCGTTGTGCCAGGACGCCCACTGCAAGGCGCGGCGGCGTAAGTCATCATCTGCAATCGCCAGCCCGCGCCGCTGGGCGAGGCCGCGGACGATCTCCAGGTAATGCTCCTGGTCGGGTGTGACGAAGGTGAGCGTGATGCCGAAGCGGTCGGCCAGGGAGAGCTTCTCCTGGACGGTGTCGAAGCCGTGTAATTCATCATCGCCGGGCTGGGAACGGTCGGACTGCCGCTCCATCACGAGATGCCGGCGGTTGGAGGTGGCGTAGACGAGCACGTTGGCCGGGCGCACCTCCAGGCCGCCTTCCAGCACGGCCTTGAGGTCCTTGTATCCCGTCTCCTGCTCGTCAAAACTCAGGTCGTCCACGAACAGGATGAAGTGCTCGGGTTGGTTCCCCAACAGGTCGACGATAGTTGGGAAGTCGCCCAACTTGCTGCGGCCGACTTCCAGCAGACACAGCCCGCGGTCGGCGTAGGCATTCAGGAGCGCCTTCACCGTGGACGACTTGCCGGTGCCGCGGTCGCCGTAGAGCAGCACATTATTTGCCGGCAGGCCGGCCAGGAATTGCTCCGTGTTCCGCACAATCAAGTCGCGCTGCCGGCGGTCGCCGATTAGGTCGACCAGGGCGATCGGGTCGGGATGGCGCACGCCGCGCAACGGCGGAGTATGCTCCGCGCCCAGCCAGAGGAAGGCCTGATTGCCCGCGAAGAGCCCTGTGCCGGCGGCCCGATAGTGAGCCGCCAGGTCCGAAATCAGCTCGCTCCACTCGCTCCGTTCGTGCAACAGCCGGCGAAGCGCCAGGTCAGCGACCGGGGGCAGCCCGTCCGCCTCAAGTGCATCCAACCAGGGCAGCGCCGTCCCTTCCGCCGCGAGTCGCTGCATCGCGGCGTTCCCGCGATGGTACAGGTCGCTCAACCGGCTGAGATCCTGGGCGACTGCCAGGCGCAATCCGGCGCCGAGACGCTCCAAGCCAACCTGCCGTACTCCGGCGGCAAAGACGTTGTCGTCACTGAGCAGCCGCGTCACCAGGTGCTGCTGCCAGGCCGTACCAAAGGATGACCGCTCCTGCAGCGCCGCCTCCGCCGCTAGTGCTCGGAAGAGTTGGACGTACGTCTGGACTGCCGCTTCCGGTTCGGCATCCTGCGCCAGCAACTCCTGCGCCAGGTGTGCCGCCGGCGACTGAAGGACGCCGTGGAGGATCAGGAGATGGGATGCGACGTAGTCTATGATCACGGCGCAGAGTATAGCCGTTCCCGGAGGGGCGGCGACGGAAGGATAGCGCGTGGTGACGTCGGCCCTAACCCATTTGGAGTGTTCGAACTGCGGCCGGCAGGCGGACGCCGAGGTCCTACAAACCGTATGTCCGGCATGTGGCAAGGTATTGCTCGCCCGCTACGATCTGGCGAAGGCGGCAACAACACTCACCAAGCATGCGTTGCACCAACGCGTCGGCGGCGGCATGTGGCGCTGGCTGGAGTTGCTGCCGGTGCGCGACGCGACGAACATGACGACACTGGGAGAGGGGAACATGCCCTTATTGCCGGCGCCCCGCCTGGGAGCGGCCACCGGTTTACCGGACCTCTGGATCAAAGAGGAGGGGCTGAATCCGACCGCCAGTTTCAAGGCCCGCGGCCTCTCGGCGGCGATCTCTCGGGCCCGGGAACTAGGGGTACGAGCGATTGCCTTACCCTCCGCCGGCAATGCCGCTTCCGCCGCCGCGGCCTACGCTGCCCGTGCCGGCCTACCCTGTTGGGTCTTCATGCCCGACGACACGCCGGCCACCAACAAAGTGGAGGTGTTGCAGTACGGCGCGCATTTGATCCTCGTACGTGGCCTGATCGACGACTGCGGTCGCATGGTGCGCTCTCAGGCCGAGAAACGCGGCTGGTTCGATGTCTCCACCCTCAAGGAACCCTACCGCGCCGAAGGAAAGAAGACCATGGGGTTGGAACTAGCGGAACAGTTCGACTGGACGCTGCCCGATGCCATCCTCTACCCCACCGGCGGCGGCACCGGCATCGTGGGCATGTGGAAAGCCTTCGAGGAGTTGGAGCAGATGGGCTGGATCGATGCCAAGCGACCGAAGATGATCAGCATCCAGGCGGCCGGCTGCGCCCCGATCGTTCGCGCCTTTGAAGCCGGCCTGCGCTCGGCGGCACGTTGGGATGACGCCATGACGGTCGCCAGCGGCCTCCGCGTACCGGCCGCAATTGGCGATTATCTCATTCTCGATGCCATCCGCCAGAGCGGCGGCACAGCCCTCACTGTAACGGACGAAGAATTGTTGACAGCCACCGGCCGGCTCGCCCGTCTGGAAGGCATCTACGCCGCGCCCGAAGGCGCCGCCACCGTGGCTGCCTTGACGCATCTCACGGCGAACGGCATGCTGACGGCAGCCGACCGTATCGTGCTCTTCAACACCGGCTCCGGCCTCAAGTACCAGGAGTTGGCGCCGCCGCCGGATGCACCAATTGTCGAACCGGATGATCCAGGGCTGGATGCGCTGCTGGATTCGACGTGCTAAGGAATGCGCTCCGCGCGAGTATCCGCCGCTCATGAGGATTAGCTTTCAGATGCGGTTTCGGATACCCCTACAACGCTCGGTCGGTTACTTCGCCCGAAGCCACCCTCCCCCGCCAATCGTCCAGCACATCGCGCAAGCTTTGTTCCAGCGAAATCGTCGGAGCCCATCCAGTGGCAGCACGGAAGCGGGTGGCGTCACAGACCATCCTCGGCACGTCAACCGGCCGTAGCCGCGCCGGGTCCTGGTGGATCTGGATCGGCACGCGGCAAAGGTCCGCCAACGCCTGCAGTAGGTCGCCGATGCGGCGACCGATACCGGAGCCGACGTTGTATGCCTCGCCCGGCCGGCAGCGTTCGGCGGCCAGCGCGTAGGCGCGCGCGACATCGCGAACGTCGGTGAAGTCGCGCTCCGCCATGAGGTCGCCGGTCTCCAGGAGCGGCTGACGCCGGCCGGCTTCGATCTCCGCCAACTGACGGGCGAAGCTAGGGATGGCAAAGCGATCGGATTGTCCTGGCCCCAGGTGGTTGAAGGTGCGCATGCGAATGATCCGCATGCCGCGACCGACCGCATACTGGTAGGACAGGAGATCTTGCGCTGCCTTGCTCACCGCATACGGACTGAGCGGTCGAAACGGCACGTCCTCATCCACCAGATCAAGCCCCATCGGGACACGGCCATAAGCATCGGACGACACGGCAACGACGATGACCGGATCCAGCGCGGCCTTGCGTATTGCCTCGAGGAGGTTGATTTCCCCTACCAGATTGTTGACAATCGTCCCTGCCGGATCCTCCCACGATTGCGGCACGGCGGACTGCGCTGCCAGATGAAAGATGACGTCCGGTTGGGCAACACTGATCACCTGTTGCATCGCCGCGGCATCCCGCAGATCGGCATGATGAAAAGCGTCATAGCCGGCTACTGCCGCCCCCCGGCCCAGCCCATGTACGTCCTGCCCCAGAGCGTGTAGATGGCGGGCCAGGTGCGAACCAACAAACCCGCTCGCCCCAGTAATCAGCGCCGGCACTGATCTAACTCTACGTCCCGCTCTCCCACGAGGACAGGTAGCGCTCCTGATCGGCGGTGAGGGTGTCGATCTGCACGCCCATGCTGAGGAGCTTGAGGCGAGCGATTTCGCGGTCAATCTCGCGGGGGACGATATAGACATCCGGTTTGAGGGAGGAGGAGTTCTGGCGTATGTACTCGGCGGAAAGGGCCTGGTTGGCGAAGCTCATGTCCATCACACTGGCCGGGTGACCTTCGGCAGCAGCCAGGTTGATCAGGCGGCCCTCGCCGAGCAGGTAGAGGCGGCGGCCGTCGGCAAAGCGGTATTCGTCGACGAAATCGCGCACGCGGCGCTTGGACTGCGCGGCCGCTTCCAGCGCCGTCAGATCAATCTCGTCGTTGAAGTGGCCGCTATTGCAGATGATCGCGCCGTCTTTCATCTTGGCGAAGAGCCCACCGGAGACGACGTTGACGTCGCCGGTGACGGTGATGAAGATCTCCCCTTCCGTGGCGGCCTGGGCCATCGGCATCACGCGGAAGCCGTCCATCACCGCTTCCAAGGCGCGGGTTGGATCGACTTCCGTGACGATGACGTTGGCCCCCATCCCACGCGCTCGGCTGGCGACGCCGCGGCCGCACCAGCCGTAGCCGGCTACCACTATCGCCTTGCCGGCGAGCAGGACATTGGTGGCGCGGATCACGCCATCCAGCGTCGACTGGCCGGTGCCGTAGCGGTTGTCGAACATATGCTTGGTGTCGGCTTCATTGACGGCAATGATCGGGAACTTGAGGGCGCCGTCTTTGGCCATGGCACGCAGGCGAATGACACCGGTGGTGGTTTCCTCGGTGCCCCCGATAATGTCGGGAATCAGGTCGGAGCGCGATTTATGGATCATCGCCACCAGGTCGCAGCCATCGTCCATCGTCATCTGGGGCCGATGGTTCACGGCCGCCGTCATGTGGCGGTAATAGGTATCGTTGTCCTCGCCCTTGATGGCAAAGGTGGGGATGCCGTAGTCGACTGCCAGGCAGGCCGCCACATCATCCTGAGTGGAAAGGGGGTTAGAGGCGCAGAGAAAGAGATCGGCGCCGCCGGCCTTGAGGGTGATCGCCAGATTGGCGGTCTCCGTCGTGACATGCAGGCAGGCGGAGATGCGGATGCCGGCCAGGGGCCGCTCGCGCTCGAAGCGCTCGCGGATCTGGCGCAATACCGGCATGCTGGCATCGGCGTATTCGATGCGCAGGCGACCGCGCGGGGCCAGACTCAGGTCACGGACATCGGATGCGGTGGTCATCGTCGGGGCAGCCATCGTCATTATTCCTTTCCGGCCGGCATCAGCGCGGCCTCGTCAAAATGGGTGGTGCGCACCAGTTCATCGTAGCGTTGGGCGACATCCGCCAACGTCACCTCGCGTAAGCGGCCCAGGCTGAAATCCTCCACGGTGAAAGAGGAGAGCACAGCGCCGTAGAGCATAGCCCGACGCAAGGTGAGGCGATCCACCTTGCCCTCGCGCGCCAGGTAGCCCATAAGCCCGCCGGCAAAGGTATCACCGGCGCCGGTTGGGTCGCGCACCTCCTCCAGGAGGTAGGCCGGCGCCACGAAAAGGTCGTCCTGACTGAACAGTAAAGCGCCGTACTCCCCGCGCGTGACGATCACTACGCGCGGCCCTTCCTCCATCAGCTTGCGCGCCGCCGCCCGCAAGCTGAAAGTGCCGGTATATTGGCGGATCTCGCCTTCGTTGATGCGCACGCCATCCACCCGACGTACCACTTTGCCCAGTTCCTCCCGCTTGCTGGTGATCCAGTAATCCATGGTGTCCAGCAGCACAAAACGAGGCCGGCGCAGTTGCTCCAGCACGGTGAGTTGAAGGTCGGGGTCGATATTGCCGAGAAAAACGAACTCGGCATCGCGGTAGCTCGGCGGCAATTCGGGTCGGAAGCCGGCGAAAACGCCCAGTTGCGTATCGAGGGTCTGGGCCGTAGAGAGGTTGTAGTCGAAGCGCGCCTTCCAGCAGAAGCTCTTGCCGGGAAGGGTGGCCACGCCACTCAGGTCGGCATCGCGCGACTGCAAGTACGCTAAGTATGGAGGCGGAAAGTCTTCACCAATCACACCCACCACCTGGACGCGGGTAAAGAGACTGGCGGCGGTGGTGAAATAGGAGGCAGTGCCGCCAAGGGCGTCTTCCGCCGCGCCGAAGGGAGTCTCCACGCTATCTAACGCTACCGAGCCGACGACAACCAGGCTCATCGCTGCACCGCCATCGCTCGTAGACTCGCCTGGAACGGCGCCCGCGCCACGCCGCGCTCGGTGATGATGGCGGTGACATAGCGCGCCGGCGTCACATCGAAGGCCGGGTGGGCCGCCCGTACGCCGTGCGGCGCCGTTTGCAGCCCCCGCCAGGAGGTCACCTCCGCCGGGTCACGTTCCTCAATCGGAATCTGGTCGCCCGAAGTGATACTCATGTCCAGCGTCGATGTCGGTGCGGCAACGTAGAAGGGCACGTTGTTCTCCCTGGCTAGTACGGCAACGCTGTACGTGCCGATCTTGTTGGCGACATCGCCGTTGGCAGCGATGCGATCGGCGCCGACGACGACGCACTGCACCTTGCCCGTGTGCAAGAAGTGCCCGGCCATATTGTCCGTGATAAGGGTCATCGGAATACCCTCCTGGTCCAGTTCCCAGGCCGTGAGTCGGGCGCCTTGCAAAAAGGGGCGAGTCTCGTCGACGTAGACGTGAATGC
>JBPCLN010000154.1:0-27178 GCA_051003235.1 Chloroflexota bacterium | reverse complement strand
CCCGTCGGCGTGCCGGTTGTCGGCGCGTCCGGCGCACGCGTTCTTGGACACGCTCACCTTCCCGCCCCATCTGGCGCCGGTGACCGAGCAGCCCTGGAAAGAGATTACCGAGCGCCTGGGCTTCCTGGCCGACGTCGGCCTGGGCTACCTGACACTGGAGCGCTCCTCGGCCACTCTTTCCGGCGGCGAGGCCCAGCGCGTGCGGCTGGCAACGCAGATCGGCTCGAAGCTCGTCGGCGTACTCTATGTACTGGACGAACCGTCCGTCGGTCTGCATCCGCGGGATATCGACCGGCTGCTGGCCAGTCTGCGGGCGCTGCGCGACCTCGGCAACACGCTGGTGCTGGTGGAGCATGACGCCACGACGATGCGGGCGGCCGATTATCTGATTGATCTTGGCCCGGGGGCCGGCAGCGAAGGCGGGGTTGTCGTCGCTCAGGGTACCTTCGAGGAAGTGCGGCGGCACGGCGACTCGTTAACCGGTCGCTATCTGCGGGGCGAACTGGACACCGTCCCTTCGCGCCGCCGGGGGGCGGCGGCTACCGCACTGGCGGTGCGGGGGGCAGCGGCGAATAATCTCAAAGGGATTGATGTCCTATTCCCCTTGGGCCGGCTGATCGCCGTGACCGGCGTCTCCGGCTCCGGCAAGTCCACCCTCGTCGGCCAGATCCTCGCCCGAGCCCTGACTCGGTTCGTAGGGCGTGCCGCCGACGAACCGGGGACCCACCGGGCGCTGGAAGGCGCTGGCGACGTCGGCAATGTGGTCGTCATTGACCAGGCGCCGATCGGGCGTTCCCCGCGTTCCAATCCGGCGACGTATACCGGGCTCTTCGACAGCATCCGCGACTTCTTCGCCAACCTTCCGGAATCGCGCGTGCGTGGATTCACGCGGAGCCGCTTCAGTTTCAACGACCGCCAGGGAATGTGTCCGGCCTGCAAAGGAGACGGCGTCAAGTCGGTGGAGATGCACTTTCTGGCCGACGTGGAGGTGCCCTGCGAGGTCTGCGATGGCCGTCGTTACAATGGCCAGACGCTGCAGGTGCAATACAAGGGACGGACGATTGCCGACGTCCTCGACCTGACGGTCCGGGAGGCCCGCGAGTTCTTCCAGCATCTGCCGACGGCGACCGCCATTCTCAAGGTGCTGGATGACGTTGGCCTGGGCTATTTGCGCCTGGGCCAACCGGTGAGCACCCTTTCCCGTGGCGAGTCGCAGCGGCTCAAACTGGCGGCCGATCTCTGCCGACCGGATAGCGGGCGCACCGTCTACATCCTCGACGAACCGACCACCGGCCTCCATGCCGCTGATGTCCAGAAATTGCTGGCGCTCTTGCAACAACTGGTCGACCGGGGGAACACGGTGATCGTGATTGAGCACCACATGGACGTCGTGAAGGTGGCCGATCACATTATCGACCTCGGCCCCGAGGGTGGTGATAAGGGCGGCTACCTCGTCGCTGCCGGCACTCCCGACGCCGTCGCCCGCGAGCCCGGGTCGTACACCGCCCACTACCTGCACGAAGCGCTGATCGGTGACGCCGTCCTGGTATAAGGGCGAGGACAGGGCGGCGACTACGGTCGCGTTCAGCATCCGATGACGCTCTTAAGCGCGACCACAGTCGCCATCGTCGTTTGGCCGCGGGCGCCCCTGGGCCCGCAGTCGCGGCCCTGTTAGCCTATACTGCCAGAATGGAGTACAAGACATGAGTCAGGGTCAACGTGCCCTTTTCATTGCTAACCAGCGCGCCAACCATGTTCAGGTAGCGCTGGCTGAAGCGACTGCCTGCCTGGAGGGGGCCGGATTTACGCTGATCCGCTCGAATGGCACAGGTGCGCCGGGAATAGAGAGCGTACGGCGGCAGTTGGACGACGTCGACCTCGTGGTCGCCGCCGGCGGTGACGGTACGATCAATGCGGTCATCGGTGCGCTGTTGGATCAGCCGAAGCCGCTCGGCATCATTCCCCTAGGTACGGCCAATGACCTTGCGAGAACCCTGGAGATTCCGCACGAAGTCGCCGCCGCCTGCGCCGTGATTGGTGCCGGCCAGACGCGGCGAATCGACGTCACGAGCGTCAATGATCGGTACTTCTGTAACGTCGCCAGATCGGCTTGAGCGTGGATATCACGCGCCGGCTGACCGGGCAGACGAAGCAGCGCTGGGGTGTCTTTGCCTACCTCCTGGCCTCGATGCGCGGACTGCGCCACATGCGCCACTTCCATGCCACCATCCGCTCATCGGAGGGGGACATCCGCACCCGTAGTGTCCAAATCGCCATCGGTAACGGCAAGTTCTACGGCGGCGGCATGGTGGTCGCCGCCGATGCCACGATCTACGATCACCATCTCCACGTCTACAGTCTGGAAGTTGAGCACTGGTGGGAGATGCTCGCCCTCTTTCCTGCCTTGCGGCGTGGATCTCACATCCATTGGCGTCGTACCCGCACCCTCGTTGCGCCGGACGTCCATATAGCAACCCGCCGGCCCCACACCATCGACATCGATGGCGAACTTGCCCTGCGCACGCCCGCCCATTTCCGTGTCCTTCCCGCCGCCGTCGCGGTGCTCTGCCCAATAACCTGAGGCAAACGCGCCGTCGCAATGGCATAAAAGTTGCGTAAATCCAACGTCCAGAGGTTCGTTCATTCCGCCACGCGCCGAATTATCCGCGCTCAGCAGACAGCAAGGGCGGGTACGGCTGAGGCGCCGCCGGCGGTAGCTCGAACCTCCCGGGGGCAAGGGCCGATAGTCGGCCCGGTGGAGTGGGTAACGGATGGAGAGCGCATCAATGACGGACGATCAACGGAACTTGGGCAGTACCGGCCGCTCCGAGACGAGCGGCGTGGCCGCCGCCGGCAGCACCAGCACCTCTGTCGGCCAGACCGCCGGTAACGTCGCGGAGGCGGCGCGACAGACTGCCGGCAAAGTGTCGGATGCTGTCGGTCAGACCGCTCAGCAGGCAAAAGAGACTGCGGCCCCGCTCACCGATCAGGTGCAGCAGACGGCCGGCCAGGTGGCTGACCAGGCCAAGCAGCAGGCGCTTTCGCAAGCAAGTACCCAGAAGGACCACGCCGCGAGCAGCCTTGATGCGGTCGCCCAGGCCTTGCGGCAATCCGGCGATCAGTTGCGCGACAATCAGCAGGACCCGCTGGCAAATCTTGCCGGAACGGCGGCCCACCAGGTCGAGCAGTTCTCCGGCTATGTGCGCAATACCGACGTCACCGAAATGATCCGCGACGTGGAGCAGTTTGCCCGTCGGCAGCCCGCCGCCTTTCTCGGCGGTGCCTTCACGCTTGGCGTCCTCGCGGCGCGTTTCTTGAAGAGTTCCAGTCAGAACGCGACCACCTCCGGCACGGGAACCGCTGGCCGCACGCCTTCGTACACGCCGCCTTCGTTTGGGAGCAACCCCTACGCCAGCAGTGGGACAAGCCGCTACCCGGAACCGGGTACGTACGGCAGTAGTCGTGCTGGAGCGACCAGCGCCGGCTTGCGCGGCGTCAGTGACAGCGACCTCGGCGGCGTCGCCGCGGCCGTTCCGGATCGGGCACTGGGCGCCACCAGCCTCGCCACGGGTCCCAGCACGCGAACGCCGGACCTCTCCGGTAGTAGCTCCCCCCTCACTCCGGCCGGTAGCGGTCCGGCGGCAACCGGGTGGGGCTATACGCCGCGCAGTGGTGGTACCCACCCAGAGAGTGAGGGACGCTAATGCAGCAGCGCGCTGGCGAAGACCGCTCCTTAGGCGACCTCTTCGCCGACCTGTCGCGCGACACTACCACCCTCGTCCGGCAGGAGGTCGAGCTCGCCAAGACGGAATTGACCCAGAAGGCGACCCGCGTCGGCAAAGATATCGGTTTTCTGGCCGTCGGCGGCGCGATCGCCTACGCCGGCCTCCTCGCCTTTGTCGCTGCCGGTGTGTTGGCCCTTCACCGTATTGTCGACCCCTGGTGGCTGTCGGCGCTGATCGTCGCCGTTGTCGTGGTTGGCATCGGCTACTTCATGGTGCGCAAGGGACTGGACAATCTGCGCGAGGGAAACTTGGCGCCAACGCAAACCCTCGACTCCCTGAAGCAAGATGCAGTTTGGGCAAAGGAGCAGACAAAATGAGCGCCTACGACCGGTCGTCCGAACGCGGCCGCGCGGCCGACGCTGACGCCGAGATTATCGAGATCGACACCGTGACGGTCGCCATGCCGCTGAATGAAGGCGTTGACGGCGCCGACGAGTTGCAAGGCCAGATTGAGCAGACGCGCGCCAGCATGAGCGGGACGATTGACGCAATTCAGGATCGGCTCAACCCCCAGCGCATCGGTGAACAGGTACGCGACCAGGTACGGGAAGCAACAATTGGAAGGGCGGAACAGATGGTCAGTGACGTGACCGACTCGGCTCGCGAGGCGGGCGGCGGCATCGTGGATATGATTCGGGCCAACCCGGTCCCGACGGCCATGGCCGCGCTGGGCTTGGGGTGGCTCTGGATGAAGCGACCGAGCGCCGACAGCGGCGCTGCACGGCGGGTGCAATACCGAAATTATGGCGGCTACCGGGATCGCGACTTGAGCGATTACGGCGACCGAGGCTACGGAGACGCCGGCGCCTATCGGGACGATTACCGCACGGCCGGTGGCCAGAGTAACCCGGCCGACGCCGTTCGCCAGACTGGTCGCCGCGCCCAACAGGCCGCCGGCCAAACGGTGGATCGCGTCCAAGATGCCGCTGGTCAGGCCGCCGGGGCGATCCAGGGCGCCGCTGGGCAAGCGGCGGGGGCAGTGCAAGGGGCAGCCGGCCAGGCGGCCGGCGCGGTCCACCAGGCCGCCGGGCAGGTACAGGACACGGCGCAACAGCTCGGTACGCAGGTGCAGTACGGTGCCCGTCGTGCGCGCTACGGCCTGGAGGATGCCCTCTATGGGACGCCGCTCGGCGTCGGCGCCATCGCCTTGGCGGTTGGCGTCGCGATCGGCTTGGCGGCGCCCTCTACCGATCTTGAGAATCAGGTGATGGGCGAAGCGCGGGATAGCGTCGTCCAGAAGGCGCAGGACACCGCGCAAGAAACGATGCACAAAGTGCAGCATGTCGCTGAGCAGACGGCCAATGTCACCAAAGAAACGGCGACGCAGGAGGCCCAAAAAGAGGGGCTGACCGGCAACAAGGGATAACGATCGCGATGATGAACGATAAGCAGACCTATTCCGGTGTTCGCGCGATGACCGAGACGGCGGTCGGTGGCCTTGACCCGTCCGAGCATCAGGGTGACGCCGCTCCCGATGCTCCCGGCGCTGCGCCCACGCCATCGGCAGAAAGCATTCCGCCGCACGGCAGCGGCTACATTGGCGAAGACAGTGGAGCAACGGCCCCTGGCTCCGGCACTTCTGTGTCCGGCGCGGGCGGGCGCCCTGGTCCGGGCGGCACAATGACGGAAGGCATCTGGAGCAAATCTGCGCCGCCCGCCCGCCGGGCGGACCGAGAAGACGAACCGATCCGATAGCAGGGCAGGCTCAACCTTCGATCAGCGCGCCCCCTTTACCGGCCACGCGCACGTCACCACGCGGCAGCGACAGCAGGCATGCCGCCGCCGCCAGGCCGGCCAGCACGAATAGCGCCACTTGCATGGCGGCGGCAAATTGCGCCGTGGAGGCGCCGAGGGTCGTCGTTACCCGCCCGCCAAAGAGCTGGAGGCTAGCCGCCAGTACGGTACCGGAGAGCGCGACCCCAAGACTCGTGCCCAGGCTGCGCATCATGTTGAGCACCCCGCCCGCCACGCCGAGGCGGGTCGGTGGGGCGCTGCCCATGATGGAACTGTTGTTGGAAGGGGTGAATAGACCCAGCCCGACGCCCAGTGCCGCGAGACTGGCCACCAGGATGGCAGTGTTGCCGGCGGAGACGGTTAACGCCAGCACGGTAAGCGCCGAGGTTGCGATGAACATGCCGCTCACCGTCGGCGGGCGGGCCCCGACGCGGTCGGACCAGGCGCCGCTTATGGGGGCTACAATCGCCAGCGCCACCGGCACCGCCGTCAAGAGCGCTCCCGCCCGTAAGGGCGTGTCGTGGTACAGGCGCTCTAACTCATAGGGGACGAGCAGGAAGATGCCGAACGTGACGCCGTAGGAAAGCAGTCCCGTCACATTGCCGAGTGAGAAGGCCCGCGAACGGAAGAGCGACAGATCAACAACCGGGCCGGTGGTGTGCCCCTCGCGCCAGATGAAGGCGCTCACCGTGAGCACTGAGACGACGATGAGCGCGACACTGGAACTCGATGCCCAGCCCCAGGTTTGTCCCATGCTGAGCACGAGCATCACAGAAACCATGGCCGCTGCCAGCAGGAGCGTGCCGCCAACGTCGAAGGGCTGCCGCTCGTAGCGTAGGCCGGCGGTTCGCGGTAGCACATACCAACCCGCGACGATGCCGAGAAACCCGACCGGCACATTAATGAAGAAGACCCAGCGCCAGCCCAGAGCGCTGATCAGGAGGCCGCCCAGGGCGGGTCCAACGGACAAGCCAATGGCCTGCGCCGTGCCTTGGATGCCGATCGCCTTGCCTCTTCGCTTGGTCCCGGCGGCGGCGGTAACGATCGCCACACTGTTCGCTTGAAGAAAGGCCGCCCCGACCGCCTGCAAGACGCGGCTGCCGATTAAGACTCGGAGACTGGGCGCGGCGCCGCACAGCGCCGACCCGACGACGAAGATGAAAAAGCCCAGAGTATAGAGCAGCTTGCGCCCGGCAATGTCGGCCAGCCGGCCAACGGGGGCCAGCAGCGCGGCTAACGTCAACAAGTAGGCAAGGGCAATCCACTCCACGCTGCTGAGAGGCACGACAAAGACCTGTTCCAGGGTCGGCAGCACCAACTGGGCGATACTGGCATCCAGTTGCCCCATGAAGGCGCCAATACAGACCGTACCTACGACGAGCCAGGGATAGTATGGGCGGCTCGCAAGCCACGGCAGCGGTTCCGGCTCTTCCAGCCGGCGCCGGGCCCCTGACGGGCGTCCTGGTCTGCCGCGCCTCGCCATCCTGCTCTCCCTCGCTCGCCACCAAATCCTGATCGCGCCGCCGGCCAGTCCCCCGCCACATGTAGCACATCGGCATCATGCAGTTCGCGCCGGCCCGAATCGTTCAGCGCACAACGGGGACCCCGGCTGCTCCATCCGATTTTCCTATCGCGCCACACCTGGCACGTATGCTTGGAGCGTCGATTCCGATCCGTGTCCTGACCCTCAAGGGGCGCGCACAAATGATCCAGGAACTTCTGAACTTGGCGGGCCGGGCGGCGTTGGATCGCGCCTTCCTGGCCTACCACTTCCAGGGCGTTGAACTTACGATGATCTGTCAACGTCTGGACTGTTCGGTGACGACCGCCCTCCTGATCGAACTGAGCGCGACACCGCGCGTCCGGTCCTGGCAACAGGACGTCGCCCGACTGGCGGAGGCCCGCGGCGTCAACGTGGTGGAACTCGCCTCGCTCTTGCGCGACGCCGAAGCCATGCTCTTGCAGCCCGCCCCCGTGTAGAGGAAACGACGGTCAATCCTCAATCGTGCCGTCGGCCAGCCCGGCGGGCAACGGCGCCGGCCGCGTGAGTGTGCTGCCCAGCGTGACGTGCCGGCCTTCCTGGGACGCGTCGTGAACAGCATGCATGATGTCCAGGATGTGGAAGGCAAGTTCACCGCTCGCCCGTTGCGGACGATCATTCCGGATCGCCTCGGCCATATCCAAGATACCGATGCCTCGACTATTGCCGGTGTTGCCATGGGTCAGGGCAATATCGGTCCACTCGCGTTCCTGCGCGCCACGCAGCCGCACCGGTCCGCCAAAGGTGTTCGGGTCGGGCAGGCTGAGCGTACCCTCGGAGCCATAAATCTCTAGCCGTGGGGTGTTGTGCGACCAGACATCGAAGCTGGTGACGACGGTGGCGATGGGGCCACCGGAGAAATCCAGCAAGCCGGTCACGTGGGTGGGCACGTTGACGGTGATCTTGGCACCGGCCAGCGGTTGGCTGCCAATCGTGCGTTCTGGGAACGAAATGCGGGTGGCGCCGGTCACTCGCTGCACCGGGCCAAGCAACGTGACCAGCGCTGTGAGGTAATAGGGGCCCATGTCGAACATCGGCCCGGCTCCCGGTTGGAAGAAAAAGTCGGGGTTGGGATGCCAGCCTTCGGGGCCGTGACCGAGCATGAAGGCA
The DNA here is from genome assembly GCA_051003235.1 of Chloroflexota bacterium. Classification (GTDB taxonomy): domain Bacteria; phylum Chloroflexota; class UBA4733; order UBA4733; family UBA4733; genus UBA4733. The sequence goes on along the minus strand of JBPCLN010000154.1, from coordinate 19,009 downwards.
GTGGCCGCGACCGGCGTGCCGATCCGGCCCTCGTCGACCAACTGGCGGCACGTCTGGAGGCCGCCCCCCAGGAAGGTGTCCGGCGCCCCTCCGACGCGCAGCCCGCGTTGGCGCGCCACCTCCAGCAGGCGCTGGGCGGTCGCCCGATCAATGGCGAGCGGCTTCTCGTTGTAGACGGATTTGCCCGCCTCCAACGCTGCCAGGGCCACCGGCCCATGCGCCTGGGGGATGGTGAGGTTGAGGACGACCTCGACCTCGGGATCAGCCAGCAATTCCTCGACGCTGCCGGCGCGGGGCACACCAAACTGGGCTGCCTGCTCCCTGGCGCGCGCCAGATCGATATCGGCACAGGCCACGATCGTGGTCCCGGCGAACGCTCCCAGATTCTGGAAGTAAATGCTGCTAATCTTGCCGCAGCCAATCAGGCCGATCCGCGTCTGCCGCCCATCCGTCATTGCTCTCCCTTTCCCATCATCCGCGCCGCTGGATTGTCGACGTCAACCACGCGGTGGCGACTTGCCGCCGCCCCAACGCGAGAAGCCGAGCCGATCCCAGTCTTACCCTTCCCATAACTCCTAGCCCTTCGCGATAGTATACGTAGGCGGGCCAGGCTGCGGGAATCGGCGCCCGACGGCCCGCGCCGCGACGTGGGCCGAATTGGACAAGTCGGGCGAGGAGAATGATGGCGGCCAATCTGTGGAATGATGCCGAGGCAGCCGGCCTAAGAGGCCTGGCGGCGCTGGTATACCGCTCCAACCTGTTGGGGCGAGACCGTGCGCTCGTCAATATCTTCGGCGGAAACACCTCCGTGAAAGTCACGGAACCAGACCATATGGGGCGGGAAGTGGAGGTGCTCTGGGTCAAAGGCAGCGGCTCCGACCTGGCGGACATCACCGGCGCCGGCTTTGCCGGCCTCAAACTGGAGGAAGTGCTGCCCTTATTCCAGCGTGAGGCCATGAGCGACGAGGACATGGTGGCCTATCTGGATCGCACCACCTTTGAACCGGGCCGCCCCCGCCAGTCCATTGAGACGCTGCTGCATGCCTTCGTGCCGGCACAACACGTCGACCACACCCACCCTGACGCTATCATCGCCCTCGCCTGCGCGCCGGAAGGTGAACGGATCATGGACGAGATCTATGGCGCGCGCGCGGCCTGGGTGCCGTACATCCGGCCCGGCTTCACCCTGGCCCAGCAGATCGGCGCCGGCGTCCGTAACAATCCGGCCCTGGAATGTGTAGTGATGGGCAAGCACGGCCTCGTCACCTGGGGCGAAACATCCGCTCAGTGTTATGCAAATACGGTGCGGATTATCAGCGAGGCGGAAGACTTCATTTTCGCCCGCGTCGGCGCGGAGCCATTCGGGCCGACGCGTGTACCGCCGGTGCCGGCGGAGGAACGAGGCGCGCTCTGCGCCCGGCTGTTACCGGTCATCCGCGGCGCCGTCAGCGGTGAGCGGCGGGCCATCCTCTGCTTCGATGATCGCCCGGACGTGCTCCAGTTCGTCGGCGGCGAATCAGGGCGCGCGCTCTCGCAATCCGGCGCCGCCTGCCCGGATCATCTCGTCCACACCAAGCGCTTGCCGCTCTGGCTCGACTGGAAACCAGCGGATGGGGCCGACGCCTTGTTGGAGCGGGCCCGATCCGGTATTGCCGCTTATGCTGAGGCGTACCAGACCTACTTTGAAGCCCATCGCGGGCCGTCCGACCGATCATTCCCAGCGGCGCCGCGCGTCATCCTGATTCCCGGACTGGGCATGGTGACAATCGGCCCCGACGCCCAGGCTGCCGACGTGACTCGTCAGCTCTACCACCGCGCCATCGCCGTCATGCAAGGCGCCCGCGCCTTAGGCGGTTTCACCTCACTCTCCCCGGCCGAATCCTTTGCCGTCGAGTACTGGCCCCTGGAACTGTACAAGCTTTCCCTCAAGCCCGCTCCCCGCGCCCTCCACGGTCGCGTTGCGCTGGTCACCGGCGCGGCGTCGGGGATCGGACGGGCGATCGCCCGTCGTCTGGCCGCCGACGGCGCTCATGTGGTGATCGCCGACCTCAATCATGACGGCTCCGAGGACGTTGCGGCTGAATTGCGCCAACGATTCGGTCTGGGCCGCGGCCTCGCCGTCCACTGTAATGTCACGTCCGAGGATGCCGTCGCTGAGGCGTTCCGTAGTGCCATTCTGATCTACGGCGGCGTCGATATTGTCGTCAACAATGCCGGCATCGCCACCAGTGCACCGATTGAAGAAACAACGCTGGCCCTCTGGGAACGCAACCAGTCCGTGCTCGCCACCGGCTACTTCCTGGTGGCACGGGAGGCGTTCCGCCTCTGCCGGGCGCAGGGTATTGGTGGCAGCATTATCTTCATCGCTTCCAAGAACGCTATTGCCGCCGGGCGCAACGCCTCCGCCTACAGCGCCGCCAAAGCGGCCGAATTGCATTTGGCGCGTTGCCTGGCGGAAGAGGGCGGCGCCGCCGGCATCCGTGTCAACTCCGTGCTGCCGGATGCCGTGCTGGCCGGCTCAAGCATCTGGGACGGCCGCTGGCGGGCGGAACGCGCCGCCACCTACGGTATCGCGCCGGAACAGTTGGAAGAGTACTACCGCGCCCGCACGACCCTGCGCGTCAATGTCTTGCCAGAGGATATCGCCGAGGCGGTCTACTTCTTCGCCACCGACAGTGCCGCCAAAACCACCGGCGGCGTGTTGACGGTGGACGGTGGCGTACCGACAGCGTACGTGCGCTGAGCGGAATGACGCCGGCTGGTGTACGCTGCCGGCCAGTAGGTGACGCTGCAAGCTGACCACGACGATCGGTTGCCCGTTAGTCGCTCGCCGCTCCACTGGCACGCCGTTGGACGGGCTATGGCCGTATACTATGGTAAAGCACGATGCATCACGCGCGGGCCGCGGCTCGGAAGAGGCAAAAGGTAGCATGATTGATCAGCAGCAGTTCGCGCCACCGCTTGGCGATGTGGCGCCGCCGCCCGCTGCAGGAAGCCCCTCCCCCACGCGGGACCAAATCTGCGATATTGCTTGTGACCTGGCGATCCAAATGGGGGCGCCGCAGGCGGAGACACTCTCCTGTCTCCGCGCCAAATTTGCCGATGCCAAAGGTTGGCTGACGGCGCTCGGCGCCGACGAAGCCCTCATCTGGCTGGTCATCGTGCGCGCCGCCGTCGGCATGCCGCGTCCGGGCGGCGGCATCTATAAGGCCCAGCGCCTGGAAATGGCCATCGACGCGACTGATGGTCGCGCTCTGGGCTTCCGCCTCGCCAACTAAGCGCCTCACAAAGCAAGGAAGAGAGAGTATGTATTATGGCTATGGCAACCGAAGAGGAAGTCCGAGAGTCGTTGCGACAAATCGTTGATCCGGAGATCGGTATCAACATTGTCGACCTCGGACTGATCTACGAGACAAGCATCGACGACAACGGCCTGGTGGCAATTACCATGACGTTAACGTCACCCGGCTGCCCGCTCAGCGGCTACATCGGCACGGCCGTTGAAAGCGCGGTGACGGACCTCGAAGGCGTCAAGGAAGTCGACGTCGACATTGTCTGGAGTCCCGCCTGGAATCCCAGCATGATGTCGGAAGACGCCAAGCTGGAATTGGGGATAATGTAAAACCTAACCCCCTCGCCCCCTTCCCTAGAAAGGAAGGGGGCGAGGGGGTTAGGTCACCAACTGCCGCAGCACCATCGGTAGGATGCCGCCGTGCTGGTAATAGGCAAGGTCGATCGGACTGTCGATGCGGACGAGCACCTCGAAGGAACACTCCACGCCATCGCTACCACGTACTTTCACCGTGAGGCGTTGACGGGGCGCCAGCTTGTCCAATCCGAGGATGTCGAAGGATTCGTCGCCGGTGAGACCGAGCGTCTCCGCGCTTTCGCCGGGCAGAAACTGCAAGGGCAGCACGCCCATGCCGACCAGATTGCTACGGTGGATGCGTTCGTAACTCTCGGCGATCACCGCTTTGACGCCCAGCAGAAGCGTCCCTTTCGCCGCCCAGTCGCGCGAACTGCCCATGCCATAATCCTTGCCGGTAAGGATGACCAGGGGGGTGCCGTCCTTTTGGTAGCGCAGGGCGGCATCGTAGATCGGTATGATCTCGCCGGTCGGCTGGTACTTCGTCCAGTTGCCTTCCTTATCCCCGGCCAGGCGGTTACGCAAGCGGATGTTGGCGAAGGTGCCGCGCATCATCACTTCGTGGTTGCCCCGGCGTGCCCCATAGGTGTTGAAGTCGCGCTGGCGCACGCCATGCTCCAGTAAGAATGTGCCGGCCGGGCTGTCTTTGGCGATGGAGCCGGCCGGGGAGATATGGTCGGTGGAAACGGAGTTACCAAACAAGCAAAGGACGCGCGCGGCGTGGATATCCTCAATCGGCACGGGTTTGACGGGGAGATCGGCAAAGAACGGCGGCTCCTGGACGTAGGTCGAGTTGGTGTCCCAGGCGTAGCTGGCGCCTTCCGGTACCGGCAGCAAGCGCCAGCGTTCGTCGCCCTCAAAGACGTGGGCATAGTTCTCAGCGAACACCTGCGGCGTGACGGCCTGACTGATCGCCGCCAGGATCTCCTCCCGGCTGGGCCAGATGTCGCGCAGGTAGACGGGCTGGCCATTCGGATCCTGGCCTAATGGATCGCGATCCAGGTCGATATCCACAGTGCCCGCCAATGCATAGGCGACGACCAGTGGTGGTGAGGCCAGGTATTGGGCGCGGACCATTGAGTTGATGCGCCCTTCAAAGTTGCGATTGCCGCTCAGCACGGCAGTGGCAATCAGGTCGTGCTCCTGCACCGCGGCGCCCACCGCTTCCAACACCAGACCGCTGTTGCCGATACAGGTGGTGCAGCCGTAGCCCACCAGGTGAAAGCGCAGCGCCTCCAGAAAAGGTAGAAGGCCGGCATTCGCTAGGTATTCCGTCACCGCCCGCGAGCCGGGCGCGAGGCTGGTCTTGACGTAGGGCTTGACGTCGAGGCCCCGCTCGACCGCCTTCTTCGCCAGGATGCCCGCCCCCACCATGACCACCGGATTGGAGGTATTGGTGCAACTGGTGATGGCGGCGATGGCGATCGAGCCGTGATGCAGCGATGTTGTCGTGCCGTTGAACTGCACCGGCACTTCGTGGACGTGCGGGTTGATCGCCGACATTGGCGCGGACGGCTGCGTCTGATCATCGGCTGTCCCGCCTTCGTAGTCGAAGCGGGCTACCTCGGTGTGTGACTGCGGCCCCGCAGGCACGGTGGCCGGTACGAACACCTTTGGGAAGGCGCTGCGAAAGCTGCGACCGACGTCGGCAAGGGCCACTCGCTCCTGGGGATTGCGGGGCCCGGCCAGACTCGGCTCGACGGTGGCGAGGTCCAGTTCCAGTGTCTCGCTATACTGTGGCGCCGGTGTGGCGTCGGTGCGGAAGAGCCCCTGCTCTTTGTGGTAGCGCTCCACCAGATCCACCAACTCGGCGCTGCGCCCAGTCAACCGCAGGTAACGCAACGTCTCGTCGTCTACAGGGAATAGGCCGGCTGTCGCGCCGTACTCGGGCGCCATGTTGGCGAGCGTGGCGCGGTCGGGCAAGGTCAGGCTGCTTAAGCCGGGACCATAAAACTCGACGAATTTGTCGACCACGCCATGCTTGCGCAATTGCTGCGTGACCGTGAGGACCAGATCGGTCGCGGTGGTGCCCTCGCGCATTGCCCCGAACATACGGAAGCCGACGACGATTGGCGTCAGTTGGAAGAGCGGCTGCCCCAGCAGCACCGCCTCTGCTTCGATCCCGCCGACGCCCCAGCCAAGGACGCCCAGGGCGTTAATCATGGTGGTGTGGGAATCGGTACCAACCAGCGTATCGGGAAAGGCGACGGTCTGCCCGTCGACCTCGCGGCGCTGCACGACGCTGGCCAGATACTCCAGATTGACCTGATGCACGATGCCGGTGCCGGGCGGCACCACCCGGAAGTTGTCAAAGGCCTGCTGCGCCCAACGGAGCAGCAGGTACCGTTCGCGGTTGCGCTCGTACTCCAGTTCCACGTTGGCGTTGAAGGCAAGGGAGGAGCCGAACAAGTCAACCTGCACGGAATGGTCGATCACGAGATCGGCCGGCACCAAAGGATTGATGCGCTGTGGATCACCGCCCATCCGAGCGACGGCGGAACGCATGCCCGCCAGGTCGACGACGCAGGGAACGCCCGTGAGATCCTGCAACACGACACGGGCCGGCATAAAGGGAAAATCGGTGGCGGTCTGGTTCTGCGGCTGCCACCGTGCCAGGGCTTCGACGTGCGCCGTTTCGACCACGCCGTTGCCGGCATGCCGCAGCACGTTCTCCAGGAAAATGCGGACGGTCACCGGCAGTCGTTGCAGGCCGCCGGCTGGCGTTTCCAGCGTTCCCAGGTCGTAATAGCGGACTGAGCCACTGCTCAGGGGCAGGGTCTTGCGCGCCCCCATCGGGTCGGTTTGGGCCATCGGTCAGATCACCTCTCGTTGCACGCTTCGCTCAGCAGTATATCTCCTGACTAGCCCGTCGTATCCGCCCAGCGCAGCAACCCTTCGACAAACCGGTCGGCGCGGTCGGCGTGGTGCGGGACGACTCGTACCGTGTAGCCGTGTTGCCCGCTGGATTCGCAGACGACGGTACCCGTGAAGTGATACAGGTCACTATCCCGGCTGCCGTCCCAGTCCATGGCGGTGAGCGTCGGGGCGCCAATGACGTCCTGCTGGTCGAGCGGTCCTTCGTACAACTCCACCACCACATCGCTGGGAGACAGGTTCCCAAGCTGTACCGCCGCGCGGACCTGAAACGTGCTCCCCACCGGCAGCGAGGAGGGCGAGTCGGCGCTGACCGAAGCGATGCGGACGCTTGACCACTGCTCCCGCACGCGCACCTGCCACGTTGCCACGTCGCGCGCGCGGCGCGCATCGTCCGCGATCAGCGTCTGATAACGATTGGCGGCGGGCTGATAGCCTCGCGTTGCATACTCCTGCACCATGCGCTGGGTATTGAACTCCGGGCAGATGGCGCGTATCGCTGCCTTAACCTTGGCAATCCACGCCCGCGGCAAACGGTCGTTGCCGCGTTGATAGAACAAGGGGCGTACATCGACTTCTAGGAGGTGATAGAGCGCGTCCGCCTCGATGCGATCCTGCTGTTCGAGGTCCGCGTATTCTTCGCCGTGGCCGATCGCCCACCCGACTTCCGGTGAATAGGCTTCGTCCCACCACCCATCAAGGATGCTCATATTGAGCGCCCCATTGAGCGCCGCCTTCATGCCGCTGGTGCCACTCGCCTCCAGGGGTCGGCGCGGCGTGTTGAGCCACACGTCGACGCCTTGCACCAAATAACGGGCGACGACGAGATCATAGTCTTCCAGGAAGACAACGTTGTGCGCCAGCTCCGGCCGCCTCGTAAAGTGGACGATCTGGCGAATGAGGTCCTTGCCCGGGTCGTCGGCGGGGTGCGCCTTGCCGGCGATGATGATCTGCACCGGCCGGTCGCGGTCGTTCAGCAGGCGAGCGAGGCGTTCGGGGTCGCGGAAAAGCAGGGTCGCCCGCTTGTACGTGGCAAAGCGCCGGGCAAAGCCGATCGTGAGGGCGTCAGGGCTAAGCACTTCGGAAGCAAGGGCGACATCAGCCGCCGGCGCGCCAACCGCCAGGCGCTGTTCGCGCAATCGACGGCGCGTAAAGGCGACGAGCCGCTCCCGCCGGCGCTCGTGGGTACGCCACAACTCTTCGTCGGGAATACTGCCGACGCCTTCCCAAAGGCTTTTATCCCCCGGCGCCTCGTGCCAGCGTGGTCCCAGGTAGCGCTCCAGCAGCGAGGCCATGTCAATAGAGGCCCAGGTGGCGATATGGACGCCGTTGGTCACGTGGCCGATCGGCACTTCATCCTCCGGCACGTCCGGCCAGCAGCCATGCCAGATATTGCGGGCGATCTGCCCGTGTAACCGGGAAACGCCAAAGCGGAAGCTGGCTAGCCGCAAGGCCAGGATCGTCGTGCAAAAGCTCTCATTCTGATCCTGGGGCCTCTGGCGGCCCAAGCCCAGGAACTGTTCACGGGAAATGCCGAAGGCCGTGTAGTAATTGCTGAGATACCGGTCGACCAGATCGGATGGGAAGTAGTCACTGCCGGCGCTGACCGGGGTATGGGTAGTGAAAACGTTACCGGAGGCGGCCAGCACTTTCGCTTCCTCAAAGGAAAGGTGGCGCTCCGCCATTAAGTTGCGAATGCGCTCCAACGCCAGGAAGGCGGAGTGGCCCTCGTTCATGTGGTAGACGGAAGGATGAAAGCCCAGCCGGTCCAGGGCCCGCACGCCGCCGATGCCGAGCACCATCTCCTGCTCAATGCGTTTCTCGTTGTCGCCGCCATAGAGCTGATTCGTGATGGCGCGATCGGCCTCGCGGTTTTGCGGGTCGTTGGTATCCAGCAGGTAGAGCGGCACGCGTCCGACCTGCACCTTCCAGAGTCGCACCAGCACGGGCCGGCCGGGGAAATCGATCGTGATGGTCAACTGGTCGCCGTCATCGCTCGTCACCGGCTGCACCGGCAGATTATGGAAATCGTTCTGGGGGTAGCGCTCCTGCTGCCAGCCATCTGGATTGAGATACTGGCGGAAGTATCCTTCTTGATAGAGCAGGCCAACGCCGACCAGCGGCAAACCCACGTCGCTGGCGGCCTTCATGTGATCCCCGGCCAGAATGCCGAGGCCGCCGGAATAGATTTGCAGGCACTCCGTCAACCCAAACTCCGCCGAAAGATAGGCAATCTGCGGACCCGCTACGTCCGGTGTAGCGCCGGGCCACTCCGGTTGGTGGCGCATGTACCGGTCTAGCCGGTCGGTGACGCGCTCCATCTGGGCGCGGAAGCCATCATCGCGCGCCAGCAGTCGCAGGCGCTGCTGATCAATATGCCCCAACATAAGCACCGGATTGTGGCCTGAGGCCTCCCAGAGATCGGGATCGAGACGCCGGAAAAGATCAATGGCCTCCGGATCCCACTCCCAGTGCAAGTTGAAGGCCAAACCAAAGAGTGGCTTGAGCACGTCCGGTAATGAAGGCACGACGCTGTAACGGAAGAGGGGTCGTGGCACGGGAAATTATCCTCTGCATGTCATCTAAAGCCGACGGCTGACGGCAAGGCCGTCGCGTACCGGCAACAATACCGTATCCAGCTCTGGATGGGCGAACGCTAACTGGTTATACCGCTCATACCGTCGCGCCCCCGAAGGCACCGGGTCGTCGGCCACCTGCCCGGCGTGCAAGGCATTGTCGGAGATCAACACACCACCCGGCGCCAGCCGCCTGACACAGAGCGCAAAAAGCCGGTCAACCTGGGCCAGTTGCTCCAGTGCCGACACCATGTCCAGAAAGATGCAGTCGAAACTGCTTGTCCCACCCTCGAGGAAGGCAAAGCCGTCGCTTTCGATCACCGTCGCCACGCTGCCGAAGCCACAGCGCGCCAGGTTCACGCGGGCAACGGCGGCACGATTGGGATCGCGCTCGACGGTCGTCACGCTGCCGCCTACCCCGGCCGCCGCCCGCGCCAGCCAGATAGCCGAATAGCCGGTGGCGGTGCCGATCTCCAGCACGTTACGGGCACCGGAGAGGGCGACGAGGGTCGCCAACACCTGGCCCTCGTATGGCCCGATGCACGGAATTCCCTGCCGGACCGCCTCTACCTCGACGGCGGCGAACTCGCCGTTACGCGCCGGCACCGTCGAGAGCAGCCAGCGCTCGACCTTCGGGTCAGTGATGCCGGGCACGGCCACGCCTCCCTCCGCGCAAGGCGTTATCACGTCGACGCCGAGACGCTCTGGCTACTCGATACACGATAGCACCACACGATAGCACGACCGAAGCACACTTTAGCGCCGTCCTACGTCACCAACCGCGGGTCGAGCGCGTCACGGAGGCCGTCGCCGACGTAGTTGATGGAGAGAACAGCCAGGAAGATCATCAAGCCGGGGAAGATGGCCATCCAGGGGGCGAGGCCGAGGTAGTTCTGGGCGTCGTACAGCATGCGCCCCCAGGTCGGCACGTCCGGTGGGAAGCCGAGACCAAGGAAGGACAGCGTCGACTCGGCGATGATCGCTGACCCGACGGACAGGGTGCCGGCGACAATCACCGGACTGAGCACATTGGGCAGGATATGCCGCACGATCTGTCGCCTCGCCGGCACGCCGATGCAGCGCGCCGCCAGGATGAACTCCTTCTCCCGCACGGAAAGGAAGCCGGCCCGCACCAGGCGGGCGGTCGACATCCAGTTCAGCCCGCCGATCACGCCGACCAGTAACAGGAAGATGCCGGCGCCGGTACCAAAGCGCTGCGTGATGGGGTCGCGAAATAGATAAATGATCAGCAGTAACAGGGGCAACTGCGGAATGGAGATAAAGACGTCCGTCAGGCGCATCAAGGCATTGTCGGCGACGCCGCCGAAGAAGCCGGCGATTGCGCCGACCAGCGTGCCGACGGTGATGGAGATCACCATGGCAAAGAGGCCGACGGCAATAGAAATCCGTCCGCCCCAGAGCGTGCGCGCCAGCACGTCCTGGCCCAGATCATCGGTGCCGAAGGGGTGGAGAAGTGAAGGCGGCGCGGTGGCGGAGGCAAAATCTACGTCGGTGATCTTCACGTGGTAGATCAGGGGGCCAATCAAGGTGGCCAGCACCAGCAGCACGAAGACCCCAGCGCCGGCCGTCGCCAGATGATGGCGCAAAAAGCTGCGCCGGGCATCCGTCCAAAGCGAGCGCTGCTGCCGGGAGACCGGCGCGCTAGCGGCGGACTGGCGAGGCGGAGCAGCACCAATCACACGCGCAGGTGTTGCCATGTCAGGCGTACTTAATGCGCGGGTCGAGCACAGCGTAGAGCAAGTCGGCGAGCAAGTTGAAGAACACCACCATGATGGCGAAGAGAAAGGTGATCGCCATCACGACCGGCGTGTCGCTATTCTCAATGGAGGCGATCAGCAAGGAGCCAATGCCGGGCACGCGAAAGATCTGCTCGGTGACGACCGCGCCGGTAAACACCGCCGGCAACTGCAACGCCATCAGAGTGACGACCGGAATCAAGCTATTACGCACGACGTGGCGCAGGATGACCTTGCCTTCCGTCAGTCCCTTGGAGCGCGCGGTACGCACATAGTCGGCGCTCACATTGTCGAGTACCGAGGCGCGGGTATAGCGGGTCAGGCTTGCCGTCTGGAAGAGCGCCAGGACAGCGATCGGCATTATCGCTTGCTTGATCACCTGCGACGGCTGGTGGACCTGGGTGCTGTAGATCGACGGCAGCCAGCCGAAATGGACGCTGAAGATCAAGATTAGCAGGACGCCGGTGAAGAAAGTGGGCAAGGAGAAGCCGATGAAGGCGAAGGTGGTTGCCAGATGGTCGAAAATAGAATACTGCTTCACTGCCGCCAGGATGCCGATCGGCACTGCCAGCAGTACGGCGACCAGGTAGGCGGCGCCGATGACGCTCAGGTCGGTCGGCACCCGCTGCAGCACCAGAGCGCTGACGCTGGAGCGGCTGGCGAAGGAATACCCCCAGTTGCCATGGGCGAAGGCCGCCGCCCACTTCACGTAGCGCACCGGAACCGGCTGATCCAGACCAAATTGGTGGCGGATCTGGATGCGCACTTCCGGCGGTACGTCTGGATTGGCGGCGAACTGGCTGAGCGGATCGCCGGGCGCCAGCGCCAGGATGCCATAAATGACGATGCTGATCACGATCAGCGTGGGAACGGCCACCAGAAGCCGGCGCAGAACGTAGCGGCTCACGCGCAGATCCTCATGCTTACGCCTGTCGTGTCCAGTCCGCAATATTCCAAACATTGGCGTCGAAGACTCCGACATTGGGACCGTTGAGCGTCTTCGCTTTGCAATCGACATTCTTGCGGTCGATTAAGCCGACGGTGACGTAGTTGCTGACGACGAGGTCATTCATCTTCTGCATGAGGACGGCCAACTTCTGAGGATCGATCTCCGTCACCGCCGCCTTATAGGCAGTATTGAAGTCGTCGTTTTGCCAGCGTTCGTAGTTGCTGCCGGACCACTGGTTGGACTTCTGGGCAATGTCTACCGCCGGATCCACACTGGACCAGCGTCGCATATAGGAGACGGGCGCGGGGTTGGGCACGGTGCTGGTGAACATTTCCAAATCGGCGTAGAAATGCTCGTCGGTATCCGGGTTCCCGGCGTCGCTGCTGAAAAAGACGCTGGCGTCCACAGTCTTCAGAGTCAGGTCGATGCCGATTTGCTGGCAGCCTTGCTTGATAATCGCCTGTTCTTTCTGGCGTAGAGAGTTGATGCTCGTCTGGAAGACCAGCTTGAGGGGAACGCCGCCCTTGGCGCGGATGCCGTCCGACCCTTTCTTCCAACCGGCGTCGTCCAGCAACTGGTTGGCCTTCGCAATGTCATAGGGAATCGTGACGCCGGACGACTTGAAGCTCGTGGGTGTGGTGAGAATATCGATCGTCGGGTCGCCGGTGTCCCCGTAGAGATTCTTCGCCATCGTGGTGCGATCGAGCGCCATGCAGATCGCCTGGCGCACCTTCGGATCGCCCAGGGTCGGACTGGGCGTACCCAGGTGCGACTTCTCCCCATTGACGTCCTTGTTGGGGTCTGAGAGGTTGAAGAAGAGCTGTTCGCAGCCGCCGCCGACCGAAGTCACGAGGTCGCCCTTGCCGCCGGCAATGATGCCTTGCAAGACCGGCCACTCCACCTGCAAGTTCCAGGCGTAGTCGTACTCGCCGGTTTGGAAGACGGCCCGAGCTGCCGAGACAGCGTCGCCGCCGCCCTTGATCTGCACCTGACTGAAGGTCGGCTTGTTGGGGTCGCGGTATTTATCGTTCATCGAATACACCACGAGATCGCCGGAGGCGAAGGAATCCACTTTGTAAGGGCCCGTGCCGATCGGCTTCTGGTTGAAGGGGGCGTTGCGCGCGTTCGCGCCGACGAAACTTTGCAGGATGTGCTTGGGGAGGACGACGCCGTTGTAGCCGAGGAACGGCGCAAACCAGGCGGGGTTCGGATCCTTGAACGTCGCCTTCACCGTCAGTGGATCGACCGCCGTGACCGACTCCAGCGGCGCAAATGTGCCGCTGGTGAGCGCCGCCGTTGCCTTATCGGTGACATACTGCCAGGTGAAGACGACATCATCCGCCGTGAACGGCTCACCGTCGCTCCAGACGACGTTTGGCTTCAGCTTGAAGGTGACCGACTTACCGTCGGCTGCCAGCATGCCGTTTTGCAGTGTCGGCACCTCCGCCGCCAGCACCGGAGCAAGGGTGCCGTCGATGGAGGCAGTGAGCAACGGTTCCAGGACCAGGCGGGAGCCGTAGTCGTCCTTGGTGCCGTTGGCGAGGTGCGGGTTGAGAATCACAATGCCTTGCCAGAAGAGCATTTTCAGCGTGCCGCCCTTGCCGCGGGCGCCGGTGGCCGCAGCGGCCGCAGCGCTGCTGCTGGTTGTCGCTGCCGCGCCGGCGCTCCTCGCCGTCGTTGTCGTGGCGGCCGTGCCGCTGCTAGTGGCGGCGGTCGTTGCTGCGACCTTGGTGTCCTTCGTAACCGTCCCGGAAGCTGCAGTGGCCGCCGCGCTACTGCCGGTTGCAGCGTTGGTGCTACCGGCGCCGCTCGACGTCGCCGGGGAGCCCGCAGCGGTCGTGGCCGTGACGGCAGTCGTTCCACCACAGGCGGCCAGCAGCGCCACCATAGGCCCGACCGCAGCCGCGCTCAGGCTACGGCGTAGGAATTCGCGCCGCACCACCGTCGTCGGCACTCCGACCTGTTGATTCATTCCGTCATCCGACGATCCACGCATCCGTTTTCCACCATTTCTACTGATCGCGAAATACAGGCTATATGCCTGCACTCCCTATGGGTTCAAGCAACAACAAGAAGCGCCGAAGACGGCAGCGAGACCGTGGAAGGACACGTCGCCGTAATACTTTCGAGTATACATTGCACTGCCGTGCCGTCAACCCCAGGTGTACGTTTCGGCCTCGGCGTGGTAGGCGGCGAGTTGGCGTTGCTGCTCCGCCATATCCCAATGGAGCAACGCGCCTACCTGTTGGACGACGCGCGGCGCAATGGCCAGCACGGCACGCGGGGCGAGCAATGTCAACCCCAACCGGCGGGTGAGCACGTCGCCCAGTGTCACGGCCAGCTCTCGCTCGACAGCGTAGCGTGCCTCCGCCTCGATGACGGGCAAATCGGAGACCAGGCGCACCGCCAGGTCCGGGCTAGCTGCCGCCATCGCGCCGATCGTGGCCGCGCCGGCGCCGTAACTGGCAATCAGGTGCTCGGCCACGTCGCTCGGCAGGTGGGAACATAACTCCCGCCGCAACTGGCGACGAGCGACATCGCCGGCGGTACCGCGCGGGAAGCCGCCCAGTGGCACCTCCGCCGTCCGGCAGGGAGGGGCCGCCTTCAACGCCCCGTCCTGCTGCAAAAGGCCCACCACGCAGTCCATGACCTTCTGTGCCATATGCCGGTAGGTGGTCAGCTTGCCGCCGACGATCGCTACGACGCCGGACGTGGTGACCGTGATCTTGTCCTCTCGGGAAATGGCGTCGGCGGAGCCGGTACTAGCGTTGATCAGCGGCCGCAGGCCGGCTTGGACGCCCAGCACGTCCGCCTCGGTGGCGCGCATGGCCGGCGCGGCCGCATTGACAACCTGAAGCAAGTAGCGGACGTCAGGCGGCGTCACCAGTGGCTCGTCCAAGTTGCCGCTATAGGCCGTGTCGGTCGTCCCAATGAGTGTGCGTCCTTTCCAGGGCACGACGAAGACGTAGCGACCGTCCCTGGGGTGGCGCAGCAGCAAGGCGCCCTTGTCGCCAAAGGGCAACGGCGGCAGAATAAGGTGTACCCCCTTGGCAGGACGCACCAGCGGGCGATGCGCTGCCGCCCCCTGTCCGAGCAAGGTATCCACCCAGACGCCGCTCGCCAGCACCACCCGCCGCGCCGCGATGGTGAACTCGCTACCGCCCAGGACGTCGCGGCAGCGAAGTTGGTCGACGTGTCCCTTGCCGCCAAAGCCGATCGCCTCACAATGATTAGCGGCACAGGCGCCGTAGCGCAGCGCTTCCTCCAGCACCGTCATCGTGAGCCGGGCGTCGTCGGTCTGGCCGTCGTAATAGACCAGGCCGCCACTGTAGTGCTCCCCACGCAGCACCGGGAACCACGAATAGAGGTCCTCGCGGTTCAAACCGTGGTGATTACGCACATTCTTGAAGCTGGCGAGCAGATCATAGGCGGTCAGCGCCGCCGTCATGATCATGCGGTCCCGGAAGCCGGTGAGAGGAACCACAAAGGGCAGGGAGTGGACGAGTTGGGGTGCTAACTCCAGCAAGTGGCGCCGCTCGATGCTGGCGTCGCGCGTGACCCCCGGCTGCCCCTGAGCCATGTAGCGCAGGCCGCCGTGGATCAGCTTCGTGGTGCGGCTGCTGGTGCCGGAAGCGAAATCCTGCCGTTCGACCAGAGCGACGCGTAAGCCGCGGCTAGCGGCGTCCAGGGCGATGCCGACGCCGGTGATGCCGCCGCCCACCACCGCGACATCGAACTGCTGGGAAGCCAAACGCGCCACCTGTTCCGCCCGGCTGACGGCGCTCGGAAACGTCGTCTGCACCTCAAGTCGTCCCTTCGCGAGCGAGGGCCACGATGGCCGCGACGACTTCCGCCACAGTCAGGCCGGTAGAGTCGAGGAGGTGGGCATCGGCGGCCGGTTTGAGCGGCGATGCCGCCCGCCCGCTGTCAAGATCGTCGCGGATGGCCATGGCCGCGCGCAATGCTTCCTCGTTCACGGCTTCCCCGCGCCGGCGCAACTCCTGCGCCCGCCGGCGCACACGCTCGTCCAGGCTAGCGATCAGGAAGATCTTCAGGTCGGCATGCGGCAGCACTACCGTACCGATGTCCCGACCGGCGAGCACACAGCGGCCGCGCCCCGCCAACCGTACCTGGGCCTGCACCATTTCCCGACGCACCGCCGGCCAGGCCGAAACGATAGACACCGTGTTGCTCACGTCGGCGTTGCGGATCTGCCAGGTCACGTCCTCGCCGGCGGCGACGACGGTGTACGGCCGGCCATCGGCCGGCCCGTCGGGCAACACGTCGATCGCCGCCTGCCGCGATAACGCGACCAGCGCCGGTTCATCACTCAGGGCAACGTTCCGTTCCAACGCCAGGTACGTCAGGGCCCGGTACATGGCGCCGGTATCAAGGAACAGGTAGTCCAGTGCTCGCGCCACACCCTGGCCGACAACCGTCTTGCCGGCGCCGGCCGGGCCGTCAATCGCAATCGTCGCTGCGGCCGGCACGTTGCTCCCCATCGTCAGTCCCATTCGCGGCGGCGAGCCGCCGTCGCAGCCATGCTACCTCCTCGCTATCAAGCGTGCGCCATTCGCCGGAAGCCAACCGGCCAAGGACCAGCGATCCCAGCCGCACCCGCACCAGGCGGTATACCGGCAGTTCCACCGCCGTCAACATGCGCCGTACCTGGCGATTCCGCCCCTCGTGCAGCACCAGGGCCACCACCGCACCATCCGGCCCTCGACTCAGCTCAGAAACGTGCGCCGGCGCCGTCATCCCGTCATCTAAGGGCACGCCGGTCGCCAGTTGGCGCAACTGGTCGTAGCGCGGCCAGTCCGTCCAGACGTGGTATTCCTTCTCCAATCCAAAGCGAGGGTGCATCATGCGGTAGGCCAGATTCCCGTCGTCCGTCAACAACAACAGCCCTTCGCTGTCGCGGTCCAGGCGGCCGACCGAGAACAGACGGGGACCAGGCGGTATCAGGTCGAAGACGGTCGCCCGCCCTTGCGGGTCGGACGCTGTCGTCAGATAGCCGGCCGGCTTGTACAGCAACAGATACTGGGCGGGCGCTGCAAAGTGCAGGGGGCGTCCGTCGACTTCGATGCGCTGGCGCGCCGGGTCCGCCCGGGTGCCGAGCGTTGTGACCGTTCGCCCATCCACCCGTACCCGCCCCGTGGCGATAAATATCTCACTCTGGCGCCGCGAAGCGACACCGGCGGCGGCCAGGAGCTTCTGGAGACGTTCAGCGGCCAAAGGGACAATCCTGCTCCGGCAGTTGACAGTGGCATCGACGCCCCTATTGTACGCGCCTGCGCCTCCGGCAACGAACACGACGCCGCGCGCTTCCTTGACGGCCGGCAAAAAACGGGTCAGCATGGGCGGTGCCGGACGGGATGCCCGACCGGTCCGATGAACGAGTAGGAGGACACTGTGAATCTGCCCCTGGGCTGCATGAATCGACCCTATGCAAAATTTCCCTTTGAGCGCGCCCTGGAGGGCATCGCCCAGGCCGGGTTTCAAGAGTATGTCTTGCTCCAGGGGCAACCGCCGGCTGTCATCAATGCCCAGACCACGCCGGAGGAAGCGCAGCGTCTGCGCAGCATCATTGAAGCGCGTGGCCTCCACTTGACCATGCTGCCGTCCAGCATCCCGCTTGATGGCGGGGACGACGCGGCCGTCGCTACCGGCAGCCGGCTCGTCGATCTTGCCGCCGCCTTGCAGGTGCCGTACCTCCTGGAAATGGGCACCCGGCCGGAGAACTTCGACCGCTACCAGTCCCTCATGCGCCGGCTGGCGCCGTACGCCCAGGAACACGGCGTGACCATCGCCGTGAAGCCCCACGGCGGCATCACAACGACGGCAGAAGACTGCCTGCGGGTGCTGAAGGCGGTGAATCACCCGGGCTATCGCCTCTGCTTTGATCCCGGCAATCTGCTGCACTATGCCAACGAGCGACCGGAAGCGCGGCTAGCCGACCTTGCACCCTATTGCGTGGCGATGTGCATCAAGGACGAAACCGGCGGCCTGCGCGGCTCCGTCAACGTCACGCCGGGCGACGGCGACGTAGATTTTCCTTTGGTATTCCGAATCTTGCGGAACCAGGGCTTCCATGGCCCCTGTGTCATCGAGACTCTCGCGGCGCGCGACACGCCGGAAGCGGTCGACGCCGAAGCCCGGCGGGCGCACGAGTTCCTGACCGGCGTGCTGGCGGCGCTCTAAGCGGTGCTCAGGTTGGCACCGGGGAGGGCCGGGTGAGGTTTCTCCCACGTTGACTATGCCGCCTGCCTCTCTTATAATTTCGCGGACGGCAACGGTACGGGAATTGTGTGACGGCGCGTGGGTCAATTGGCCGGCGACGGCCTCGTCGATGAGCGACAACGGACCAGAGTGGCATCCGTCTACCTTGATCGTATGCAGATGGCCGATCTGGATGAGGTCGTGGCAGTCGAGCGCGAAGCCTTCAGCCTGCCATGGCCTTCCAGCGCCTATCGCCACGAGTTGCGAGTCAATAAGAAGGCCCATTACGTGGTCGTGCGCCGCGGCCTGCAGCCCGACCCCGCCGTGTTCCGGGAAGCCATGCTGGCCGGGACGCGCGATCGGCGACCGTTTCCTTTCTCGCTCCTGCCCCTGCCGGCGATCGAACGCGCACCGCAACGTCCGCGCGACCCGGTGGTTGGTCACGGCGGCCTCTGGAAGATGCCTGACGAGGCCCATATCACCACCATCGCCGTCCGCAATGCCTATCGTGGCCAGGGAGTGGGTGAACTCCTCCTGATTGGCTTGATCGACCTCGGTTACGTCGTCAACACGGAGCGGCTCACCCTGGAGGTGCGCGTCTCCAACGGCGTCGCCCAGAACCTCTATCGTAAGTACGGCTTCCAGCAAACCGGCACCCGAATCCACTACTACAGCGACAACAACGAAGACGCCTATATTATGACTACCGAGCCGATCGACGCGCCAAGTTACCGGGCGCTGCTGTCGTTCCGGAAGCAGGAACTCGCTCGCCGCTTCAATCTCGCCGAGTTGCCGGACTGGCTGGCCTGGTCGCGCACCGGTCGCCGCTGAGCCGGGGCGGCGGCACTCGCGCAGCATGCCCCGCCATCGTTAGGACTGTGTTAGGAAAGGAAAAAGATGCGTCTCCAAGGGAAAGTCGCGATTGTGACCGGCGCCTCGCAGGGCATCGGGCGCCAGATCGCCCTCACCTTTGCTCAGGAAGGGGCCA
>JBPCLN010000153.1:0-5713 GCA_051003235.1 Chloroflexota bacterium | reverse complement strand
CTGGCCTACCGGCGCTCGCCGCGCTGGCTGACGACGCAGGAACTGGCGGAGGCGGTGCTGGCGGAGTCCGCCTCGGCTTTCATCCCGCCGGCCGACCAGGTGCTCAGTGTGCTCAGCCGGCTCAAGCAGTTGCGCCAGGTGCAGTTCGACGCTGCCCGCGGGGCGCAATTTCAGCCGGAAGATGGCGGCGGGCCCCTGCCGGTGGAGGTGCTGAACAAGGCCAAGGCCGAACTAGAGCCGGTGCCCTCCGCCGTGGCCGACCTCTGGGCGTCGCTACTGCTCGTCGCCGCGAACCCGACGGGGCTGTGGAGCGACCTGAAGATCGACGCGCCCAAGAGTATGAAGGCGCAGTATCACCGCATCCTCTACCCGGGCGTCGTCGAGTTGCGCCACAGCCCGAGCCGTGATCTCGCCATTCCGCCCGCCGGCGGCCGGCATTTCCACGTCGTCGTCCTGACCCATCCCACCGCCGTCGCAATGGACGATCTGGACGACGCGCGCGTGGCCGTGATCGTGCCGGGGGAGCTGACGGACGAGGAGGTCGACATGGCCCGGACGGCGCTGGCCTGCGATCAGGTGCTGGCCGACAATCGGCTGATGGCGGGTCCGACTGGCAAGGAACTGCGGGCATATATCCAGCAACAGAAGACAGAAGCCCACCAGAAGCTGGCCGCCCGGCAGGCCCGGGTGTATGGGCGCGGCCGCATCTGCACCAAGACGGGCGTGACACTGCCCGCCGACGCGGTCTTCCGCGTGGGCCGCGGCGTGGATGCGCTGGAGACCGTGGTGGAGGCGGTGCTGGGCGCCGCCTACGACCAACTGGAGAAGACGGTCCAGCCGGCCATGTTCCGGGCGGCGGCACGCTTTGATCCCCAGATTGACAGCGGCAAAGTCTTCGCCGGTTTGATCGGCGGCTCGACTCAGCCAGCCGATGTCGGCGCCGGGTAGAACTTTGGCCCAGGGCTGGGTATGTCCAAAAGTACGTCGGCGACGATCCTGAGTCTGGATCGCGAACGTCACGGCATCGCCTTGATCCTGCAACGGCTGGCGGGCAGCACCGGTGGTGTCACCAGCGCCGGCGGCGTCAACGTCGAGGAGTTGTACGAGCGTCTCGGCGCGCCGCCCTTCGGCATCCCACAGGAGGTGGTGACGCTCTGGTTGCTGGCATGCGTGCGCAGTGAAACGGTGGGCCCGGATGGGCGCCATATCGAACTGAAACTCCAGCGCAACAGCAAGATGCGCTTGAAGACCACCGCCGCGGCCGTCCCCGGCGGCACCATCACCTTCCTCAATGTCAAGAATCTGGACTGGTCGGCCGCTCTGCGCAATGATCTGGTGCAGTTGCGGGTAAGCGATGAGGTGCCGTTCGGGGAGGTCGTCGCCTACGTCAAGGTGCTCAACTCAACGCTGCGTGCGCCCACCGAGCCGGAGCAGGCCATGGCGGAGGAGGATCGCTTACAACGCGAGTTGGAGCAAGGTGCGGTGCGGGTAACTGAAGTGCGCGGCAGTTACGTGAGCTCGCCAGGATGCTCAATAGTCCTTTGCCGCCGGATGCTGAGCAGTCGCTCAGCCTGCTGCAGCAGGCGCTGACGGTGCCGGCAGTGTACGAACGAGAGGTGGCCCGCAATCAGCTTCGGGAGGCCTATCCCCAGGGTGCGGAGGTACTGAGCCGCGACTGGGCCTTGCAGCAAGGCTGGGCCGACCTGGCGAGCCACGGCGCCGAACTGGCGATGCTGCACCAGTTTATGCGCACGCTGGTGAGCCGACTGGCGCGTCAGCCCGGGCGCTACGCGGCGATCGAGGTGAAGGCCGAGTACGAGGCGTTACCGCGGCTTGATTTGACGGCGCTGCTGGCAGCGCCAACGGCTGTTGGGTCCGTCCTGCGCGTCGCTCGCGATGTCTATAACGCCTACCTGGCCGAGTACCGTGTCCATCACCGCGACTACTACGCGGAAATAGATTCGTTGCAGCCTCAACTAGCGGCCCTACGTGAGCGAGCGGCCATTCTGGCGCAGCTCAACAAGTTGCGTGCCGCCGGTTCGCCCACATTTGGCAACCCGCAGGAGCGGGTGGCAGCTTTAACGGTGAAGTTGCGCCTCTGCCCACACGCCACCGATCCCGAGTTGCCCGTCTCCGGCAACCTGACTTGCGCCGATAACTGCGGACTAGATCCCCTCGCCGTGCCGCCGGTGGCGGAACTGAACTCCCTCAAACGTGATATTGAGACCGCCATCCGTCAGCGGGTCAACGCCGTCAAGGCAGCCGCCATCCAGAGTATTCTGGCGCGGTCCGGCGACAGCGACATCCAGACGTTCCTCAGCGCGATCCAGGCCGGCCAGTTCGAGGGATTGCTGGAAGTCCTGAGCGACGAACTGATCGGTCAGATTGACAGCATCCTGGAGCGCGAACGGGTGCGTACCGTGCGCAGCCACGTCCTCACGAAGCTCGCCGGTCGCTACCCCACCATCCAGAAGGCGCAGATCGGCGACGTGGCGGAGGAGTTCCGCCGCATGCTGGAGGCCGCCTTCGCCGAACTGGAGCTGGACCAGCCGGGTGCGGTGGTGCAACTGCAGTTGTTCGGGGATTGAAGGCAATACCGGTGACGAGTGACTTTGGTGGCGAACTCGCTGGAACGTGCTCCCCGGCGGTTCACCCGACAATTCATCGTCGGGCTACGTGCACAAAGCCTGCTTCAGCAGGCTGGGTGTTGCGGGCGAGAGCATATGTTGCCCGGTCCCAGCCCCGTTTACGGGGCTTTGCGGGTACCCGCCGCAGCGGGTGGTTAGCCCGACGCTTGAGCGTAGGGCGCCCCGGCGGTCGCATGGTAATCGAATGACGGCAGCACAACCTGACCTGACGCCGCCCTGGGCGGCCACGGCGGAGGAGGTGGCGGAGTTCCTCCGCATCAATGGCTGGCCCTACGATGCGACCATGGATGCCTACAGCGACCCCGGTCCGTTCGCTCAATCCGTCAAGGCGGGCAAGAACAGCGCCATTTACAACGCCCATTCCTATCACACCAAGGTGCCGCCGGAGGGCATCAAGCCGTACCTACTGCATTACACGCAACCAGGCGACGTGGTGCTCGACCCCTTCTGCGGCAGCGGTATGACCGGCGTCGCCTGCCTCCTGGCCGGCCGCCCGGCCATCCTCAACGACCTGTCGCCCGCCGCTACGCACATTGCCTACAACTACTGCCATCCAGTCGATCCGGCGGCGCTGAAACAGGAGTTTGAACGCATCCGCGCGGCAGTGCAGGAGGAGTTCGCCTGGCTCTACGGCACGACCTGCGACCGCGGCCATCCGGCCATCATCCAATACACCGTGTGGAGCGACGTCCACTCCTGCCGCGGCTGCAACCAGGAGATCGTGTTATGGGAGGCGGCGGTTGATCCGGCCAAGGGCGACGTCCAGGAAACATTTTCGTGCCCCCATTGTGGTCGCGGGCCGTACAAGAAGACGGAACTCCCGCTCCTGCGTTCGGAGCCGGTGCTGACCGTCTACGAATGTCAGGGCGGCTGCCACCCTGCCCGCGGCCACCATCCGACGACGGCGGCCGAAAAGGCCAGGCTGGCGGAAATCGAGGCGGCGGATATTCCCTACTGGTACCCGACCGACGCCTTCGACCCCACGCGCGAAATGTGGCGCGGCGGCCACCGCGACCACGGCATCACCCGCGTCTGCGACTTCTGGACGAAACGGAATCTGTAGGCGCTATCGAGGCTATGGGCAGAAACCAACTCCTGCCAAAATAGTCGACTCGGACGTGCATCTCGCTTCTTGATAACGTCAGCCATCCCGCGCACTGCGAAGACCACACGATATCTCTTTGGCAAGGGAGGCAACGCACCGATTTCTGGGACACTCTATGTGGGCTCTTTTACTACCGAAAACAACCTCTTATTCCTGACCCAGAGAAAGTTTGACGATGTTTACGGAGCCTTCGAGGCATTATCGTCCTTGAGTCTACCGGCATCTGTCATGACAAAGAATGCCGGTCAAGAGATGTCAGCTTCGGATTGCTCAATTGACTACATCTTCACCGACCCACCTTTCGGCTCCAACATCTTCTACGCGGACTGCTCGTTCCTCTGGGAATGCTGGTTGGGCTATCACACCGACGAGCGCTATGAGGCGGTCTGGAACAAGCATCGTAAGCCGGACGAAGGTGGCAAGACGCTGGCGGAGTACGAACGGCTCATGACGGAAGCCTTTCGGGAGATGCACCGCGTGCTGAAGCCGGGGCGTTGGGCGAGCGTTGTCTTCCATAACAGCGACGACAAGGTCTGGCAGGCGATTCAGCGCGGGGCGGAAGCGGCCGGCTTCGATCTCGTCAATGCCCAGCAGATGGATAAGATGCAGCTCAGCTTCAAGGGGCAGCGTGGCGCCAAGGGGCAGGAGAACGTCACCAATAAGGACATCGTGCTCAACCTGCAGAAGCCGCTCGTCGGTCCGGCCACAAGCAGTGCGACGCTCGCGCCGGACGCCGAGGAGGTGATTGCCGAGGCGGTTGTGGAGTACCTGCGCAGCAACCCGGCGAAAGAGGGGCGCGGTTTGCAGGACCTGCAAGGCCTGGCAATCCGTGCCCTCCTCAATCGCGGCCACCAGGTGCAGGTGACCTGGCGCTCGGTGGTAGTGACGCTGGAACACCTGGGCTGCAAGCAGGTAGACGGCCGCTGGTATCTACCCGGCGAAGACGTCCCACCCGGCTCGTTAGGCGCGGAGATCGTTGATGAGACCTCGGCCATCACCTGGCTCCGCCTATTGCTGTCGGCCGAAGGACCGCAGACACGCGGCGACATCACGCCGAGCTTTCAGCAGGCGACGGTCGGCGTTCCCTTGAAAAAGCCCGTGGAGGCGCTGCTGGAGGAGAACTTCATCCTCGACGGCGCGAGAAATCGCTGGCGGCTGCCGACGCCGGAGGAGCGGGAGCGGCTGAACGATACGCAGGCGCTGAGCCGGCGGCGGGAGATCAATCACCTGGTGGCCGGAACGCCCCTCCGCGCCTATAGCGACGAGGATCTGGCGGAGCTAACGTTGCTGGCCTATAGCATGGGACTGTACAGCGCGGTGTTGAAGCTCGGCGGCCTGATCCAAGGCGATCGTTTGCCGCCGGCACGATCTGATGAACTCGAACAGGTGCAGGAACTGGCCCGCATCAAGCAGCAGCCGGCTGATGAGGCGCCGGCACAAGCACGGCTTATTGAGGAATGAGCATGCAACGGTGAGCTTCACCGACCGCCCTGCTCGACCTCCCCGTCGCTGGACCATCTTTGACGCAATACCGACCCAGCCGCCGATTGTGCAAGATGCCGGTGAGCAACCGCAGCAGGAGGTTGCTCCGGCCGTCCCCAAGGCACGTGGTCGGAGGACGAGAACGGCAGGCGGGCAGCACCCGCAGGGTGGGGAGAGCCACCGCCAGCTCATCGCCAAGACCATTGCGAATCCCGAAGGTTTCCTCGGTGGTGTGATTGACCGTTATCTCCTGGCAGTGGCGGCGCACGAGTTGGAGCTGTATGCGGACGCCATGGCTCTGCTCGATGCAGCGCTCTCCGCGGGACTGGAAGACAATTATGCGTCTCGTGCGGAGCAACTACGCGCAATCTGCGCAGTAAAGGCAGGGATGTAGACGATGAAGGCATTCTGGCGTAATGGAGCCACCGGCAGTTATACGGGACAAGAGCATGTGACCTTGCGAATCAACATCAATTTA
>JBPCLN010000152.1:0-33605 GCA_051003235.1 Chloroflexota bacterium | reverse complement strand
CAGCGGCAACAGCGCCGCCGCCCGCTCCCACGCCTCGTCACTCAGTTCCCACGGCCGCGTCCGCGCCATCCGTCCACTCCTTCCCTGTGCCGCCAATGCACAGAATACCAGTTTCCGAATAAGCTCTCGCCCGAGCATCATGACGATTGACGCGCCCGCCGCGGCCGCCAAGCATTTGATTCAGCATGCCCCGATCTTCCCGCTCGGCAACCCCGGTATTGTCTCGGTGCCTCTGGGCTTCCTGGCGGCGCTACTCGGTACTCTCCTGGTCCGCGACGAACGCGCTGAAGAAGGATTCAGCGAGATCAATGTCCGCGGCAATACGGCGCTCGGCGCCGAAGTGTAGACCTATCTGGTCGCTCAAGTCGGGGATTGGCGCGCCGCGAAGCCACGCCAGGCGGCGCGCGACATCTGCGCGATGGCAGTTGAGGCGGTGACAATATTTTCACCATCGCTCGACAAGCAAACGAGGACATAGGCGCCCTGGGGACTCTCCACGATTTTGCCGTCGTGAGCGATGCCCACCAGGGTGCCGGTCTTGTGGACTGGACCTCCCCCGGTTTGGTGGACACCCTGGGACTATGGGATGCTGTAGTCCCGTGAAAGGAGTTCAGCAGCTCTGGCATCGACAACAGTACCCGTGGCAGGCGTGAGCACACCGGGTGTGGCGAGGAAACCGCCAGCCCTGGAACCGTCGAAGCGAGCCGGGAAGCCAAAACCGCCGTACCCAGCGGAGTTCAAACGAGAAGCGCTGCGGCTCATGGAGCCGGGGAGCACCCCGTTGCGCGCTCATGTACGGTGCTCGCGGTGTCCCGATCTGGCTTCTCTGCCTGGCGGCGACGGGAGCGGTTGGGGCGGCAGTCGGCCCGGGTACAGGCGGACGCCACCCTGACCAAACAGATCACGGCTATCCACCGGGAGAGCGTCCGGACCTACGGCAGCCCGCGCGTATACGCCAAGCTCCGAGCCCAGCGAGTGCGCTGCGCTTGGAAGCGGGTCGAGCGCTTGATGCGGCAGACCGGGCTGCACGGCTGCCGGCGACCGGTCCGACGGGTGCGCACCACCGTCGCCGACCCCGCCGCGCCGGCCACCAACCTGGTGCAGCGGGCCTTCGCCCCGGCGGCCATTGGCGGGTCGGATCGATTGTGGGTGGCAGACGGCACCTATGGCGCCACGGGCGAAGGTTGGCTCTATCTCGCCGCCGTCCTGGACGCCTTCCGCCGGCCCGTGGTCGGGTGGAGCATGGCCGACCACCGGCGCACCGATCTGGTGCTTGACGCCTTCACGATGGCCTTGCAGCGCCGGCAGCCCGGAAAGGGGCTCATCCATCACAGCGAACACGGCTGCCAGTACACCGCAGTTGCCTTCGGCGCCCACCTGCAGGCCGCCGGCCTGGTCGCCTCCATGGGCAGCGTCGGCGATTGCTTCGACCACGCCGTCGCCGAAAGCTGCTTCGCCACGCTCAAGGTCGAACTGCTCTACCGAGAAGAGTGGGTCACCAAAGACGCCGCCAAGAGCGCCATCTTCTGCTTCATCGAGAC
This sequence comes from Chloroflexota bacterium, assembly GCA_051003235.1. Lineage (GTDB taxonomy): Bacteria > Chloroflexota > UBA4733 > UBA4733 > UBA4733 > UBA4733. The sequence continues at coordinate 32,064 of JBPCLN010000152.1, read as the reverse complement.
GTGGTACAACACCCGTCGTCGGCACTCCACGCTGGACTATCTCAGCCCCGACACATTTGAGGAGGTGCAACAGCAAGCCGCCGTGGCCTAACCGTTAACGGTCCACCAAACCCGCGGAACTCCCTCCGCGTGCGGGATCTCACCCGCTACCGCAAGACGCTGGTCCAGGAGCGCAGTCAGGAGGCCAACCGCGTGCAGAAGCTGCTGGAGGGCGCCAACATCAAGCTGGCCGCCGTGGCAACGAATGTCCTCGGGGTGAGCGGGCGCCAGATGCTCGACGCCATCATCGCCGGGGAGGAGGACCCCGCGGCCCTCGCGGAGTTCGCGCGGGCCAGCCTGCGCAAGAAGCTCCCGCAGTTGCGGCAGGCGCTGGAAGGCCGGGTCAAGCCGCACCAACGCCTCCTCCTCATCCAGCTGCTCGGCCACATCGACTACTTGACGACGGCCATCGCCGAGATCGAGCAGGAAGTCGAGCGCTGCCTCCTCCCTTTCAGTGAGGCGGTGACGCTGTTGCAGACCATCCCCGGCATCGGCGCCATCGCCGCCGCTCGACGTCGAGTTCCACCTGTGGCTCAATGGAGGACTACCGACCTCTGCGCTGCCTGTGCCCGACGAGGCAGGACTTGGACAGACCTCAGTCTCCGGATTGGAGGGGTAACGATGGCATCCCCTCGTGACCGCCTTATCGTCTACCTGAGCGAACACCCATGCAGATGTATGGTAGGTTACATGTCACCACTACCAGTGAGGGAGAAAACGATGCCGGTACGGGCGCCGTCTCAGTCGTCGCGGGACAAGGTGCGAGCTTATCGCGAGCGGTTGCGCAGTCAGGGATTGCGGCCTGTCCAGATCTGGGTGCCGGATGTGCGCTCGCCCGCCTTCGCGGCCGAAGCCCATCGTCAGTCGGAAGCGGTTGCCGCGAGCCCACACGCCGGAGAGGACCAAGCGTTCATCGACGCCGTGTCCACCTGGGATCAGGAGTGAGGCGCGCGGAAATCTGGATCGTTGCCGGCGGAAGTGACTACACCGGGAAACCCCGTCCGGCAGTGATCCTGCAAGACGATCGTTTCGATGGGACAGATTCCGTTACAGTGTGCGCATTTACGACTGATCCGACAGAAGCGCCGCTGTTTCGCCTACCGGTCGAGCCGAACGCAGAAAACGGCCTTCGGGCGCCGTGTCGCTTGATGGTGGACAAAGTCACGACCGTGCCCAGGACGAAGATCGGCGCTCGCGTGGGGCGACTCCCTGATGAGGACCTGGTGCGAGTCAATCGAGCGCTGCTCGTCTTTCTCGGGTTGGCTGGTCGGACCACTGATGGATAGCCGACTTCGTACCCGCATGCACGACGCACTCCTCGTGACGCATTTCCTCTCCTGATGACGCTATACGTCGTCTCATGGTACGGTCGCGGAATTACGTTGCCCCTCGTGGATGCTATCCGTAAACAACGTTTGGGCAGGAGGCCCGGAGTGGCTGTGCTCAATGCGCCGGATGGCCAGTTCGGCGTGCTCTACTGCGGCAGTGATCCGCACTGCGCCTTCATCGAGACATTCTGTGACACGATCTGGCAGAATCGAACCGCATCGCCCGCGCCTGGTCGCTGGCGCTCTGGGCACATCCCCAGCAGCTGGACGGAGTCCATTACATCTCGCGGCGCGATTCGGAGCGCACGTGCATCGCCTTGTACGATCGCGCCGGTGCCGCGCTCACGATACGGGAGTCGATTGGTCTGGGCGACACGCCGCATGCATCGCTCTTGACGGATGTGCTGAACACCTACTACTTTGGGCTGGAGGACTGATGACTGGGCCAAGCGGTCCCGGCGTCGCTACGCATGCGCGGCGGAACGACCGCGCTTTCGCCGAGTGACCGGACTATTTTCCGCATCGTTGACAACAGCTTTACAGAACTAGTGCCTCAGATGCCCCGTTCCTTCCGCCAGTGCTGGATCCATTCCGCGTGTGCTGCCTCGTGCGAAGTCCGTAGCCCCGCTTCGCCGTAGAGGGAAGCGTCCAATCCGCGTGGCGTGATCGACGAGAGCGCGGCAAGCAGTCGCCGCCTCGATGCCGCCAGTTCCCACTGCACCTGGTTGAGCGTCAGATCCCGCCGGAGGGAATAGCTCAGTGCGTTCAACGCCTCGTCCTGGTCGCCCGCCATTCGCCAGGCGGAGGCGTGGCCGGCGGAGATGCGCTCCACTTCGTCGGCGCGGAGGTCATCCCAGAATGCCAGGTGCGCCAGGTGATCCTTGACCGACCAGCCATCAAGCGACGGTTCGGTCAGCAGTTCATCGCTGAGTCCGTGTATGGCAGCGAGCAACTCCTCCCGCATCTGTCCGTAGTGTTGGAGCAATGCATCCTTCTCCTCGGCCATGCTTTTCTCCTCTACGCTGCTTCGATTGAGTCTTTTGAGTGTTGCATAGTACCCTGAACTTGCCTGCGGTCGGAGGTTGCCTCCCTCGTGAACAGGTAGCCTCCGTTTCTCCCCGTACCCAAGCCCCTGGGAATGCCGCCATTGACCTTAGGCGTCTCCCCTGGTTATCCTCGCAACGGGCCGCGCTCGCGTTACTCAGTCGGCGGAGGAATCTACAGGAGACAAGGGGTCATGGCCGCTCATTCGCTTCTTTCTCAGCGTCTGGCGCTGCAAACGCTGAGAAAGGTGCCGGAAGTAACGGTGTACTTCTGGATCGTTAAATTGTTGACGACGGCGATGGGTGAATCAACGACCGACTATCTCGTGTACCAGATCAATCCCTATCTCGCGGTCGTGCTCGGCTGCCTCGGGCTGGCGGGTGCGCTGCTGCTGCAGTTCCTGGTGCGTCGCTACGTGGCGTGGGTCTACTGGTTGGCGGTCGCCATGGTCGCCATATTCGGCACGATGGCGGCCGACGTCGCCCACATCGTTCTGCACATCCCGTATCTGGTATCGACGATATTCTTTGCCTCGGCGCTCACCATCGTCTTCGTAATCTGGTATGCGAGCGAGAAGACCCTATCCATCCACAGCATTCACACCGGGCGTCGGGAGATGTTCTACTGGGCCGCGGTGATGGCAACGTTCGCCCTCGGCACCGCAGCGGGTGATATGACCGCATCAACCCTTGGCCTGGGTTACTTTCCCTCGTTTGTGGTGTTTGCCGTCTTGTTTGCCGCGCCGGGGTTCGCTTACTGGCTGTTTGGTCTGAACGCGATCGTCGCCTTCTGGTTTGCCTACGTCGTGACACGTCCGCTCGGCGCGACTTTTGCCGACTGGTTGGGTAAGCGGTACCTCGGGGGGCTCGGCCTGGGTGACAAAAAGGTCGCCATCGTCTTGACCGCTTTAATTATCTGCTTCGTTGGCTACCTGAATGTCACTCGCAAAGATGTCAAAGGGGACCATTGAGACGCCATGATTTCATAGGCGCCAAGGCCCCGTGGATACCGCCTGTCTACTCGCTGGTGTTCTCCAATGTTCCACCGCGCCGCACTTCTTCCGGCGTTGCCGGACGCACTCGCCCACCGCAGCCGCGGCAGCGTACGGTACTTTCAGCGTACTGGGGGTAGCCGGTGCTACCGCAATTCTCGCAGGTCACCATCGTGCGTTCCTCCATGGCGTCGTCTTGGCCGACAAGTTAGGTGTAGCACGCCACCGACCCGCACGCCAACGCCCGTCGCCCGGATTGTGCATTCGGGTCAGCGCGTATCGCCGGCCGCCGGCAATGCTATCGAGTGATGGTCAAGCCGTAGGTCGCGCCGCGCTCCTGCAGACGAACCAGATCAGTTGGCGTGTTGATACTCAAGAAGGAATCGCCTTCCGGGTCGAAGTCGCGCCATTCATCCTCGGCAACAATGCGGGAGCGCACCTCGCCGGCGACACCGTTCGTGCGCAGCTGACGGTCGCGTAGCAATCTTTGCATGACTGGCAAGCACGACGCGGCGTACACGGCGCACAGCGGTTCGAGCCGGCCGCCGCGCTCCGCGATGGCCAGGTCATGATCCCCCAGCGCCGAACAGAGCCGCTGCAGTAACGCCGGCTGCAGCAGCGGCATATCGCAGGCGCAGGCGAACATGGCCGGCACGGCAAGGCTCTGCAGGCCCGCCGCTATCCCAGCCAAGGGCCCGGCATCGGGCAATAGGTCAACATATTGCGGACAGGAGACGGCGTAGCGATGCGGGTGATCCACCACGAGTGCCACCGGATCAAAGAGCATCGCGAGTCGGCTGGGCAACCATTGGACCAGCGTCTCACCATTGATGCGCAAGAGCCCTTTATCGTAGCCGAGGCGGGAACTCTTCCCGCCGGCGAGGACGACCGCACCGATCGGCTGGGACGGTTTCTGGGGCATGTGCACCCTGTCCTAGGCCGGCCGCTCGCGGGTCCATACGTCGTCCGCCTGCTGGTACTGGGCGGGTGTGCCGATATCGAACCATCGTCCCTGGAAAACGTAGCCGTAGACGGGAACCTGGCGATGCAGCCAGGCCGGGAAGCGGCCGGGAGAATCGGCGTTGCCACCTTCGGCCAGGTACCGCGCCAGCAGCGGCAAGTGACTGGCCTGGTAAAGATACAGGGCGGTCGCCATGAAGGTCGACGTGGGCTGCGGCGGCTTCTCGACGAAGTGGGTAATGCGCCGGTCACCGTCCAACCGGACCTCGCTGTAGTCAGGCATCAGGTCCAGGCGGCCAACGTCGTACAGACCAATGGTCGAGCCATGCTTGGCAAAGAAGGCAAACATCGGGCCTAGATCAAAGTCAAACAGGTTGTCACCGGCGCCAACGAACAGATCGTCGGTAATTCCCGCCTGTTGCAGCGTGAACTGGATGTCGCCGATCGCGCCGAGTTTGTTCTGGTCGGTGGTGGTGCCGTCGTTGAGGACCGTCACCGGCAAGCGTCCCTGGCGCGCCCCCGCCCAGAGCGCAAACTGGTCGGCGAAGCGGGCATTGGTGACGACGTAGGCGGCATCGATCGCCGTTATGGCATCCAGTTGGGCGAGGAGGTGATCGATCATCGGTTTGCCGGCGATCGGCAGCAACGGTTTGGGGCGGTCCTTTGTCAAGGCGCCGAGCCGGGTGGCGTATCCCGCCGCCAAAATGAGCGCCTTCATGCCTCTCCTATTCGCTGTTGCCGGGATAGGTCCGCCTCGGCGATTCAGCCGCGTGTTTACGGCGCGCACAGTCGCGCCGTCCGCCCAACCCTGTACGACGGACATGCATTGACACCGCATAGCATGCCATGCGGTGTTGGATCACACCGCCCGCATCGCAGTTCTTCCTAGTACTTCGTGGTAGGATGCGCTCCGAACACTTGGATGGGGAGCGGCAGAAGTTGAATGGGAAGCGCATATGGTCGGCTGGGATGATCTTCTGACGCAGGTACGGGAACTGGCCGATGTCGGCGCGGCGGCGGCATTGCTGGAGTGGGATCAGCAGACAATGATGCGCCCGAAGAGCGCCGCAAGCCGGGCATTCCAGCAGGGCACGATACAGGCTATCCATCATGAACGGCTGATCGCTCCCTCCTTACGTTCCGCCCTGGAACAGGCGACGCGGGAGGGTAGCGGGCCGGCACCGTTTACCGGGGATGCCGGCGCAGCCCTATTGCGCGAGGTACAGCGCGACATCGAGCGGGCGCTCAAGTTACCCACGAGCTACGTCAAGGAACTGGCGGAGACGACCGCCCGTGCCTTCGAGAGCTGGCAGCGGGCGCGCGGCGTCGTCCTTCGCCATCTATCGCGACGACCTGGCGCGTGTCATTGACCTGAAGCGGCGTGAGGCGCACCTTGTGGGCTATGCGGAATCACCGTACGACGCGCTCCTCGACGAGTACGAGCCAGGCCAGACGGAGGCCATGACGGCCGCCGTCTTTGGCGACCTGCGCCGCGACACTGTGCGATTGCTGAGCGACCTGCGTGACAGCGACGCTCAGCCCGATGCCGGCGTCCTCTTCCAACGGTATGACAAGCAAAGGCAGTGGGACTTCGGTTTGCAGGTACTCGGCGCGATGGGCTTCGACTTTGAAGGCGGTCGGCAAGACTATTCGGCGCATCCCTTCACGACGAGCTTTTCTCCCAGCGACGTTCGTGTCACCACCCGCGTCTTCGACAACGATCTGCGTGCCGCCCTGTTCGGCACGATTCATGAAGGTGGCCACGCCCTGTACGAACAGGGCATCGCCTTGGACCTCGCCCGTACGCCGCTCGCCAGCGCCCCGTCCCTCGGCATGCACGAATCGCAATCCCGCCTCTGGGAGAATGCCGTTGGTTGCAGCGCCCCCTTCTGGCGGTACTGGTATCCGCGCCTGCAGGTCGTTTTTCCCGACCAACTGCATGCCGTGCCGGAAGACGCCTACCTGCGCGCGGTCAACGCCGTGACGCCCAGCTTCATCCGCGTCGAGGCCGACGAAGTGACGTACAACCTGCACATTATTTTGCGGTTCGAGTTGGAAACGGCGGTCCTAGCCGGCCGCGTGCAGGTTGATGACCTGCCCGATGCCTGGGATGCCAAGATGCAGGACCTGCTCGGCATTACCCCGTCCACGGCCGCGGAGGGCGTGCTGCAAGATGTTCACTGGTCGACCGGCTCGCTCGGTTACTTTCCGACCTATTCCCTGGGCAACCTCTACTTCGCCCAGCTGCTCGCCACGGTGCGCCGCCAGTTCCCCGATTTCGATGCGCGAATCGCATCCGGCGACCTCCTGTTCCTGCGCGAATGGTTACGCGAAAACATCCACCAGTATGGCCGTATCTATCCGGCGCACGACCTGATCCGCCGAGTCACCGGTGAGCCATTGAATCCGCAGTACCTTACGGGGTACCTGCGCGAGAAGTATGGTGCGTTGTACGGGCTGAGGAATGACGGTCAGTTGAGATAACGGTCGTGCCGCGCTGCGCCGTCAGTGACATCCGGACGCCCCAAGCACCAGGGAGCAATAGCGCAAGGTGGCGGACGGCTTCCGCGGCCGCTTCCCCAAAGTGGCGGCCCTCATCGACGAAGCCGAAGCGGACGCTCTGGCTACCTGGGCTTCCCCCGCGAGCACTGGCGGCAGATCTGGTCCAACAACCCGCTCGAACGGCTCAACCGCGAGATCAAGCGGCGCACCGACGTGGTGGGCATCTTCCCCAACCAGGCGGCGACGGGGACCGGCCGGTCCCCCGTCCAAGGGGGTGGTGAGCGCCACACGGGAAAACCCGCACTGGACAGGACATATGCCATCCATGTCCCGACTCCTCTCGTTGCATGATTACGGTCGTCAGGCGCCGTCGTGCCCGTAGCCGCAAGACCGGACATCGTGCCCGGGGTGCCGCCGACAGCCGCGAGGCACGAAATCATGTGGTGCGCTCGCCGTCCTATGCCGATGCCTCGATGATGCGCTGTGCCAAAGAAGTGTGCACGACCAGACCGAGGCTAAACGTCGAGCGTACGGTCGGTAGTTGTGTTACCTTGCGATCCCTCAGGCCGTGCGCTACGCTATTGTTGGGAGGCGATAGTGTGTTGAGCGACTATATCAACGCTGCGATGCGTCAGGCCGGCTATGAGTTACTGGGCGATGGCTCCTATTACGGTGAGATACCGGTCTTTCAAGGCGTGTGGTCGAACGCCTTATCCCTGGATGCCTGTCGGAAAGAGCTGCAAGAAGTGCTGGAAGACTGGATCCTCCTGGGGATACGGCTTGGCCATACGCTGCCAATCGTCGACGGCATTGATCTGAACGCGAAAAACGTCGCGTAATGCCGGCGTTAGGTCCGATCAGCCGCCGCGATTTCATCGGCTATTTGCGGCGGTTCGGGTTCACTGGACCGTTGGCGGGTACATGCATCAAATCATGGTGAGAGGTACTACCAAGGTGCACGTGCCCAATCCCCACCAGGGCGATGTGAGTCTGGACCTGCTCAGCCGGCTACTTCGTCAAGCGGGCATCAGCCGGGAAGAATGGGAGTCGCTATAGCGCGAGTGTGGAAGCAGAATAGATGTGTCCTACTGCTCTACCCAGACCGACCGGACGGCGGGGTTCGCCTCGAAGGCGTTACCGTTACCATAGCCATCGCCGCTGGTCCGGTACATCACCATATATGTCGATTTGGTGCAGTCAGCGGTGATCGTCGCCGTCACGTAGTCGGTATGCGGGTTGTAGTAGATCCGGGCGTTGGCATGTACCTTGGTCCCGTCGCCATTTTGGGGACCGTTCTCGATTTGTTGTACCTGTACGCCCTCGTTCCGTAACAGTTGATTCACAATCGCCTTGACACTAGCATCCGTGGCTCCCTCAGTGAGCCAGTGAGGAGCTATGTTCTCTAACCCGTGGCCGACTATTGCTGCAAGCGTTTTGGCGCTCGTATCCTCAATGACAGCACCGGGTGGGTTGCCTCCAGCCATGGACGTGATCATGCCTGAGCCGATTTTGAGGAGCGCATCGGCGAGCGCACTCCCCGTTTCGACTTGTCTGATGGGCGCGGTCAGCATGCCAGCGACCAGCGTATCGATTGCTACCATACTCCAGTCCTTTTCGGCCTGCATGCCGATAGCCCCAATGGCCGATTTGTAGCATGCCTCCTGCGCGTCATCGGTGAATCTAGGATCATAATTTCCCACAAAGACTTCGTTTCCGAGTACTTGCGCCAGTCCTTGTTTAATCTGCACATTGGCGAGGCTATCAGTTGAATCGTGGGCAAGGATCTTAGAACTCTTGATGTCATTAAGCAGCGTGGTGAGTTGGGGCGAGACATTACCGGCTTGGGGGGAGGGAGGAGAGGATGTTGAGGCGTCACAACGTGACTGTCCGTTGGAGTTTGACTCCCATGGGAAGACGCACGTGTTCAGGCGTTGGAACACGCCGAGTGCGGTGTTGATCCAAGTCCGGAATCCGTCGGTGAAGGCGGTAAGGCCGTCTGCTTTGCGATCAACGAGCAAGCCGTGGGTGGTTGTCTGATAGACGTCCCCGTTGGCCAAGTTCACTTGCGCCTGCCCAACATAGTTGCCGACCGCCGTAGGTATATTCGTTCGCAGCAAATTGAAATCCTGCTGCGCGGTATTCAACGTTGGAGATCCAGCACACTGAGCCGGGCCAATGGCGGCCCAGCCGGTGCCCCCGGAGCCGTCCACGGCGCCGCGGTCGGTGTTCCACCATTCCCAGCCATCGGCGCATTCTGGACCGCCGATGATCTTCACTGCCCACCCTTGCACTGGCACGGCACTTCCCCATTGGGCCGGGATGGTCGATTTGAAGCTGAGGCCGGGGCCGGTGCGAATCTGCGTTCCCTGCGGCAAGCCGATGACCTGCCCGATCTGCGGCTGTGTGCCCGGGGGAAGAACGGGAGCGATTCCGCTGTTCTGGGGTGGGTTATTTGCCGGTGGCGCCGGATTGTTTGGGGGAGGTGGGGGAATGTTGAGCGGCTGGACCGGCACCCAACCGGTCCCGCCGCTGGGATCCCCCGCTGCCTTGCGGCTGACGTCCCACCAACGCCAACCGAACTGGTCACGCGGCCCATCAATGACCTTCACGACCCAGTTATCCACGGGGATCGTGACCGTCACGTTGCTGTTGAGGTCAGCTGTCGGCCCATAATAGGTCCGCGAGCCTTTGGACAAGCATACGATGTTCCCAACCTGCCAGGTGCCGCACGGCGAACTGGGGGGCGCGCTGGGCGGCGCGCTCGATGGACCATTGCAACTCGAATCGTCTCCATCAGGGTACTGTGGGCTGTTGTATGCCTCCACCTCCCGGACCCCTGTCGTATTTCGGTTGCCCATACCTGTCACTTGGAAGCGGACAAAGGTGGTGGTGCGCGACGGGAAGCTGATCGCTCGCCGGCAGCCGTCGCCATTCAGCGTCCCAAAGTCTACGTTGGAGCCGTCGCTGAACTCTAGCTTCCCAGACAGGGTGTCGCCGCCCCCACGGCCCCAGACCGCTACCTGGGACACCGCCGCCGGCTGCTGGAACGTCGCCTGCCACCAGGAGTTTAGTTGCTCCAGGCTGCTCCACTGTGTGTTAAGGTCGCCGTCGGCCCCACGCCAGGCGGCATCGGTCGGGCCGTCGCCATACTCGCCGTTGGCCGAACAGGTGGTGAAGACGAACGGTGCGGTGCAGCGAATGAGGTTAGCAATGCCAATGTTGGTCGGCAACAAGGCGAAGTTCCTGGATGTGGTCGGCGCGGCTACCTGAAGCGTTCCTTCCTGCTGCGCATGCTGCGCGTCCCAGACGCGATAGCGGTAGGTGCCGGGAGCAACCTGCGCCGCATACTTGCCGTTGGCATCGACGGTGACTCCAGGAAGCATGGCATTGATTTGCGGTCCAGCCTGCGCCGGAATAAAGAGGGCGACGGCACCTGCCAGTCCAGCTCCGGTCAGCGCGTCGGTAAGGGTGCCGCTCAGGCTTGCGGATGAGGGAGCGACCTGGATGTCGATGCCGCTGAAATTGTTCTGCGTGGAGGCATCTAAATACTTTCCCATGGGTGAGTTGAATCCGGCGCCGTAGGCGATGAGTTCCACCGGGCTATGGGTGATGAACGCGGTGTATGAGCCATCCGCAGTCGATGTTCCGAACTGGGCCTCGCACGACTGCCCGCTGGGAGCACTACACACGGGATCCACGTTGACGTTGGCCACAGGCGTCGTCCCATTTAGGACTCGGCCTGTGATCATCAATGGAATGGTGCGCGTGCATGCGCCGGTCGGTTCCAGCCGAAATTTGAGCGGCACGGTGCCGATATTCGGAAAGTGGGCGTCGGCAAGACGATCCCAGCCGTACTGCGGCCACGCACTGACCGAGGTGCTGTAGGTGCCCGGCGCCACCTTTAGCGTGAAATGGCCGCTGTTGTCGGTTCCAGATAGTCCCGCCAGTCCTACCGCCCCGGGCAGGTCGCCGACGAACAGTAAGACGCTGGCGTTGGCGATCCCTGCTCCGGTGCAGGTGTCCGTGACGGTCCCCGTGAGGGTCAATGTGGACGCGTACACCGGGATATCTACGCCGGTGAACGTGCCACGGCTTGCCGTATCCACGTAGACCGCGCTGGTAGAGTTCACGCCGGCAGTACCTACAGGAGCGTTGTAGACGGAGAGTCCGAGCAGCTTGGGCGAGCGGGCCAGGCGGACGGTGTAGGAGCCGTCGGCGGCGCTGAGATCGGGTTTTGGACCAACGCAGGGCGCGCCGGCACAGTCCGTGTCCACCTGGACACCGCCCTTCGGCGTCGTACCGTTGAGCAGTACCCGACCACTGATCGTGATTGGGTAGTCGGATGGGGCAGCCTGGTAGTAGAAGCCGCACTTGCCGGCGAAAGGGTCCGTACATTGGCTGGAAGGCGAGAGTTGCCCCGCCTGACCATCGGGGTTGGTGACCAGGACGGTCTGGAGGCCAACGTTCCCCGGCGGAGTGACCGCCTTAATTGTGCCGGCATCCACGACGCTGACGCTGGTGGCTGCGGTGCCGCCGATGGTTAGAGCGGCGCCGGTCACGAAATTCTGCCCCGAGATGCTGATCGGCGTACCGCCAGTAGCTGGACCACTTGCCGGCCAGATCGAAGTAAGAATTGGGGGCAAGGCAGCCGCTGAGGACACCGATGGTCCGCCAAACAGCGCAAATAGCAAAGCGACGTTGAGGAAAACGTGAACCAAACGCAGGAATGGCCGTTGCATCATCGAACTCCCCACGCGACTTGTCGCACAACCTTCCGAGTCCTTAGCAAAGCCAGAGAGGCCACGAAAGGGAAGTCAAGAGCGATGCCGTGGATGTACCATGCAATTGACCTTCGGCAGCGATCCATGCGTTCCTCTTTCATGCGAACGGCGTCAACAGCCAGGAAAACAGGGCAGCCATCCGCGCTGTCCCACGCAGCACTATAGCAACGCAGGCGTTCCCTAACCGTTCCCCAGACCGTTCCCAGCCGCACCATCGCCGCCTTGCCGAAAGGGAAGTACAACGAAACCAGATGCCTCGTTCATCTCCCGTTCATAGCACCTTCTTGGGCACCGGCGCGCGGCGGGCTACAATCGAGCCGTGTCGCTTGCTATCCGTGGGGGGAAGGTAAGGGATTGGCGGAAATGCTCCATATTCAACTGCTGGGCGGTCTGCAACTGTGGGAAGATCGGCAACGCCTCGAATTTCCCCGCGCGGCGCGGCTCGAAGCGCTGCTTGGGCGTCTTGTCCTCCACCCAGGTGTTCATCAATCCCGTACGCGTCTTGCCGCGCAGTTTTAGCCGAACTCCTCGGAGGAACAGGCGCATACCAATCTCCGTAAACTGCTCTTTGACTTACGGAAGCTCCTGCCCGAGACGGAGCGCCTGCTGGTGACCGCGAGTTCGACCATCTCCTGGCGCGGGGATGCTCCATGCACGGTCGACGTCGGCGCGTTCCTGGCCGCCGCGCAGGACGCGCGGGGACCGGACGACCTGGCCCGGGCCATCGCGTTGTACCGCGGGGACCTCCTGCCCGAATGTGACGATGAAGAGATTGAGGGCGAGCGAACGCGGCTGCGTCAGCTGTTTCGCGAGGTGCTCGAACGGGCGATCGCCGAGCGCGAAGCCTTGAAGGACTTCACGGCGGCCCGGACCTACGCCCAGCGGTTGCTCGCGCACGACGCGCCCTACGAGCCGGCCTACCGGTACCTCATCCGGCTGCACGCCCTGAATGGCGACCGGGCTGCTGCCGTGCAGATATACAATACCTGTGTGCACGTCCTGCATGACGAACTCGATGCCAGGCCCAGCCCCGTGACTGTTGCTCTCATTCAGCAGGTGCTTGACTCGCAGTTCGACCTCCCGGCGCCGCTCTCCGCTGAACGGCGACCCACCGTCGCGCCAGTCGGCCTGCCGCAATCCTGGTTGCCTTCGCCGCTCGTGCCGGCGGGGCCAGGGCGCTCCGGCGCTGCCGCCATCTGGACGCTGCTCGGTTGGACGCACCTCTATCGGGCCCTGTTCCCGCGGGCCAGCCGGCTCTTGCGGCCTCACCTGGCACGGCTTTTACCCCGGAGCGCAAGTCCGGTCCCGCCCGCAGGCGCATACACCGTGACGATGGCCGCCGAAGCCGAGGAGGCGGCGCCGGGGGCCTTCATCGTCGTCCGAGGCGCCAGTAACGGCGTCCCACGGCAAACGCCGCTGTGGACCGTCGTCCATACCAACGGCTACTTCTGGCCGCAAACGCAGGTCCTCCGCGTCGGTGTGCGCTGGAATGGCTTTGCGCGTATCGGCGATACTGCTGCGGACCGCGGCAAGCGGCTGGATGTCCTCGCCGTGCTCGTTGACCGGCAGACCGATGACGAGTTCCGCCAGTGGCTCAGGAACGGCGACCGCAATGGCCGTTACCCGGCGGTGACGGCGCTGCCCGCGGGCGCGCACATCGCCGCGCGGGTTGCCGTGACCGTGATGTGAGCGATTCGGCTTATTGTCACGAATAGCAAGCCCCCTTCGTGGTGCGAAACGACTTGTCAGTTCTGCTACTCAGTGGTACCGTTTGCACGGTGATCTGGCTAGAGTTTGTGTACTTTCCGCACGCGGTCCGCGATGACTTGCTCACTGACGATGACTGGCAGCACGTCGAGCAGGAGTTGCTCGCTACTCCCCGAATGGGTGACGTGATCGCGGGAACTGGCGGAGCGCGCAAGCTGCGCGTTCGTCTTCAAGGTCGAGGAAAGCGCGGTGGCGCACGGACCGTCTATATGTACTTGGAGACGCGCGAACGAATCTACTTTCTCTTGACCTACGCAAAAAATGAGCAGGAGATCATCACCCCCGACGAGGCATCGGCCATCCGCCGATTAGTACACATACTCCAAAAGGAAGGATAATGGCGATGTCAACAGACTTGACCTTTGGGCAGAAGCTCATTGAGAGCCTGGAGCAAGCCGTCGCGTACGATCGTGGTGAGTATGTTCCCCCGCGCGTGCATCGCGTGCCGGTGACTACCCGGCAAGCGAGTGTCGCCGCGCCTCCGCACTTTGATGCAGCCCACATTCAGTCGGTGCGGCACTCGCTTGCCCTCTCCCAAGGCGTATTTGCCGCTGCGCTGGGCGTCAGTCCGAGCACCGTGCGCGCTTGGGAGCAGGGTAGCCGTGTTCCGGAGGGTGCGACGCGTCGGCTCTTGCAAATTGCCGAGGAGCACCCGGAGTACTTCGCACAAAAGGCTCAGGTGACGGGAAAGTGAGGGAGGGGTCGGGCGGTGGTCTCAGCGCTACGCCATCTCCGCGTTCAGTTCGTCCAGCATGTCGCGCAAGCGAATCTGGAATCCTGGCTCCACCTCGCCACCGTCAAGCGTCTCGTCCGCGGTAACGAAGCTGACGCGATCGCCCTGGTAGACCGCCGTGTTGCCGGTTTCAGGATCGACGTACCACAGGATCTGCACGCCGGCCTGGAGCCAGTCGTGGATCTTCTCCAGCACCAGATCCGCCCGGTCAGAGGGAGAAATGATCTCTATGACGAAGTCGGGCACCGTTAAAGCAAAAGGCGCACGCGAATCTTCCCGAGAAACCCTGCCCCGCCGGCAAAACTCGATGTCGCTTCCTCGGGCGTGATGGACGCTGCCATGGATACGAACCATCGCTTCACCAGTGGCGACCGTCCCGAGGCGATGGGCGCGAACAAACTGTACGAGCTCGGCCGAGAGCAATGCGTCCAACGTACAATGCTGCCGCGACGGCACATCCCACTCCACAATCCGCCCGTCGACCAACTCCCGCAACCTCCCGTCGTTGGGGAAGGTCGTCAGGTCGTCGACAGTATATCGCTTGGTTGGTGGCAACATGGTGACCATGTGGTGTTCTCCCTCCGCCAAGGTACATGCCGCCATGCGCGTCATGCTACCATCGGCAACGCTAGCCAGCTGGCCACGCCCCTGTCGGTCAAGCCGCGATCGCCCCGTGGGGATCAAGCACGTACTTTCGCGCCGCGCCCTTGTCGAAGTCGCGGTAGCCGCGTGGCGCATCCTCCAGGGAGATCACCGCCGCGTTGACCGCTTTGGCGATCTGGACCTTGTCGTGCAAAATGGCCATCATCAGTTGACGATGATAGCGCATCACCGGGCACTGGCCGGTGGTGAAGATGAGCGATTTCGCCCAGCCCAGGCCGATCCGGACACCCAGTTGGCCGATCTTGGCTTGCTCATCCACGCCGCCCGGGTCGCCGGTGACATAGAGACCAGGGATACCTAACCGCCCGCCGGCCCGCGTGACGCTCATAATCGTGTTGAGGACGGTGGCGGGCGCTTCGCCGGCGCCCGCCCCATGGCTGCGCGCCTCGAAGCCAACGCAGTCGATGGCGGCGTCCACCTCGGACTCGCCGAGAATCTGGGCCAACCGATCCGGCATCTCGCCTTGCTGCGTCAGGTCGATCGTCTCGCAGCCAAAGCTGCGCGCCTGGGCCAAGCGTTCGGCGTTCATGTCACCGACGATCACCACGGCCGCGCCGAGCAACTGCGCGGAGGCGGCACAGGCAAGCCCCACCGGCCCGGCGCCGGCGACGTACACCGTTGACCCCGTCGTCACACCGGCGGTGTAGGCGCCGTGATAGCCGGTTGGAAAGATGTCGGAAAGCATCGTTAAGTCTTTGATCTTCGCCATGGCCTGGTCCCGGTCGGGGAACTTCAGCAGGTTGAAGTCGGCATAGGGGACCATGACGTAGTCCGCCTGGCCGCCGCGCCAACCGCCCATGTCGACGTAGCCGTAGGCAGCGCCGGGCCGGGCCGGATTGACGTTGAGGCAGATGCCGGTCTTCCCTTCCTTGCAGTTGCGGCATCGGCCACAAGCGATATTGAAGGGAACGGAGACCAGGTCTCCCTTCTTGATGAACTCGACGTCGCGCCCGAGTTCGATGACCTCACCGGTGATCTCGTGGCCGAGCGTCTGGCCGACCGGCGCCGTGGTGCGCCCGCGGACCATATGTTGGTCGCTCCCGCAGATATTCGTGGCCACCACTTTGAGAATCACTCCATGCTCGCACTTGCGCTGCTGCTCAGGCAGCGTCAATGTCGGGTAGCCAATGTCTTGCACGTCGACATGGCCCGGCCCCAGATACACGACACATCTATTGCCCGTCATAGCATCCACCTCCTTTGCCGCCCATTGCGCCGCCACTCGCCGCCAACGGCGTAGCGCCGGCTACCGCTCCCCGATTGTAGGCCAGAGCAGGCCCTCTCGTCATGTGTCCCAGCGTCCCCCATCACTTGCCGGCACCCGCTGCCGCCTCCAGTAGTTGGATGCCGCGTACCAGGACACTGTCGCTGTTGGCGAGCACCTGGGCGTTGCTCTTCGGGAAGCTGAGCGTGGTCGGCGTGATTGGCTGACTGCCGGAGGGCAATGCGACACTGATATCCGGCGAAATCCCTTGTTTCCAGATCGACTTGCCGTCCGGCGTGAGCCACTGGGCGGTGCCGAGCAAGAGGGCCGAACCATCAAGCAGACGGTAGGTGGAGAGGACCGTGCCGGTACCGTCCGTCTTGCTGCCGATCAACTGGCCCCGTCGGTTGTCGTGGATGGCGGCAGCGAATATCTCGGCCGCGCTGGCGGTGCCGCCATCGATCAGGACGATCACCGGATCGGCGGTATCCACCGCCCCGGGCAGCACGGTGAAGGGCTGGTCATGCCCTTTTGCGTCGCGCTGGATCAGCACCTTCCCTGTTGGCAGGAACAGGCTGGAAACGGATACTGCCTCGTCGAGCAGACCGCCGGGGTCGCCCCGGACATCGAGGACAAAAGCCGTAGCACCCTGTGTTTTGGCGGTTGTAACGGCAGTACGCACGCTGTCCGTGGTGCCCTGGTTGAATTCACTGATCGCGACGTCAGCAATTTGGGTGCCCGGCAGCATCTGCCAGCGCACCGACGTCAAGCGGATATCTGATCGCGTCAGTGTGAGCTCCCGGATCGCCGTTTCACCGGCGTGGCGCACGCCGAGTTGAACAGTCGAGCCACGCGGACCACGGATCGTATTGGCGGCGGTGTCGGAGGTCATGCCGATGGTCAACTGCCCATTGACGGAGGCGATGACATCGCCGAGTTGCATTCCGGCCTGGCTGGCTGGAGAGTCGGGATAGACTTCCTGCACCGTTATGTCGCTATTGCTGGTGGTCAGCACGACGCCGATGCCGATGAACCGGCCCTGGAGGTGATTCTCTTCGTTGTTGTAGTCGGCGCGGGTCAGGAAGCGCGTGTGACCGGGGTCGTCCAGCGTCGTCAGCATGCCGCGAATCGCGCCGTAGGTCATTTGCTCGGCATTGAGTTTAGAGTGGTCGACGTAGTTCTGTATCACGATATTCCACACCTGCCAGAAGACCTGGAATTCTTGAGCGACTCCGGGGGCGCCCACGTCCGGCGCTCCAACGACGCGGCGAACGACCGGCGCCGCCCAGACGCCGACGCCAAAAGCGGTGAGGACGAGAAAGGTCAGACCGACCGTCGTGAGGAGAATACGCCAGGACCGTTGCATGCGGATATCCTTTCATCTGGACCTCCCCATGATAGATTAGGAACCGTCGCGGATAGGCTGAATGGCGGTTTGCTTGGCGAGCGTAGCACAACGGGCCGATGGCATGTCGTGCCGCCGCGGATAAGCGTCGCCATCGCCACCATGGATGGCCGGCGTTTCCTCGCTCCCTGCCTCCATGCCTTGGCAGCGCAGACGCGGTTGCCCGATGAGGTCGTCGTCGTCGACAGCGCCTCTACCGATGGTTCCCAGGCATTGTTGCAAGCGCAGTTCCCGGCGGTGTGCCTGGTGCAGTTGCAGCGCCGCCCGGGTATCGCCGCCGCCTTCAACGCCTGCGTCCGCCACACGCAAGGAGACGCTGTGGTGCTGCTCAATAACGACACCGAGGTCGCTCCCGGCTGGTTGGCGGCGTTGGAGGCGGAACTGGCGGCGCAGCCACAGGCCGGCTTCCTCGCCAGCAAGATTCTGTTCATGCAGGATCGCCGCACGATTAATGCCGTCGGTGACTTTTACACCCGTGCGGGCCGTCCCGGCAACCGTGGCGTCTGGGAACAAGACCATGGCCAGTACGACCGGCCAGCCTGGGTGTTCAGTGCGATGGCGGCGGCGGCCCTCTACCGACGCGCCGCACTCGACGACGTCGGCCAGTTCGATGAAGGCCTTGGCTCCTATTGCGAGGATATTGATTGGGCCTTTCGAGCCCAGTTGCGCGGCTGGCGATGCCGGTATGTGCCGGCGGCCCTCGTCTATCATCACGGGAGCGCCACCGGCGGCGGTCCGCTGGCGTCCTACTCCTGCGGACGCAACTTCCCGCTCGTCTTTGTCAAGAACATGCCGCCGCCGCTGCTGCGCCGTTACCTCGGTCATATGCTCCTGCGCCAGGGGCGGGATGCCTTGGAAACACTGCCGCATCTCCGTGAACCGGCGGCGTGCGCGCGCCTGCGCGGTCAGGCGGCCGCCGTCGGCGCGCTGCCGCACTACTTGCACGAGCGCCGCCGCGTCCAACGCGCTCGCCGCGTGAGCATTGAGTCGATCAACCGGCTACTGAGCCCCCCTGGGAAGGATGAGGATGGCGAAAAGGGAAGCGGCTCGTGCAGGAAGGAATGATGGCGCGTTTACAAACACCCGGTCAGTTGCCGGCCCAGCGCGGAGCGCCTGTTGGCATTGGGCGGGCCGGTTCCCCACCCGCCCATCTCACGGTCGTAGTCCCTGCCTACAACGAAGCTGGTCGCCTACCGGGAACGCTTGAGCGGATGGTGGCCTACTTTCGGGAGCAAGCATATTCCTGGCGCGTCCATATCGTCGATGATGGAAGCAGTGACGCAACGCTGGCGCTGGCCCAGCGCTGGGTGGAGCGGGAGCCGGCACTGACGGTGACGGCAAACGACCATCGGGGCAAGGCGTACGCCGTCCGCACCGGCATCCTGGCGGCGGAGAGCAGGTATGTCGCCTTTTCTGACGCCGACTTGTCGGTGCCGATCGTGGAGATAGAACGCTTGCTGACGGCCCTCGATGCCGGAGCCGACGTGGCGATTGGCTCGCGAGAGGGGCCGGGCGCCCGGCGCTATGGGGAGCCGGCCTACCGCCACCTCATGGGACGGGTCTATAACCTCCTCTATCGCACTGTCCTTTTACCGGGAATATCCGATTCGCAGTGCGGTTTCAAAGCCTTTCGGACGCCTGTGGCGCATGACCTATTCCAGCGCATGCTGGTGTACGGGGCGGACGCCCAGCGCATCAAAGGTGGTATGGTCACGGGGTTCGACACCGAGTTGCTCTTCCTGGTGCGACGGCGCGGCTACCGCCTGGAGGAGGTAGGAGTGGACTGGTATTACGGCAAAGCCAGCAAAGTGCGTCCGGTGCGCGACACGGGGCACATGATGACCGACGTGTTCAAGATTCGCGCCTATGCCGGCGCCGGGCGCTACGGCGCCAAATCGCCGTGATCAACGTCCAGGGGACAAGGGGCGTCCGCGGCGGAGCGGCCCTCGTTCGTGACGGAAGCCATTTGGTGCCATCAAAACCTTGACTGCAAGGGCGACGGACCGGTCCGTACCGCTGGAAGCAGCGGCGCTGGCAATCATTATCCTGGCCTACCTCGCACTTGCCGTGGAATGGAACCGTGCCACGCCGCCATTCGACAACCCGGACGAACCGGCGCAGTGGAATTACGTCCGCTATGTGGCCGACACCGGCACGCTACCGGTGTTGCGGCTCGGCGATGATCCGGCCCAACTGCTAGACCGGCTGCGCTCGGCCCACTTCCCGCCGGGGGAGTCCATTGATGCGATTCGCTACGAATCACACCAACCACCGTTGTACTACGCCGTCGCCGCAGTCGCGTATAAGCTCACGGAAGGCCTCTCCCTGCCCAGTCATGTGGCAATCGTTCGCTTGCTCTCCACACTTTTCGGCGCCCTGACGGTCTTGTTCTCCTGGCGCCTGGTCTGCGCCCTGCTGCCGGCGGAGCCCGCCCTGGCCCTGGCCACTGCCGCCTTCGTCGCCTTTGTGCCGATGCACGTAAATATGACAGCGGCGGTCGAGAATGATGGCTTGAGCAACTTGCTGCTGACGGTCGCCGTCTTCGGCCTGTTGCGCTGGTTGCAACGCGGCTTCGCTTGGCGGGGGGCCGTCATCCTTGGGGTAGTGATGGGGCTGGCGGTGTTGACGAAAGTGACAGCGCTCGTCGTCCTGCCACTCGCCTGCCTGGCGGCGTTGCTACGTTACCGGCGGGTGGGCAGCGACGCGCGGCACGCCCACCCGTTTGGCGCGCTGATCGTCGCCTACGGCGTGGTGCTGGTGGTCTGGGGTTGGTGGGTGGCGCGCAATGTCGTCACCTACGGCTGGCATGATCCGCTGGCGCTGGACATCAACCGGCTGGTCGTCCTGCAGCCGTTGACCGGGCCGCTGACGAGCGCCGCCGCCCAGCGCTTCCTCACAATAAGTTTTGATTCCTTCTGGGCCCAATTCGGCTGGATGGGCATTCCGGTACCCCAGGTGTATCCGGCGCTCGTTTTGCTGTCGGCGTTAGCGGGAGCAGGATTAGTCGTCGCGCTATTCCGCGCACTTCGTGTCGAAGCCGTTGAAACTGTTCGAGGCACTAAGGCGGCAGAACTGCTCCTTGTATTGGCCTGGCCGGCCCTGGTGTTTGCCTCCGACGTGCAGTACAACCTCACCTTTATCCAGGCCCAGGGCCGCTACCTGTTCCCCGGAATCGGCGGTATCGGCTTCTTCTTCATGCTTGGCCTATCGCGCCTTGCCAGCCCGCGGCTGTCAACGGCAACGCTCACCGTGATCTCGCTCCTCCTGGCACTGCTATGCGTTGTCCTCCTGAAGACCGTCGTCATCCCCGCCTGGCGCTAACGGTGAGGCGCTACTTCCCCGCCACCGCTACGATCCGTTGGTTGCCGCTGTCGGTGATGTATAACTGGTTGTCGGGGCTGACCGCCAGGCCGGTGGGATCGCGCAGGGCGGTGCCGGAGAGCGTCCATACGGCAATGGGCCGGCCCTGGCTGGAGTACACGAGCACGCGGCCCGGCGTGACATTCGGATCGGTGACGTAGATCACGCCGTCCGGCCCAACGGCAACATATGGCTCGTTGTGGACGTTGGTCTGCCAGGAGAGGACGGGCCACTGCGTCACCGGTTTGCCGTCGGCGGTGAGGATCTGCAGGCGACGGTTCCAGAGATCGGCGACAGCCAGATTTCCATCGGGGGCAATGGCGAGGCCGACCGGCTCGTTCAAGTGGCCGGGCCCGTCGCCGACGCCGCCAATCTGCGTGAGAAACGTGCCGTTGTTATCGAATTCCTGGATGCGCTTATTACCGGTGTCGGTGACGTAGACGTTGCCGTGACTATCAACGGCGATAGAGCGTGGGCCGTAGAACTGGGTAGGGTGGCCGTCCGCTTGTCCGCCGGTGAGGCCATAGCTCCCCCAGGCGGTGATGAAGTGCAGGCCACTATCCAGCTTGACGATG
Organism: Chloroflexota bacterium; assembly: GCA_051003235.1. GTDB lineage: Bacteria > Chloroflexota > UBA4733 > UBA4733 > UBA4733 > UBA4733. The sequence continues at coordinate 10,712 of JBPCLN010000152.1, read as the reverse complement.
CGATGGTTCCAGGTATCCGCCACGAAGACGTTACCCTGACCGTCTACCCCGACCCCCGTCGGGTTCTTCAGGGCGGTATTGCCGGCGCCGCTGAAGGAGGCCGCCACCGTGCCGTCGGGCTTGAGCTTCGTGACGGTGTTGCTGCCCTGGTCGACCACCAGCAGGCTGCCATCGGGCATGGTGGCGACCTGGCGAGGTTGGTTCAGTACCGGCGAATTGCCGCTCTGCGGGGCGATGACCCGCGTCGGGGCGATGCTGGTCGCCGCCGGCAGGGTAACAACGGCGCTACCGGCCGTTGGACTCGCCGGCGCTAGCTCGGCTGTGGCCGGCGCCGCACCGCCAGTGGCGCCGATCAGGCCGGCGCCGGGCACGTCGTTGCGCAAATAGATCCACTCGTCAAGGGAGCCTTCGGGATTCCAGGACTTGCGCCACATGAGCCAGGTCGCCCAGTCCCGAACGCTCGCGTTTTGGTAGTCGGGGATCCACCAGACACGCAAGGGGAAGCGATAGCCGGTGTAGTTGGCGAGTTGAGGGAGCAATCGGGTCCGGTTGCTGTCGTCGATGAGTAGGGCCTGGGCCGCTGGAGTATAGGCGGATTTTGGCCCCATATCGACGAATGACGACGTGTGCAGGTCGCGCAGATACCAGGCCCACGGCCAGTCGACGCCCTCCGTCGTGTCGATGTCGACCTTCAGGTGTTCGCCGCTTGCATCGAATACGCGCCGATCAATGGCCATGACTTGCTGACTGACCTGGGGTACTGCAGTGGCGGACTGCGTGTAGACAAGAAACTCCGCCGGGTCGGCAGGGTGGCCAAAAGAGAGGGCGGTGGTCGCGTGGAGCATGTGCACCGCGCCGAGCACGCCGATGGCGAGACCCACTTTGCCGGCCAGGTAGTACCGTCCCTGCCAGAGCACTTGCACCCCGAGGCCGGCGAGCATGAGCAACGGCAGGAGGGGATGAATCAGCAACCAGGGCATCTTCTCCCCGGCCCAGGAGTAAATGCCCATGCTGAGGACGAAGGACCAGATGAGGAAGCACCCCAACAGAGTTGGTCGGCGCAGCACGACGACCAGGCCAACGGCGCCGGCCAGGATCTCCGGCCACTCGTAGGCCGGCAACAGCACGAGATAGTAGAACCAGGGTTCGTCGCCGCGCCCGACCGGCTGTTGGGCTAACCAGTATTGAATGCTCTTCACTATGCCATCCTGCAATCCCTGCGGATTGGTGAAGAAGGTGGTGAAGAGCAGCGTGAACACAGCGACGAAGCTGGCGAAACCCCAGAGCCAGGCGTCCAGGCCCACCGACCGCACTGCGGCGATGACCGGCGTCTCGCCGACGTCCATTCCTGACCGGCGTGCTGCGCCGGCCTGCCAACCGATGGTGAGCAAGAAGAACGTGCCGGCGATGAAAAGGGTGATGAACGTCGTTTCTTTCGTAGCAAAGCTGGCAGCGAGCAGGCCCAGGATGAGCGCCGGCTGCCAGGGGCGCGGGCGGGCGAGAAAGCGGAAGACGCTCACCATCAGGGCCAGCGTCAGGCAGGCGAAGTAAATGTCTTCGCGGGTAAACCGCGAGAAGTACAGGTATGACGGGCATAAGCAGAGGAAAACGGCGGCGCTGAAAGCGGCCAACGAGCCCAATTGCCGGCGCAGGAAGAACGGGAGGGCCACCAGCGCCGTGCCCATCAGGGCCGGAGCCAGCCGCGCCGTAAAGTTGCTGACGCCGAAAAGCAGATACATGAGGGAGATGAGATAAAAGCGCAGCGGTCCGTGCAGCAACGGATCGTACTTATAGCCGCCGCCTGAATAGAAGATCCAGGAGAAATAGGCGTCTTGACTTTCATCGTGATGAAAGGGCTTGTCGCCCAGCGCCACGAGGCGGAGGACCAGCGCCAGAACAATGAGCGCGGCATAAGCGACGATTTCCCAGTTCACGCCAATGCCGGCCAGCAAAGGCCGCTCCAGCAGCGCCGCCTCGGGTTCGGCTTCGTCCGCTACGGCCTCGTCGGGGCGTAGCTCAGTGGCGACCATCGCTCCTCGTTTCTCTCCGCTCCATCCCGCGTCGTCCTCCGTCCGTCCTACTGAGTCTGACGACCTACCGGTGGTCGATGGTCAACGGTTGCCCGGCACACTTCTTGCAACTCAGCCCTTCTGAACAGCGAGAGCAGGCTGCACCAATACAGGCATGTCCGTCGACTGATGCGCGCTGTTCGGTCGGCATACAACAAGGAGACGTCGAGCATGCCCAGCCTTTTGGTTCAGCGTCTCTGGACGGTGGGGCGGGGCGTGCTTTTCTGTCTCTATCTGCTGGCGCTGTTGGTACAAAGCTACGGCCTGTATATTGCTGCGGCGCTGATGCCCCATCCATCGTGGCGGCGGCGACTTGACTTCCACGTGCGCCGGCTCATGTTCGCCATGGACAACCTGCACCTGGCCGGCCAGGAGGATCGCTTCGCCGCTCACAATAGTCCTTCTGCTCTGGTCACGCCGAGCGGCGCGGTTGAGCGCACCTAGACTTCAGTATAAGGCACGGGTCGGGAACAGTCCGCAAACCTCAGAGTGCCGCGCGTTTAGTCCTGCGGGTATCCCATCGTTGTGAACAGGGCCAGGGCCGGTTGCGTGGCATCGAGGCGGGAGTGTTGGACAATAATCGGCACGTCGCTCTCGACCTTGATTGCGTAGGGGACACCGGTGGGCAGGGGCCGACCGCCGGTGTGCTCTGCCTTATCCAGGCGAATATGCAGTGTGCGCTCGGCCGGCACGACGTTGACCAGATCCCGCCATGGCTCCTGATCTTCGAAATAGATGGTGAGGCGGACGGTGGCGCCCTCGAGGCTGGGATTGAGGACGCAAACCGCCTCGTGGCTGACGAGGCTGCCGCGGTCGGAAGTTGGTGGAAGATAGCCATCGGGGATATACCAGACGCGGTGCCCTGCGGCGGCCATGACGTTTCTCCTGGTCTTACGGCACGCGCTGGATGTTGGCGCCAAGCGCGCTCAGGCGGGGTACGATATTCTCGTAGCCGCGCTCGATCCGTTCGGCGCCGCGCACGTCGCTCGTCCCGTTGGCGGCCAGGGCTGCCAGGAGCAGCGCCATGCCGGCGCGCAGATCGGGACCATCCAGGCGCGTGCCTTCCAGGCGGACGGGGCCGGTAACGACGCAACGATGCGGATCGCAGAGCACGATATTTGCGCCCATGCCAACTAGTTGATCGACAAAGAACATGCGCGATTCGAACATCCAGTCGTGAATCAGCGTTGTGCCTCGACATTGCGTGGCCAGTGTGATCATCGGCGACACCAGGTCGGTCGGGAAGCCCGGCCAGATATTGGAATCGACCTTGCGCGTAGCGATCAACTCGCCGGCTTCAATGTGGAGGCAGCACTGCTGCTCACCTTTGAATTGCATGGTGACGCCCATGCGCTGCAGTATTAGGCCGATCATTTCCAGTTGATCGGGATTGACCCCCTCAATATCAATGCTGCCGCCGGTCACGGCCGCGGCGATGGCGAAGGTGCCGACGTCGACGTGGTCGGCGGCCACCGTGTAGATCGTGCCGTGGAGCGGCATCCCCCCTTGGATCGTTAAGACATTGCTCCCCAGCCCCATTATGTCGGCGCCCATGGTCACCAGGAAGCGACCGAAATCCACCACGTGTGGTTCACAGGCGGCATGCTTAATCACGGTGACGCCAGTGGCGGCGCAAGCGGCCATCATCGTGTTTTCGGTCGCCGTCACCGACGCTTCGTCCAGAAAGATCGTCGCCCCGGTGAGCCGGTCCGCCCGAATTGAGACTTCATCGCGCAAGGTCTGCGTACGGGCGCCGAGCGCCTCCAAAGCGTCGAGGTGGGTGCCAATGTCGCGCCGGCCGATGGCGCAACCGCCGGGCCGGCCCATCAGCACTCGACCGGTGCGGGCGATGAGCGGCGCCATGACGAGGACGGAGGCGCGTTCCTGGACGACGAGGTCGGGCCGTACCCGGTGCTGGCGAACGCCCCGGCAGCAAATGCGCAAGGTAGGGGTACCCAGACCTTCCACGCATGCGCCCAACTCCTGTAGGATTTGGCCGAGCACCAGTACGGAGTTAATTAATGGCACATTGCGGATCTCACAGACGTCGTCCGTCAACAAGGTAGCAGCGATCATCGGTAACACGCCATTCTTGTTGGCGGCAGCGCGCACCGTACCACGCAGTGGTTGACCACCTTCGATCAAGAAACCGGGCACCGCGACCTCCGAACTGCTCACTCCTCCGCTCCCTGTACAGTAGCACCGACGCGGGCCCGTTGGCGCTGGCCCCCCGGCAGTCCTAAGGCGATTGTGTCTGTGTCGTGCTGCTCCGACACCCGCGCACAAATAGGGCTAGCTTACCGGTCGCCATCGCTTGCCGCTCTTCGACGCTACCCACTTCAGTGCGGAAAGGTCACACCGAGTTTGATGGACTCCTCCGGGTGGTCTTCGATCCGCCGGTACACCTCGACGCTGTCCTCGAACGGCACGACAGGTTGGACAATGCCCTCGACGGAGAGCTTACCATCCGTCAACCACTTGAGGGCGAGCGACTCTACGCGACGGTGGTCCCAGCCCATCGCCTCTGGGAATGGCTGACTGACGGTGCGAGCGGAGATAAGATTGATCCGGTTGAAATGGAACTCCTGGCCCAGGTTGAGCGCAGCGCCGACATGCGCCACGGACACCACGCCGACGGTGCCGCCATAGCGCGTGCCTCGGATGGCATGGTGCAGGGCGGCGGCACTGCTGCTCACTTCCAGAGCGACATCAACACCGACGCGATCAGTCAGCTTGCGAATCTCCAGGCCGGCGTCGCAGGCCGTCGGGTCGAGCACAATGTCGGCGCCGAATTGCCGGGCCAGCGCGCGCCGGTGCTCCACCGGATCGACGGCGAGCACGAGGTCCGCCCCGGAAAGCCGGCAGTACTGGACCACGAAGAGCCCGATGGCGCCGAGACCAAAGACGGCCGTGCGATCGCCAATGCGGACATGGGCGTCACGCATTGCCAGCGCGGCATCCGCCGGATCGAGACAGACGGCAGCCTGGTCGGATAGCCCCGCCGGCACCAATTGCACGCGCGTAGCCGGCACAATATGCACGTCACGCAGCGGTAGATGCCCAAAGACGCGATCTCCAACCTGAAGGCTTTTGACGTCGCTACCAACGGCCGTGACCAGGCCGACACACATGTTGCCCAACGGCACCGGGAACACCGCCGATGGGTCTTCCCGTGGCATGAAGCACCGCCAGGCCGGATCGTAGCGATGCTGGCTGGTGGGGGCGTCGCCCCGATAGATGGGGATCTCCGTGCCGTGTTTCGCTGCCCCAAACTCGCTCTTGATGCGAACGTCGTTGGGGCCGAGCGGTGGTTCCACATAGTCGCGGAGCACGGGCTGACGCGGCGCAATGGCCACCAGTTCTCGCGTCATTGGCGGTTTCCTTTCTCAACAGCTCCAGAGTAGGCCGGTCCGGCGCCAACGGCGATAGACGCCCCGGTCATGAATGTGAACACGTATCCATATCGTCGCGTTCGCAGTATACTGCCGATCAGTTGCCTGTCAAGTTGCGTCCGCGGAGAAAGCTGTTGCGTGCCACGGTTCACGACGTCGCCGCTCGAGCGGGCGTTTCGTTGACGACTGTCCATCGCGCGCTCAACGGGAACGGCTACGTTCAAAAGGAAACGCGCCGGAAGGTAATTGACGCCGCGAACGCCGTGAATTACCGACCCAACGCTGTCGCCCAGAGTTTGCGGCGGCAGCGTACGGGGATGCTGGGTCATCTCGTGCATACGATCTATCCCAACCCTTTCTTCGCCTGCGTAGCGGGCGGCGTGGAAGACCGCGCGCGCGAACTCGGCTTCGCCACGGTCACTTGCAACACCCACGGCTCGGCGGAGGCGGAAACGGACTATGTCGAACTCTTGCTGCGGCAGCGCAGCGACGGCATCATTTTCACCTGTCCGCGCAGCCTAGATAATGTGCGGCATGTCCAGCAAAACGGCGTTCCCGTCAGTGTCATTGAGCGCCCGAAGGGCCTCCAGCATGTCGACGTCGTCTTGGCCGACAACCGCACCGGCGCCTACAACGCGGTCCGTCACCTGCTGGACCTTGGGCACCGAACCATCGCCTATATCGGCGGTGCGCTCAAAGACACTGTAGAGGTCGAACGCTTCGAAGGCTACTGCCAGGCGTTTGCCGCCTCCGGCATGGAGCGTGACGACGCCCTGACCTACTTTCCCGGTGTCCAATGTGCCGATGGTTACAGCGCCATGGCCCAGGTGCTGCAACGACCGAAGCGGCCGTCTGCTGTCTTCGTCGCAAGCGACATGGCCGCGATGGGGGCATTACAGGCGCTCGGCAGGCAGGGCCTCACGGTGCCACAAGATATGTCCTTGGTGGGATTCGACGACACCCTCGGCGCAGTCGCCAGCCCGCCCCTGACCACGGTTGCCCTACCTATGTGGGAAATGGGCGCGGCCGCGGTGGACTTGATCCTCCGGCGAACCGGCGCGGAGCCTGCCTCGCCCGCTCAGTGTATCGTGTTGGACACGCGGCTCGTGCTGCGCGAGTCGACAGGGAGCGCAATAACGGAGTCGTAACCACATTGCCGCCTGACGGCGGCATCAATGCGGTCGCCGCGGAGCCGATGGATAGCCGATCCGGTCCGCCTTTACCAATAGTCCTATCTTCGCCAGGGACAAATACTGCATACGATGCGGCGACAGTCGGGGGCCACATCTTAACTACGCATCCAAGGCGTGATAGTCAAGCCGACGAGCATGCCCTCGGGGCCGAGGAGGCGTGTGACGACTTGTCCCCAGGGTTCTTTCCGGGCCGCAACGAGCACCCGGTAGCCCTGGTCTTTCAGTTCCTGTGTCGCCACGTCAATGTCCTCCACGTCGAACTCAATCCACGCTTGAGGCACGGGCAGATCGGTGGGCCACTCGGGCATGCCGAAGCACGATTCTGCAGCCTGGGTCAGGGGCCACACCGCCAGAGTCTTCGCACCATCGACGCTTTCGGTGTGCAGATAATCGCCATCTTCCTCAAACGGAAGTCCGAGGCAGTCGCGGTAGAGACGGCGGGAGCGCCGGACGTCGGATGCAATCGGTCCGAACCCGGCGACAAAGAGAACCTTCATCCTTCGGCTCCTCGCCTGAGCCGCTCCAGTTCCGCCCGCAGTTGCGCCGCCTCCGCTTCGACCACGGCGCGCCCCTCGGCCTCCAGCTGCAGCGCCAGTTCCGCTTGCTGCTGCGCCAACTCCGCTTGGCGCTGCGCCCGCTCCGCTTGCTGCTGGGACCGCTCCGCTTGCTGACGGGCCGCCGCCTCCTGATGCATGGCCTGCTCCGCCCGGTATCGCGCTTCAATCTCCTCCCGCAGTAACCGCTGCGCCGCCTCGTAACGCAGCACCAACCGCCCCGTCCGTCGATCCACCACGCCAACATGGTCATCCATTAGCACGAAGGACACCGGCAGGAGATGGCTACCCACACTACCGTCAGCCCGGCGCGGCATCGCCTGCCGGCTGCCGTCGCGCCGCAGCGTCCACCCCTGGATGCGCGGGACGGGGTACTTGCCGTCCGGATCGAACAAGAAGTACTCTTGCACTCCGAGCTTGGCGTACCGTTCGGGCTTCTCCTTCTGGTCCACCCCCTCCGAAGTGGGCGACAGGAACTCTCCCAGCACCTCCGGCGCTTTGCCGACTTCCCAGGGCAGGTACTCGTTGAGATTCCACTGCTGCGCCAGCACGTCGCGGGCAATCAGCAGATCAGGCAAGAGCTTATCATCGGCATTGGCGGGGTCCATGCGCAGCCAGCGGTCCTTGGAGACGTAGTGACCGGCGGGATTGAGGAGGTAGCGCAAGGCCAGCCAGCAGTAGGCCTGCTCGTCGGAATGGCGATCCGTAGCCAAGGGCTCGTCCTGCTCCTCCGACCCCTCCAAATGCAGTGGGCCAGTCAGGGCAACGCTCAGTGCGGTCTGCGCCATCCCGCCCTCCTCTCCAGTTCACCATGTCCGGCACGGGCGCCAAAGCATAGCACGCCCGCCATTGGCACGGATGCACACTGGCCGACGTCAGAGCAGCTCCTCCTGTTCCTCGTGGACGACACGCTCCCGCGTGTTCCATAGCTCCTGTAGCGACTTGCCCCGTAGCAAATCGCGCCAGGGCAGGAAGGCGTCGTCGGTGCGGACCAGCCATTGTTGGAGTTCGCCGCGGCAGGCATTGAGCACCGATGGCGCGGAAGGCTCGGCGACGAGGTTCCGTTGCTGGAACGGGTCGGCGATGGTGACGAGACCATCGTAGACTTTGCCTTCCGCGAGGATGCCTGGGAAGCGCACCAGCAGGGGGACGCGGATCGACTCCTCGTACGGTTGATGCTTTTCCCGCAGTCCGTGCGAGAACAGCATGTCGCCATGATCCGTGGTAAAGACCACCAGCGTCCGGCGTGTCTGCCCCTCCCGTTCGACGGCCGCCAATAATCTGCCCAGATTGGCGTCTAGGGCGGTGATTGCAGCGTAGTAGTCGGCCACGATCTGCCGGTTGCCGCCCTCGGTATTCGAACGGACATACACGGACGCTGGATCATAGAGCGCCTTGTACGCGTCGAGCACGTCGTTGTAGGGCTGATGCGGGGGACCCCAGGAGACGAACAGGGCCCAGGGCTCCGCACTCTGCTCAATGAAGTCGATCGCCAGGTCAGTCTGGCCGTCCGGCTCGTAGCCATGGATCGGAATCGGCTTCGGGTCGTCGCGGAAGTATACGCCATCAAAGTAGTGGTGGCCGTCGTTGAACGCCGCCCAATAGTCGAAGCCATGGCGCTGCGGTCCCGGCGGCACGAACCCCGCCTGCCGTTGGGCGCCATTGAGGTGCCACTTGCCAATGTAGCCGGTACGCCAACCCGCGTCGCGTAATACCTGGCCAAACGTCGGCGCCTCTGTCGGTAACGGCAACCAGTTCGTCACCGCCCCGTGGCCGAGCGGATAGCGCCCACTGAGCATCGTGGCGCGGGACGGCGTGCAGAGCGGGCAATTGGCAATCGCCTTTGTGCAGCGTAAGCCCTGCCTCGCCAACCGGTCAAGAGTTGGCGTCTGGACCGTGGAGTGGCCGGCAACGCCCATGGCGCCGGCTTGCATCTGATCGGGAAAGACAAAAAGGAGGTTGGCGCGGCCTTTGGTCACGGGATCGTACTCTGTTCCATCAACCTTGATTCCCTCATGGTCGATCTTACGATCGCGGCAAGTAGCGCGGCGCGTTGTAGCGGTTGGGCCGGTTGCCGCCGCCGCCGGCCATGGCATAGCCTACGTCGCCATAGGGGTCGCCGAAGCGGTTCATCAGTGCGTAGAGTTTGCCCCGCAGTTCCGAACGTGCACCAGTGTGGGCCGGATCGGCGATCAGGTTACGGAGTTCGCCAGGATCATCCCGCAGGTCGTACATTTCGTCTTCGTCAAAGCCGTTAAAGACGTACTTGTAGCGGTCGGTAACCACCATGCGTTGGGTCACGAAGAACTCGCAGCCGTAGCCGGCGCAGAGGATCGCGTCCTCCCAATCTCCACGCCGCGGATCGGCAAAGAGCGGGGCTAGCGAGCGTCCGTCGGCAAACGGCAAGGCCGGCAGGCCGAGCAAATCCAGGAAGGTATGGGGCAGGTCGTGCGTCTACACCAGGTGATCGGTCGCCTGGCCGGCGGGGACATGGCCCGGCAGACGGACCACCAGGGGGATGCGGTAGACCTCGTCGCAGGGCATCCAGCTCTTGCTCCACATGTGGTGGCCGCCTAGCATGTCGCCGTGGTCCGTCGTGAAGGCGATCAACGTGTCGTCCGCTTGCCCAGATGCCTCCAGGGCATCCAGGATGCGTCCCACCTGGACGTCAATCTGCTCACAAAAGGCGAAGAAGTAGGCGACACTCGTGCGCACGTCATCCTCAGTGACGTCGCCCCAGATACCGGCTTCGCGCCGGTACATGCCCGGCTTGCCTTCGAAGGTCTCGCGGAAACTCTCCGGCACCGGCATCTGATCGATCGGATAGCGCTCCAGGTACTGGCGGTGGGGACGGTAGGGATCGTGCGGCTCTGGGAAATGGACCGCCAGATGCCAGGGTCGACCGCCGCTTGCCGCCTTCGTATATTCCTGCAGCAGCGAGACGGCGCGGTCGGCGACGCGTGTCGTGTGCAGCCGCTCGACCGGCCCTTCATAGTAGCCCCACATATCGAATGGCTCAAGGCTGCCCGGCCAGGTAAACTGGCCTACCGGCGTGCAGCGTAGCTCTGGGAGCGATGGGTCGATCGGCGGACCCGGACGCACGGTGATGGTGCGCAGCACGTCGCGGCCATACCCGCCCGGTTCGGCGATGTCGTCGAAGCCGAAGTCCACTGGCGAGCGCTTCTGGCTGGCGTGCCACTTGCCGACAAAACCCTGGCGGAAGCCGGCGTCGTGGAGGCGCTCAGAGTAGGTCACGACGTCCGGATACATGTCACGCGTCAGCGATGGCGATGAATGGACCTGGGTGTGGACGCCGTTATGCCAGGGATAGGCGCCGCTGATCCACATTGCCCGAACGGGGCAGCAGACCGGCATCGGCGCGTAGGAGCGGTTAAACAGCAACCCGCTGTTGACAAGACGTTGGATGTTCGGCGTGTGACATACGGAGCGCTCGGCGATCGTCCGCCATTGCTGGTGGTCCGTCGTGATCCAGAGGATGTTCAA